>JBKQWH010000436.1:0-10597 GCA_052139635.1 Capsulimonadaceae bacterium
CTTCGACCTCGACGAGGCGGTCGCCGACGTGCCCTATCGCGGCAACGAGTCGCAGCCGCTGTCGTACGAGGTGCTGGAGCGCCTGGAGAAGCAGGTACTCGCGGTCGTCGAAGGCTCGTCGGACCGCGGGTTCACGGGCTGGGACCCCCTGTTCACCCGCGAGGAGTGCGTCTGCAGCATGGTGATGAAGGGCGCGCAGGCGATCTCCGAACGGATGATGGAGCGAACCGTCGAGTCGATCCTCGACAAGTTCGGGCTCGACCCTGCCGAGACCTATCTGTCGGTGACCGGCGGCTTCGCGCTCAACTGCCCATGTAACAGCATGCTCATGAAGAAATACGGCTTCAGAGGCTTTCTGTCCTATCCGGCCGCGGATGCCAGGTTGGCAGCCGGCAGTGGGAGGTTGATGTCCTTTTGGAATTAATGAGTGGATGTCGCGTCGCCCGGTAACAAATGCTCGTCGATCCGCTGAGCCTGCCCGGCGATCAGATGCCCGTTGCGGTCGTAAGGCAGTTGGATGACCCAGTTAAAGACTTTGGACGGCCACTTTCCCTGCGGCAGAAGCGCGTCCGGATCGGCCCCCAGTGCCTGGAGGAGCGCGGGGATTTTCCCGTGGTGCCAGCAAATCAGAATGGTTTTGCCGCCGGGGTGCGTCTGTATGGTATTGGCTAGCGAAACGACGTCGTCTTCCTGGAACCGGACGTCGATCGGTAATCCCAGTGCCTTGCCGAGCGGTTCGAGCGTCAGTCGTTCACGATGGCTAGAATCCGTGTCGGCCGTGGCAATGAGAACGTCCGGGGGCCGCACCTTCGAGCCAATCCGATACTTCTCGAAATAACTCACATAAGCGGCCGCGCGCTGCTGGCCGGCCGGAGTCAGGCCGGTGCCGCTTTTCGGCTTTTCCGCGTGCCGAATGATCAGGACGACGCCGTTCGCCATCGGCGATTGGGGGGCCGGCACGGCGCCAGCCGCGCCCAGCACGATCGTTATCAGCGCCAGAATGGTCACTGGCAGCGCATGGAATTTCATGGTTTCCGGTTTTCCTTTCATCCGCGTTGTTATCATACTTGGCTGTAGCTTTGGAGCGATATCAATACGGCAGCCCGGGGAGCGCCTGGGTTTTCTCCTGCTGAACGGCCTGCAGATCGCCTGGATTGAGGCCGAGGGCTAGCAGGATTGTCGGGGCGATTTGTGTGGTGTGGACCGGCGCGGTCACCGTGTTGCCGGTGAGGCCTGGGGATTCGACAAGCAGGGCCACGTGGGTATTATCCTCGTCGAATCCGCCATGCTCCCCAATCTTCGTGGACGAGGCGCCGGCGATAATGACGCCTGTCTGTGTGACGACGATCAGGTCCGGGGTGCGTGTGTCGTGGGCGGGATCGTCGTAGTTCAGGGCGAGGGTGGGGCCATAGAGCACTTTCTCGATCCCGAGATCGGCCTGATGCGCCCGCAGCGCCGCGGCCACATCGGCCGTGCGGCTCTGGTCCGTGAGCCAGAGGAGCGCCCCGCAGTCCTGAGTGGCGAGCGCCAGCAGCCCCGGCTGCACGCCGTTGACCACCGCTGGGATCGCAGTATCCGGAATCAACCGCCGCCGGGTCACGTCCAGCGGTTGCTGGCCGTGTTTCGCAGTGATGATGATGGCGGTGTCGCCGTACAATCCTGTGGCTTTGAGTTCCGCCACGAGCTTCCCGATCGACCTGTCCGTATGGGCGATTGCCTCCGAGAGTTCCGGGCCTGGGGTGCCGTCCGGGTCGGCGTAACCTCCCGATTTTAGCTTCTCGCCGATGCTGACTGCCTGGAAGTTCATTCCGAAGAGGGCCGGAACGCCTACCGAGGTGGTTCCGGTGTGATCCTTGCCGTCGATCTCGTTCAAGATCGCCGTGACTTTGGTGTCGTCGTACGCTTCCGTCTTCGCAACCGACTTGGTGGTGCCGTTGGCCTCGATCTCGGGGTCAAATAGATCGTCCACCCCCTGGCCGCTTGGCCCGTTCAGAATCTCGTACGCGGGATGCTTGTCGCTCCATGCTGTCCTCATTCCGCTCGACTTCACGACCTCGAAAACCGTGTTCACGCGGACGTACGTATGCGGAAACACCGGCTGCTTCGTGGCCGGATCGATCGGCAGCTTCTCGGAATCTATTCCACCGCCGGCGTCAAATCGGGTCGGGTCACGGTCGATATCCTCGGTATAGGTCACGATGACCCCGGGAGACGTCGCGGCGCCGCCGGCGGGAAGGAGGGTGCGATCGTAGGTGACGTCGTACCAGACTCCCGTTGTTTGGGGGGACCCGCCCGTGGCGATCCCGACCATCCCCGGAAACGAGTCGTCCGGCGTCACCTGCGACGCGTTCGTGAATGTGGTGCCCGCCGCCGACAACTGCGCCAGTGCGGAGGATGGGTTCGCTCGAATGAACTTCGCGAGATCGATCGCGTGGAATCCGTCGATGCTGATCAACAGGACATGGTGCACGGGCGCCGCTTTTGCGTGATGGGCTGCGTAAGCGGCCGGCGAGAGAAGGACGGTCGCGGCCAGCACAAGGGCTGGCGAGGCATGACGGAACCGACGAGTGGGCATAAACATCCTCATTGTTCTGGAACGGGCGTCGTTGGTGACGCGACTGAGTCGTCGTGTTTTCGAAATGGTCGCCTGACGGACGGTCGAGAAGATTATTATGTCGGAAATCGCGAGCGTAAACTGTTAACGGCACATTAAATCTATGCCCGCCTTCGTTCATTCTGTTTCATGGTCCGAAGTCGTCCGTGGGCGCCTCCGGACGGACCTGCTCATCCCTTGCAGAAGAACCACGCGTTCCTTGACAATCTGCTCTTACCTTCTCATAATACAGTGACACCGAATGCGCCGTGGGCTTTCCGGTTGGGGAGCCCCGCTATTCGTCCCGGCTGCGCTATCCGCTGACCATGCCATGGCGGCCAGACGGGCGGCTTGGCCAGAGAATTGGATCTTTCATGAACAACCTCCTTATCCGCGGCGGAAAGCCACTATCGGGCCTCATCAAGCCGTCCGGCAACAAGAACGCCATCCTACCCATTCTCTGCGCCACCCTGCTCACGCGGCACACCGTTACGATCCACAACGTTCCCGACATCACCGACGTCGGCCACCTGTTGGAGTTCTTTCGCACCATCGGCAGCGAGGTGTCCTTCGACAAGGAGACGCAGATTGTCGAGATCACCCATTCCAATCTTACGCGTGTCGACAACGAGCTTCCGGGCGGAATGCGGAGCGCTCTGCTATTGTTGGCTCCGCTGCTGATGCGGTGCGGGCAGGTGTCTCTGTTCGACCGATCTCAGGGCTGTACGCTTGGTATCCGAGAGATCGATCCGCACATCGAGATCCTGCGCGGCTTCGGGGCCACGGTCGAGAAGGTCGTACCGCTGAACCTCGCTCTGCGAGACCGCTTTGAGGGCGATCAGTACTGGGCGGATTACGCATCTGTGACCGCAACCGAGCAGTTCGTGCTTGCGGCAGTCCTGGCGCGCGGTAAGTCTTCCATTATCAACGCGGCTTGCGAACCGCACGTCCAGGACCTGTGCACGTTTCTGGTCAGCCTGGGGGCTCGGATTCACGGAATCGGAACGGGAGTACTGCATATCGACGGGGTCGACGAGCTGTCGGGCGGGTCGGTGACCATCAGCCCGGACCACCACGAGATCGCGACCTTCCTGGCCATTGGGGCCATGACCGGAGGCGAAGTGCGCGTCGAGAACTCGATTCCGCACCACTTCCCGTTGATCAACCGGGTCTTCTCCAAGTTCGGCGTTCAGATCGACTATGAGGACGGGCACTCCATCGTTCGCGCGGGCCAGCCGCTCGTGATCAAGAAACCGTACACGCCGAGCGTGTCCACCAAGATCGAGGGCGCCCCGTGGCCCTATTTTCCGGTCGATCTGCTGCCGCCGATGGTGGCGCTCGCTGTCCGGTCGGAGGGGTCGGTGCTCATCTGGAACAAGGTCTATGAAGGGGCATTCGGCTGGGTGTCCGAGCTGCAAAAATTCGGCGCGAATGTCCTCCTCTGCGACCCGCACCGCCTGATCGTGTTCGGCACCCCCCGCCTGCTGCCGTCGGAGGTGGAGACGCCGTACATCATCCGCGTCGCCGTGGCCCTCTACATGGTTGCGAGCTCCATCGACGGCGAATCCGTCGTCCGCAACGCCCGCTCCATCCGCCGGGCCCATCCACGCTTCGTCGAGAATCTGAAAAACCTCGGCGCGAGTGTCGAGTGGGTGTAGCAGATCGCGTATTCTTCTCGATCGCCTCGGCGGAGCGACAGCAGACTTGCGGCAATACTCGACATCGCCTCTAGGCCGACAGGCGCCCCTTTTTTCGGCGCTGGTGGACGTCGATAGGGCGGCTGTGAACCCTCACCACGTAGTGCTCAGCAGGAATCTGCCAAAAGCCTCTCGAATTGTCGAATACATGACTCGTTTTCGGGACCGGCACGGAGGGCAATAAAGGGCGGATCTCTGATGAATCCTCAACAGATCGACGACTGTCTGGCCATCCATCGAGATGGAACCTGGCGCAAGTGCGACGGCGATGACCTTCGAGCCCTGCCGCATGACCTCTTCGAGGCCGGCCGCATGAGCGACCTCCGGCAGCTTCTGCTTTCGTATGACTGGATCCGCGCCATGGTCGAGCGTGGCCGCGTCGTCGAGTTGGTGGCCGACTACGACCTGATCCTGTCCCGCGATCCGGCCGACAGCGCGCTCTCGACCGTGCAAGCCGCCCTGAGGCTGTCGAGCCAGGCGGTTACGGCCGCCCCGCGCCAACTGCCGTCGCAACTGACCGGCCGGCTATCGGACCAGCCGGAGGCCGAGATCGTGGCACTGCTTGCGGACGCCGCGCGGCTGACCGATCACGCCTGGCTGCGGCCGGTCAAGACGTGCCTGACATCCCCCGACCGCCCGCTTCGAATGATCCTCGAGGGGCATACAGGACATGTCGAGTGTGTCGCCGTTTCCCCGGACGGCCGGTTTGCGGTCTCGGGCGCGACCGACAACACCATGCGTGTCTGGGACCTGGCGACCGGAACGACGCTGAGGACGCTCGAGGGTCATTCCAATTACGTGTACTCCGTGGTTATCTCGGCGGACGGACGGCGCGTCCTCTCCGGCTCGTGGGACGATACGGTCCGGCTCTGGGACCTGGAAACCGGGGTGGCCCGCCTGACACTGGAGGGTCACACGGCCTCCGTCTGCGCGGTTGCTCTATCCCCCGACGGCCGGATTGCGGCCTCGGGGTCGATGGACCGGACGGCCAGGGTGTGGAACCTCGAGACGGGTACAACCGTGCAAGTACTCAAGGGACATACGTCCCACGTGACGTGTGTGGCGTTCTTCGCCGGCGGAAGGCGTGTCGTCACGGGATCGGTCGACAGGACCATGCGTGTCTGGGATCTCTGGGACAGCAAGGTTGTCCACGTGCTCACCGGGCACACCGAACAGGTGACCGGTGTCGCCATGCTGGCCGATGGCAAGCGAGCGGTTTCGACATCCTGGGACCGGACCGTGCGCGTGTGGAACCTCGAGACCGGGAAGTGCGAGGCCACGAGCGATTACCGCGGCTTCGCGACCTTGTCCGCCGACGGCAGATATGCTCGATCCGGGGCGAACGTGTGGGATGTCGAGTCGGGAAAGGCATGCGGCACCCTCGAGGGTAACACCGCGTTCGTCCACTGTTTCGCACTGTTTCAGGACGGCCGGCGGGCGATTTCCGGATGGCAGGACAATACCTTGCGCGTGTGGAACATGGCGGCAAAGGCCCAGGCGCCTGCCGAAGCCAGACCGGGGTTCACACGCATCAGCATGTCCGCCGACGGCGCCGTTGCGGTATCGACCGGTGCTGCCGCGCAGGACAACACCCTGCGTGTGTGGAATCCCGGTACCGGGACGGTCGTGCGAACCCTGAGCGGGCATGTGGGTCGGGTGAAGTCCGTCGACATGTCCGCGGACGGCCGCCTTGCGATATCGGGGGCGGTCGATGGTACGCTTCGGGTTTGGAATGTGGATAGCGGCGAGTCGGTCCGATCGCTGCCCGGATGGGGTCTGGCGCTGGCCCTTTCCGCCGACGGGCGGCGCGCGCTCTCCGATTCGGGACATCTGACCGTGCGGGTGTGGAATATCGAGACCGGCGAGCCGATGGGAACCCTGACATATACACGCTCTTTGATGTGTATCGCGTTGTCCGGGGACGGTCGAACGGCAATTCTGGAGTCTGAAGAGGTCGCCGATCTCGCCGTCTGGGACGTGGAATCCGGAAAGACGGTGGGACAACTGAGCGGCCATCGAGGTTACGACCTCGATCTCGTACTCACCATGGACGGTAGTCGCGCGGTGTCCACGGCGGAAGACAATAAGGTGCGCGTATGGGACGTGCCTTCCGGCGAGCTGTTACAAGCGTGGGACGCCGGTCCCGTGCGCTGCGTCGCGCTCATTGCGGACGGAAACCGCGTGGTCTCAGGGGCCAGTGACAGGACCCTGCGGGTCTGGGACTTTGCAACGGGCGAGTGCCTGCTCGAGTTCCTGGCCGACGATGCCGTGGTCGACTGTGCCGTCGCGGAGGGTGGCCGGCTGGCGTTCACCGATCAAGCAGGCCGGGTCGGGTTCCTGCAGGTGGAACATGACACTCGACAATAGGGACATCCGGCAAGAGATTGCGGAGTTTGAGCCCGAACTCAGCGGGCCGTACCCGAGGCGTGTCGTCTCGAAGAGGAGATCGTCCCGACTGGAGCAGGTCTTCTCGTTTGTGGGATTCCTGCCGCTGTTGTTCTTGTTGTGTTTTACATTCGGGTGGACGACAACCTCCGGGCAGATTACCAGCAAGGACTGCTACGACGATGACGACACCCCGCCCAGCCTCACCTGCGAGGCGCACTTCTCGTACATCGTCGGTGACCGTCCCTACGACGGGGTGGACACCCTCACGTACCACGACTACGGTCGTTTCTTCGACGGGCAGCCGGTGACGGTACGGTACATGCCCCTGATGCCGGGCGCCATGCCATTGCTGATCACCGGGGATGACGATAAGACAGAAGTGGTCGGGTTATTCTGGCTCCCCTTTCTGATCGTGTACATACCGGCCCTCGTGTGGGCGCTGATCGAGCTCGCCCGGCGACGAATCTATTCGCACGGCATCGCAGTCGCGGCGCGGATCGTCGACAAACGCGTCACGGAAGGCCTCGTCGGAGAACGTTACCGTCTCGATTACGAGTTCACACGGCGATCGCGCTCCGGCGACGTGCCGCAGGCTGGGAACATGTATGTCGATCGGGAGACCTATGACCGGATTCCGATCGGTGACACGGTCACGGCGCTCACCCTCCCCAACTGCCCCCGCCTCAACACTCTCTATCGATTCGGACCGTACCGTCTGGCCGGCGCCGGCAGCGATCACCCGCTCGATCACCCGTCCGGGAGCCGTTAGAAGCATCGACCACGGCCAACCCCCGCCGTATGCGCCCATACGATCGCACTGCCGCACAAACGTGCTTCTTCTCCTGTGTCCCGAAGGGACGTTGGTCCCACTCGCCGTGGACTTCAGTCCATGGGCCTGCGGTTACGCGAAAACGTGATTTCAGCCGGGAATTGGTGAAGGAATCCGCGACGATTCTCGCGAATAGTACCAGATAATCCCAGGGAAGGAACCGACGATGAGCGAACCATACACTCTGAGCGCGTACCTGTCGAAAGGCGACTTTCTCGCCTCTCTTCAGCGCAGCCACTCGTCACTGCCCGGCGTCAAGCGACGCTTCCAATCCGGCGATATCGCCGCCGGTACGCTGTTCGTCAAGCCCATCCCGTTTAATAATGACGAGGGCAAGGGCCAGCCGTCGGTGGTCTGGCTGGTGGTCAACGAATGGGACACAGGAATGATCGTCGGACGGATCGCCGAGTCGTCCGCGGACCGCGGCGACATCCAACTCGGGCGTATCATGATGGTCGAGCCGGAGAACGTCCTGGACTGGAAGGTCGTCACCCTGCAAGGTGTCGAGGGCGGCGATACGGACCGCTTGAGCCATCCGACCCCGCAGTCCCCGACTGTCGCGGACGAAGAGAAAGACGTTCCCGCGTACGTCCGCCGTCGAGGCGATCCGGACTTCGTGAAGCGTGTCACCGAAGCAGGACGGGCGCAGGTTCGCGCCGAGATGCCGTCGCACGGAATGGCTTACGCCGTCCTTTTCGCGGGGCCTGTGGCTTTCGCACTGGCCGCGTTCCTATGCCACAAATGGTTGGGTGTATCCGGCCTCTGTGCTCTTGCTGCGATCTGGCAGCTTCGCTCCGCGATTCGACAGTGTGCAAAGGTGGGTAAAGGGCTTGCGGGATCTCGCGACCTCGTCGAGCATGGCGAGTTTTGCGTGGGGATGCTGCTGATGATGAATGCCATGCTACACGAGCCCGGTATGGACGCTTCGGCACTCGTTCTGATTGTCACCGATCGCAACAGTGACCTCATCGACGTATACGACGGCGTTTCCGAAGGAGCGTCAGACCACTCTCCGACATCGGACCGCGCGGTGTCCCTCGCCCGAAGTGGATTTGAGGATGAACGGTACGTCCGGAACAGACGGTGGAGGATGCCGAATTCCTGGACTCGCTGCCGGGAGGCCTACGCCTGCTGCCTGTACATCAAGCGAGAGTATCTCCCGTCCGGCGTCGTCACGTCGCCGTTTGTCCCATGCCTGGCCACCCCGGGCGACGACGGGGCGATAACGCTGCTTCCGTGGGACCTGGTCGAGAAGGCGATGTGAGACCGGCCATCCGCCATCCACTGATCCGATCGTGGAGTCGGAAGGTACAATTATTGCATGATTGATCATGACCGCTTATTCAAGGTCCTCATCAGGACGTTTTTCGAGTACTTCATTCGATTGTTCGCTCCCGAGGTCGCGGACGACATCGATTTCGACAGTGTTGTCTTTCTCGACAAGGAGGTCTTCACGGATATCCGGACCGGGGAGAAGCACGTCGCCGACCTGGTGGTGCAGGTGAAGCTCAAGGGCAACGATGCGGCGATCGTAATCCACATCGAGCATCAGTCGAGGTCGGAACCGGACTTCCCGTCACGGATGTTCATGTATTTTGCGAGGCTGCACGAGTTGCTCGGGGTGCCGGTTTATCCCATCGTGATCTACTCGCACGCGACGCGGCGGGAAGAGCCGCATACATACGAGGTAGCCATTTCCGGCGAAACCGTGCTAAAATTCGCATATAGGACGATCCAGCTTAGCCGGATGTCGTGGAAGGCGTTTCTTGACCAGGCGAATCCGGTCGCCACCGCGTTGATGACGCGGATGAATATCGCGAAGCACGACCGTCCGAAGGCAAAGGTCCAGTTGCTCCGAGTACTCGCAACGCTCAAACTCGATCCGGCGAAATCCGAGATCATTGGAGTGTTTATCGAGACATATTTGAAGCTCAACGCCGCCGAGATGCCGGTTTACGAGCGGGAATTCGCCGCGCTGTTCGCGCCAGAGAAAGAGGCAACCATGGAAATGATAACCAGTTGGCATAAAGAAGGTCGCGAGTTAGGCCGGCAGGAGGGCCGGCAGGAGGGTCGGCAGGAGGGCCGGCAGGAGGGCCGGCAGGAGGGTCGGCAGATCCTGGCCCTGCAGCTTCAGCACAGGCTCAGCACGCTGCCCGCCGATATCACTGAGCGGCTCGACAAACTAACGCCGGAGCAGGCAACCGAGCTGGCAATCGCGATGTTGGATTTCGGCAGTTTGTCCGATCTTGAGGCCTGGCTGTCGAGCCACTAAATCAGCGCTGACGAGACCGGCCCGCGCGTCCACGTGACGCCTGACCACCGAGGCCCGCACCGGCACGGCATCGGAGTCGCACAGCTTCGGCTACGACCTGGCCGGCAACCTGACCAACCAGGACGGCGCCGACATCTACTACTCCGCCTGGGGCCAGCGCGCCGACGACACCTACGACGCCGACGGCGACCTCGAGGCCCTCGGCAGCCTCACCGTCGGCTGGGACGTTTGACTTGCCATAACAGATCTCCTGCATCGATTTGTGACAGTAAACGAAGGAATCCGAGAAAGGGTGCGATGTTCAAGTTCGTGGCCGCGACGCATTAACGAACGAATGTTTGATTATCGGGTATAATACCGATATGGGTGCAAGCATCGCACACACCCGGCCGGCGGATCGCCGAGCAATTGTACATTGTCAACTTCATTTCATACGGAACACCATTAAGACCATAGACACCGGAGCCGCCGCGGTCGGCCATGGCATCCGCACAGGGACGTGCCGATGCCATGGCGAGGCCCCGGTTCAAGAAGAGAAACAGAGATTAACCGGAATTTGCCAAAAAACCCAATTAACCCCGTCATCGAGGCAGCCGACAACGGGAAAAAAGCGCAACTGTTTCAAGTTTTCAAGATTCCGATACCCGATTCGTGCCACAATTGCCACAGTTGAGAGCGCTATACAGCCGGTAACACGACGACGCCGGCGCGAACGGGGGCCGTCAAGAATATATCGGAATCCGCCAAAAAACCCAATTAACCCCGCCATCGAGGACGGCGAGGTGGACATCAACACCGCCTGCTCAACTTCCCGAGCC
>JBKQWH010000437.1:0-10402 GCA_052139635.1 Capsulimonadaceae bacterium
CGAACAACTGCATTCGCGCCACGCCGCGATTTAAAACGTGAAAAACCATTCCACCAGGAGCGACCCGCGCTGTTCGTGGCATCGCCGAACCATAATCCAAAACTCCCCATCTTGTCAATATCGTACCTGTCCCGCTTTCCCGTTCTCGTAACAAAAAACAACTAGCAAGGTCCGTGCCATTGGCTTGGCGTTGCTCCTCCCGGGTGGTTTGCCGAAGCACGATGCCGGTGCGGTTGAGTTGGGTTATCTCCAGCGGTCTGTGCGCTGACCTCGCGAGGTGAGAACTCGGATGTCCGCAAGGGGGAAGCGGTTTGCCTGGTGTGGTGGCATGCCGAGTATTCGGCCAGCGAGCTTCGCCTGGCCACCATGCGGGCCGTGCCCACGGCCACGCCGCCGAAGTGCACCGCTCGCTCGGCGATGTCGTCCTCGTCGTCTTCCACCTCCTTACTGCAAAGGCAGTGCCACGGGAGTGCAGATCGGTCTGGAGGCCGGATGATGCCCAGCCAAGCGGTGGAAGCCACTCTCTTCGCCTGGTTTTGCGAGCCGCAAGCGGCGCTCGGCTGTGTTGCGGGAGCCGATAGCGGTCGGGAACGAGGGACCAGCGAGGTATCATGAAAGTTCTCATGCCTGGGCAGAAACCTCCTAGGGATCTGCACGACCCGCTTGCGGAACCAGGCGAACGCCTGCAAGGCCGCCATCTGGTCGGTGTAAGTCGAACTGAGTCAGATGCTTACACGGATTGGCTCTGGCAAATAGGGGCTTGTCGGCTAGCAGCATCCACAAACAGTCTTCTTTCTCCCGCTCGAGGGAATTCAGGCGCCGCGGAACCGGCCACCTGGCGCAAACGAAATACGGCATAATATTTGCATATTTGTAATATGATCCGCCGCGGCCAATGCGCTCCGATCCCAAGGCGTCCTTCCTGCGAACCCGTCATCTGGCGCAATCGGACGAAGGCACGCCATCTCTTTCCCCGAAAGCAAGGAGGTAGCACCGTGCTTGGATCGTACAGGTCGAGTGTGATTGCGGGTGTCGCGGTCTTGGTCGGTATCGCCGGACTGACTTGAATGCCGCCGCCTGCAACGCGTGTCATCAGACGAGCGCCGTGAAGGATTACGTCTTCAGCCAGTTCTACTCCGTCTTGCGCGCGGCTGCCCCGCGTTCGAAGTGAGGTGGATTGAGGCACGCCGCGGTCGGGCTCGTCCGGGCTGCGTCGCGCCCTCTTCCCCAAAACCCAGGAGGAGCTCTCATGGAGACCAAGGTCCCTCACGTGTTGACCGCCGGCTGCATCGCCGGGGTGGCGCTCGCCGCGGTGGCGCTCCTCGCGGAAGCGATCGTTCCCGGCGCGTCGTATCCCTCGCGGGCTGACGACCCGCCCACCCGCCCGGCCGACGACTTCTCGCCGTACGTCACCAAGGACGGCGGCATCTCGCGGCCGACCGATTACCGCGACACCTTCGAATACCTGGGTTCGTATGCAGTGGCCACGAAGCCGGACAAGCCGCTCGACGAGATGCACGTCGTCTATGCGCGGCCGGAGGACGTCCGGGCGTATCGCCGTGACGGCAAGTTCCCGGACGGCGCGACGTTGGTGAAGGAGGTCACCCGGGTTGGCTCGGAGAGGCTCACCACGGGGCAATCCCACTGGGCCACCGACGTCAAGCTCTGGTTCGTGATGATCAAGGACGCGAAGGGACGATTCCCCGGCAACAACCTGTGGGGCGACGGGTGGGGTTGGGCCCTCTTCATGGGAAAGGAGCCCGCACGCAACCTGGCGACCGACTATTCAACTGACTGCAGGACCTGCCACGTTCCGGCCAAGAAGGACGATTGGGTGTACATCCGCGGATACACGGTGCTTAAGAAATGACGGGCGTAATTCTAATCGTCGGGGACTCGGATCATGGCCCGCATCGCGAAATCCCAATCCGTGTTGAAGTCCTGCGGGTCAAAGATAAGGGCTTCATTTCGTAACTGAACTAGAAAACGCCGAACTCCTGAGGAGATAGCCATGCAAACGAACGCGAATGCGCAACGCGATCTCGATACGCTGACCGCCCTGAACCGCGACTATTTCGCGTCAGTGCAGAAGGGGGATGTGAAGCGTTTCGAGGAGATTTTGGCCGACGACTTCATGTGCTCGAATCCGGACGGCTCGCTGCTCGACAAGGCCGAGTTTCTCAAGCTGACGGCGCAGCCGGTGACGATCAGCGGGCTTGTGGCCGAGGACGTGCGAATCCGCTTGCTGGGTGATTTCGCGATCATCCATGGGCGCTTTAACTCCCGCTCGGCCGACGGCAAGCAGCGCCGGGGCCGTTACACCGATAACTGGGCGCGCCGCGACGGCACCTGGGTTGCCGTATCGGCACACTTTAATCTCGACCGGGACGGATAGGTCGGACCGCTGGGTGACATCGGGCTGCTTGTGGACAAGTATCTTTGAATGAGGTAGCTCGTTGTCGAGCTTCATGGCGCGCGACAGGCGGTGTTTTCGTGCCACGAAGCTACCAGTCTCACAACGAAACCGCTCGAGACCCGTCAGTAACGAGACCCGTCCTCAACCTCAGTGCGCTCGACACACTGTTCGAGCAAGCCTTGGGGAACAGCGTGCTACGCTCACAACGATATTCCAGATAGCAGACATAGATGGAGGTGCCGGATGAAGGCGATTGTGGTGACGGATCAGGCCGCGGGAACGGCCGGGATGAAGCTGGTGGAGCGGCCCGAGCCGCAGGGGGGGGCGCTCGCCAGCCTCTCGGGCGCGAACTACGGCGATGTCGTTGTTCAGGTTCATGCGTCGGGATTCACCGGGGATGAGCTGTCGTGGCCCTCGACCTGGATCGATCGCCTCGGCCGTGACCGGACGCCGTCGATCCCCGGCCACGAGCTGGCCGGAGTGGTCACCGCCCTCAGCTATGGAACGACGGGGCTGTCGGTGGGACAGCGGGTGTTCGGCCTCACGGACTGGACTCGCGACGGCACGCTGGCGGAGTATGTAGCCGTTGAGGCACGCAACCTCGCGCCGCTGCCGGGCGACGTTGACTTTACGGAGGGCGCGGCCCTCGTGATGCCGGGCCTGACCGCGTGGCAGGGCCTGTTCGAGCACGGCCGCCTTCGGGCGGGGCAGAGCGTCTTGGTGCACGGTGCGGCCGGCGTAGTCGGTTCGATGGCAACCCAGCTCGCACGTGAGGCCGGCGCCTACGTCATCGGCACCGGGCGCGCTGCCGGCCGTCAGACGGCGCTCGACTTCGGCGCGCAGGAGTTCGTCGACCTCGATAACGACGCCCTGGAAGATGTCGGCGGGGTCGATCTGGTTTTCGATGTCCTCGGCGGCGACATCGCGAAGCGGTCCGCAGGCCTGATTCGCGCCGGAGGAACGCTGGTGACCATCGCCGGCCCGACCGAGGCACGGCCCGCCGACGGCTTGGCGATCGACTTCGTTGTCGTGCCCGATCGCGCCCAACTGAGTGAGATTGTCCGGCGGGCGCGTGACGGGCGAGTGCGGACGAACATCGGCAACGTCGCGACCCTCGACGACGCCGTTGCCGCCTTCAACCCGACAGAGCGGATCAAGGGCAAGACGATCATCAGCGTTCGTCCATAAGGACGCGGAGACAGCGACCCCCGTTACGTCGTAATGGGGACTGATACAGAGAGGCATTCAAATGAAAGCGATCGTGGTGACGGATCAGGCCGCCGGAACGGCCGGGATGAAGCTGGTAGAGCGGCCAGAGCCGCAGGCTGCGAGGCTCGCCAGCCTCTCGGGCGCGAGCCCGGAGGTGGCAGCCGACGCGCAGACCTACGCCGAGTTGGAGGCGCGAGTGCTGGCCGGCGGCATGGAGGGTATCGCCCTGCGGTACGGGTTCTATTACGGACCGGGCACCTGGTTCCACCCCGACGGGGCGTACGCCGACAAGGTCCGGCGGCAGGAATTCCCAATCATCGGCGCCGGCTCCGGCGTCTGGTCGTGGGTCCACGTCGAGGACGCGGCCCTCGCGACGGTCGAGATCACGTGGCGCGGTAAGACTGTCTACACGTCGGTGTGGCAGGAGCCAGTGCAGTTAAGGACTAATAGGAGATGATCATGATCCGGACCCTGTTAACGCTCGCGGCTGGCATTGGTGTCGGAGTGGCCGTTACGTTTGGAGCCAACCACGACCACCACAAGGCCGTGAAGGTGACCCAGCTTTCCCAGCGGGACATCATCGAGAAGCTGGACGGGAAGGCTGCCAGTGCGACGGTGGTAGAAGTGACCTTCGAGCCCGGCCAAAAGGATTCACCGCACCACCATACCGGCCCGGTGTTCGGCTACGTCCTGGAGGGCGAATACGAGCACGCCCTCGACGACGAGCCGGTCAAGAAATACAAGGCCGGGGATACGTTCTACGAGCCGTCGGGATCTGTGCACCGGGTGGCCCGGAATCCGAGTGGCAAGACCAGAACCCGCCTCCTCGCGGTGATCCTGCACGCCCGCGACACCAAAGAAACGACAGTCCCGGAGAAGGGCAAGGAATAGGGATCGTGGCTCGTAACCGTTCGACTGCACTTCGAACTCCCGAAGGGCGGTCCATGAAAACCAGCCGACTTGGGCTCGCGGCGGGCCCGAGTCACTCGCCTTCGAGGACGCACGCCGGGCAGGTGACCATTCCCCAGCCGAACAAACAGTAATCCCGGCGAGACCGTGACACCAACAGTAACATCACATATACAGATAGGAAGATCCTAATGGCCACGATGCGTGTCGCCCATGTCTCTCGCCCCGGCGGGCCCCTCGAGCTCGTCGAGCGCCCGATACCCAACCCGGGACCAGGGTCCGTGCGGATCAAGGTTCAGGCCTGCGGCATCTGCCACAGCGACGCGATGACCAAGGACGGCCTCTGGCCCGGCATCGCCTTCCCGCGCGTCCCGGGGCACGAGGTGGTCGGCGTGATCGACGCCGTGGGAAAGGACGTCCCGGAGCGGTGGAAGCCCGGCCAGCGCGTCGGCGTCGGGTGGCACGCCTGGCACTGCCTCTCCTGCGACAACTGCCGCCGGAGCGACTACTTCGCGTGCCAGACCGGCGTGCAGGTGACCGGCATCTCGTTCGACGGCGGCTACGCCGACTACATGGTCGCCCCCGCGACGGCCCTCGCACGGGTGCCCGCGCAGCTGCCCGCGCCGGACGCCGCGCCGCTGATGTGCGCCGGCGTGACAACGTTCAACGCGCTGCGCAACAGCGATGCCCGGCCGGGCGACCTCGTCGCGGTCCTCGGCCTCGGCGGGCTCGGCCACCTGGGCGTCCAGTACGCGGCGCGGATGGGGTTCCGCACCGCCGCGATCGCCCGGGGTAAGGACAAGGAGCCGCTCGCCCGGCAGCTCGGCGCGGCGCACTACATCGACAGCCAGGCCGCCGACCCCGCCGCAGAGTTGGCGAAGCTGGGCGGCGCCAAGGTCGTCCTCGCCACCGTGACGCACGGCCCGGCGATGAGCGCCACCGTGGGCGGGCTGGCGCCGCGCGGCCGGCTGATGGTCCTGGGGGTCGCCGAGTCACTGGAGACATCTCCGTTCCTGCTCATCGGGGGCCGCCGGTCCGTCGAGGGCTGGTACGCCGGCACGTCCATCGACTCGGAGGACACGCTGGCGTTCAGCGTCCAGTCCGGTGTCCGTTCGATGAACGAAGTGTACCCCCTGGAACGGGCCGCCGAGGCCTACGACCGCATGATGAGCGGCAAGGCGCGCTTCCGGGTCGTGCTGACGATGTGAAGCCGGCTGAACGATGACGCACCCCGCCAGAGAAGACTCGCGTATAGCCGTTGAAGCAGGTGTGCCGATGCCCAGACAGAATCGTGTGAATCCATTTGGTGAGATCATTGCCACGTCCGAGCGGGGAACGTTCATGGGCAATCGTGGCGTCCTGCATGACGAGGAAAGCCGCATCAGGCGGAAGTGGCACGGGAAGCGCTGGATTGTGTGCGTACTGGAGTTTCGGGGCCGCAAGCGGAAGGTGATGACGCCAGGTCGTTACACGGAACTCTTCTTCCTCGACGAAGCAACCGCTTTGGCAGCCGGGCACCGTCCCTGCGCCGAATGTCGTGGGGAACGGTTCAACGCCTTCCGCAGCGCCTGGCAGAAGGCTCATCCTCCGAAAAAAAGTTCGCAGCCCACGGCCTCCGAGATCGACAACCGTCTGCATTCCGAGCGGGTGTCCCCGGAATATCTCTTTGTAGCAAAGCTCGCTGAGTTACCGAATGGCGTCTTCGTCAAATATGGGGAAGGGGCTTTTCTGATCTACAACGACTGGTTACTGGCCTGGTCGGCAGGAGGCTACACGAAACGCCTGGAGCTACCGGACAACTCAGAGGTCATCGTCCTGACGCCGAAATCGACTGTGGAGACGATCCGTGCTGGCTACGTCCCCGAAATTCACACCTCAGCGAGCCAATGGGGGGATGGGCCATGAGCCAAACGATGAAACCTTTTTCGGCATGCTTCGAAACTAAAAACTCATAGAAGGGAAGAAAACCATGGAAGAATACGATCTCCTAGTGCTGGGCAGCGGTACCGGCGGCAAAATTGTTGCCGGGACCTTCGCACAAAAGGGACAACGCGTGATTGCGGTCGAGCGCAAATATGTGGCCGGTTCGTGCCCGAACATCGCGTGCCTGCCCAGCAAGAACATCATCCACAGCGCCAAGGTTGCGTCGTTCTTTCATCGCAGCAATGAATTCGGCATCAGCAAAGAGAATGTGCGCATCAACATGGCAGCCGTGCGTGAGCGCAAGCGCAAGATGGTGAGGAACATTGTCGAGATTTTTCGCGACCACTACTACACGAAGAGCGGCGCGGAACTGGTGATGGGCACGGGATGCTTCGTTGCCCCGAAAACCATCGAAGTTGCCTTGAACGACGGCGGGACACGCACATTGCGTGGCAAAAATGTAGTCGTCAACACCGGCTCGCGCGCCACGCTTGAGCCAATTCCGGGATTGGCCGAGGCGAAGCCGCTGACCCACATCGAGGCCTTTGAACTTGATCACATCCCGAAACACCTCCTGGTTCTGGGTGGCGGTTACGTCGGACTCGAACTTGCCCAGGCCTTCCGCCGTTTCGGCGCCGAGGTCACGCTCATCGAACGCAATGGCCGCCTCGCGCAACAGGAGGACGAAGATACCTCGCAGGGACTGGAAGAAATGTGCCGGGATGAAGGCATCACTGTCGTGACGAGTGCAAAAATAACCGGCGTCAAGGGCAACTCCGGCGAGTGGATCAGGCTCCTCGGCTCGCGCGACGGAGGCGACCTTTCCCTGGAAGGCACGCACCTGCTGGTAGCCGCAGGACGTACGCCAAATACGAGCGGCATCGGCCTCGAAAAGGCGGGCGTGGAGACGACCGACCGCGGCTATGTGAAGGTGAACGAGCGTTTGCAAACGACCGCCGAGGGTGTTTGGGCCATCGGAGATTGCGCCGGAAGCCCACAGTTCACACATATCTCAACCGATGATTCCAAGGTTGTGATTGACAACATCGCCGGCGGCAATCGCGTGACTACCGGCCGCCAGGTTCCGTTCTGCATGTTCACCGACCCGGAGTTGGCCCGTATCGGACTCAATGAAACGGAGGCGAAACGGCGCGGCATCCCTTATCGCGTTGCCAAGTTGCCCATGGCTGGCGTCCTTCGCGCGATGACGATTTCTGAAACGCGCGGATTTATGAAGGTGTTGATCGAGACGGAAAGCGACCACATCCTCGGATTCACCATGTTTGGCACCGGCGCTGGAGACGTCATGGCAGCCGTGCAGATGGCGATGCTTGCCGGAGTGCCGTTCACCGCGGTACGCGACGCGGTCATCGCTCATCCCACCATGCCGGAAGGGCTTATCCTCCTCTTTGGTAACGTCCCTCCCATCTCCGCGCATGCTGCCAAGCGTACGAGGTAATGCCGAATGCTCGTCACCGGGGATCCCGTTAGACACGGCCGCTTTGGAACAAGTTGGAATAGGGCGCAGCGCGGGACCGCATTCGTGTATTTCGTATGACGGTCATCATAGTTGATGGGCCAGTCATCAAGGAGAAATCATGAATCGCCGGCCGAATTCTTGATCGGTTCAAGGCTCACTTCGGCCAGGACAGCGTCTTCATGGACGTCGACGGAAACAACCAAATCGTACAAGGAGACAGAACTTGCATGACCATTCTTCACAGAAAGGAACGACGCATGAAAAATGTGATGTGGTCGGCGTTATTAGTGATCGCCGGCGGCGCAGTGACTGCGGGGGTCTTCGTACTGGCCGATGACAGCAAAGCAAGGAGACAGATCATGAAGAGGGAAATTATCCGCGTCGAACCGTTTGACAGCAATTTCGAGAAATGGGGTGTGCCGGTCTCGACCTGCACTCGCGCCGGCGACATGATCTTCATCTCTGGTATGCCGCCATTTGATCCCAAGACCGGAGAACTTCTCGTCAACGCGCCTTTCGAGCAGCAGGCCGAACGCAGCCTGGAAGAGTTGAAGACGGCTCTTGAGGCGGCGGGATCTGACCTCGAGCACGTCTTGAAGATCAACGTACTCTGTGTAAACCCGGAGCGCTTCAAGGCATTTAACGAAATCTACAAGCGCTACTTTCCGAAAAATCCGCCAGCCCGCATTTTCTTCTGTGTGCCGGTATGGACGGGCCCGTTTGATATTGAAATCGAGTGCATCGCGGTCCGGAAAGACTAGCCTTATCTCGGCGGTCCGTGGTTAGCCTGCCCATCGTTGTCGATTGTCGCGAGCACCTTACCGGGACGTCTGCGGTGCGCCCCTTTGGTGAGACCAGTACGCACTCAGCGGCGGAACTCTGCCGAGAACTCGTGCTGACGATGGGGAGGGCTGAACGATGACGCACCTCATTCTGGTCACGGGCGCCGCGGGCCGGGTTGGCGGCGTGGGCGGCCTCGTCTCGGAGGCGCTGCAGCGGCGCGGCCTGCCCGTCCGCGCCATGGTGCGGCGCGAGGACGAGCGCGCCGAGGCGCTGTTCACCGCATCCGCCTACCGATTCGTACGACTGTTCTCACGAAATCGATCAAGCCTGTCACAAAGCCGCCCCCTCCGTTCGTCCTGGATGCCGGACGAGGATGCCTCCATCGAGTGTCAAAGAACCCGGGCAAGATGAAGACACGCCTCATCGCAGTCGTGCCGCACCCGCGGGACGCGAAGGAGGTGGCGACCCCGAAGTCGAAGAGGGAGTAATCATGGTCAATCGTCGTCTAATTGCCGCGTGCTGGGTGGTTCGTCTGGCCCTGGCTGCTTCGTTCCTGTCCGCGGTGGCCGACCGGCTCGGGTTGTGGGGACCTCCGGGCGCCGCGGATGTCGCGTGGGGTAGCGTGCCGAAGTACGAGGAGTACGTGGCCCAGCTCAACTGGTTCTTGCCCGCCGGGCTGGTGCCGGTGGTCGGGTGGGCCGCGACGGCCTGCGAGGTGACGCTCGCAATCGGCCTGCTGATCGGCTGGCGGCTCCACTGGGTGGCGTTCGTGGCCGGTATCCTCTTGACCGCGTTCGCGGTGATGATGGCCGTCGCACTCGGCCCGAAGTCACCGCTCGACTACTCTGTGCCGTCCGCGGCGGGGGCGGCGTTCCTGTTGGCCGCGCTGACGTGCACGACGAGTCCTCGAACGGGGCTGGAGTTTGCCAGACCTGCGAGTGCGGGTTGATATCCGGGTCGGTGAAGTATGATCCCGAGCCACTCGAACCCGCGGCGGCAGGGAACCTATTGATTTGCTGCTCGCGCCCCCAGGAAGACGTGGTAATCGACATGTAGAGCGCAATGATTGGAAGCAAGAGTCACCGGTGTGACGGCTTTGCCAAACCGGGCGCCCCGCGTCCTCTACTTGCTGCTGAACGAGCATTGATCCAGCACGATACGCCATTCCCCAGCCTGTTTCTCCCAGACCAGGACACACCGATTGTCATCCGTGAATGAAGTGCCCACAAACGACCCGGCACCCTGCCAGCGATGCCGCACAATGGCCGCCTCATGGCCTAGGGCCCGGATAACCACCTCGGTGCGCGTCCCATGATCCAGCCGATAGCTCGGACAGCCAATGATCGCCAGGATGGCCTGACGATCGAGGGCCAACCCGTTCGGGCCAACGTAGAGGTAGTCCTCAGCCATCAGATGTTCCACTGTGGTAGCGTCCTTCTCCAGCCACGCCTGATACCAGCGCTCGCTGAGTCCATGCAACTCCGGCAACATCGACCATTTCTCCTACTCCTGATGCGGCCACCACCGGGCGATCTCCTCAGCGGACGACCGCTCTCGTCGAACGAGCAAGCGCTCGTGCCGCGGCGGCCAGTGAGACGTCGCATCCGGAAAACGCTACTGGCCCCCTCGGTCAGCCCTATGCGGGCGGCACGCGCCGCCCTTCAATATTGTACTTCGTCGCC
>JBKQWH010000438.1:0-7989 GCA_052139635.1 Capsulimonadaceae bacterium
GCGAAAACCAGACGCAATTTTTGCTCCTTGTCCTCGCTGGTCAATTCCGCGAATACGAATTGATCCAGCGGCAGCACGAGAAGGCGGGTTATAGCTGGTCGCGCCCGTACTGGCGGTCCAGGCGAGGGCGACCTGCGCGTTGCCGGCGGTCGCGGTCAGGCCGGTGGGGGCAGGCGGCACGCTGTAAACGGCGATACCGCTGCACTTGGCCTGGTCGACACTGGCGGTGAAGCTCAGGACAAGTTGACCGCTTGTGTTCGCCGTACCGGTGAAACTCTCCTGAATGGCCTTATAGTCTGCCCCGGCAGTCTTGTAAACGTCGAGGTTCGAGATAACGGTGGCGCCGTTACAGGCGACACTGAAGACGCGATCGCCGGCCGCCGAGAAGTACTGCTCGACGAAGTACATCGTCACGGAGTACCTCGAGCCGGCGGTCAGCGAGGGGATCGTGTACGTGAAGGTCCCCTCGCGGTCCTTTTGGAGAACGCCGATCGGCGGGATCGGTGAGGTGAGAAGGGTTGTGTTGACCGTTGTGGTCCAGTTGTCGTCGCCGCCGCCCGAATAGTCGGTGTCGGCGACATACGGGCTGTATGCGGTGGCGCTGCCGCAGGAGATCGCGATAGTTTGTGCTCCTGCCGGTCGAGCGTAGAGTGCTATAATCGTCATGAATATCATCCATAGCACTATGGTGTTTTTCATCATATCCACTGAGCTCCTTGTGCGGTGTAGTGAGGCCTGAGTACGCCTCCTGAGTGGTGTCCCCGGCTCTTGTTGCGATTGAGGACACTGTATTGCGTCTATAGCGATTCGATCGTTGCAGGCGCAATACCGGTAAATAAACCGGGCTTATTTCTGAGTTGTGATCTCCGATACTGTATTGCAATGGTCACGAGTCGATCGCCGGATTACTCCGTGCGGTAAGATCGACCTGTGTGGATGTGGTCGATCCCGCGAGCCACAGGGCCGCCAGAGATGACTCTAAACTGCAAGTGTGTCATTAAGACCGTACGCCAGGCCTGCATTAAATCAGATGACAGACAGGGACGACTGTCCCTCGATAGGACCCAAATATGCGGTCGAGCTTGCGCCGCGGGTTGCCGCATAAGTGCAGTACGGCTGCTTGGTGTCGTAATTCACGAGTTACGGCGAGCGAACGTTGAATGTGTGGCAGTCAACGTCTCACTAAGCGATAAACCGGGCAAATTATACAGCGTGGTTATCAATGAGTCAAGGGGTGACATGAACAATTAGAATTAGATATTGTGGCGAAAGTTATGGTATTCGTATGCGTAAGACTGTGCAGTTTGCGTGCCGGCTGCAATACGGGTTTCGGTAGTGCGGACAATGGCTGCATGTTGCTGCGCAATCCACGGGATTATCCAAAAGCTAAAGATTACCTATGAATACGGATTTCGATATTCTTAAGAATAAGAGAGGATTTAACCATGGAAAACACGTTTCCGTGGTTAAATCCTCTCTGTTCTTCTCCTCTTCTCTTCTTCCCGTTAACCAGCGACCCAGCGGAGGACCTCGTTGACGTCGGAGGCGATGACGTCGGCGCGGGTGCGGCGGAAGATGCGGGCGTTGGCGTCGCCCATCGGGCCGGTCAGGACTAGGGCGCCGAGCATGGGGGAGTCGGGATAGGCCTTGCGGTAGTTCAGCACGGTCTGGAAGTCGTCGCGCGTGTCGCCGATATAGAGGCCGGCGGTGATGTCGAGGCGCTCGACCAGCTTGCGGAGGCCCTGTGGCCCGGGCTTTGTGGGGGCGTCCTCGGGAGTAACGATGTGGTCGGCGGGGATCACGTCCTCCAATTCGGCCACACGCATGCCGAAGACCGACTCACCGCGGGTGCGGCCGGTCAGGATGCCGAGATGTCGACCGGCGGACGCCCGGTCGAGGCGCGCGTGGTCGATCAGCGGGCGGTCGTGCTTCCAGAGCCCGGGGCCGTGGTAGTATTTGGCGGGGGCGCCGTACATCGCCATGGACTCCTCGCCTGCGAAGTGCTCCATGAAGACTCGTGTGATGATATCCTTGCGGTACTCCGCCTGCACGACCGTGCGGTCGTCAAACGTAAGGCCCTCGAGGCACGCCTTTTCGGCCGCCGCCAGTCCGCCGCCGCGCTCAGCGACTCGGGCCGCGAATCTGGCCACGCTGGGCTGAAAGACGCTGAGGGTCTCCGCGGTCGAGCCCGGATGCTCGTGCTCTTTCACCAGGTAATGGAGGATGATGGCCGCGACAAGCTGGGTATCGTCGTTAAACCCGCCGGCATTCTTGAACAGCTCGATCTCGGCGGGCGTGACCAGGTCATCGCCGGCCGCCCATCCGCGGATCTCCCGCAAATAGAAGGGAACGGTCAGGCAGCAGCACGGTCGGATGGAGTGGGTGATGTCGAGGAGGACGCCGTCCATGTCGAACAGGAGGCCGTCGATGCGCGGCAGCAGCTCTTCGGCCGCCTCAGAGACTTCGATCATAATATGCGTGTCCTGCTAACGGATAAAGGTAATCGGAACGATGCCGAGCGGCACGATTGGGTCGAACTCGTGGTGATCTGCGGTAACAACTTCGCCGCCAAGCTCCTGGGCGAGTGAGATACAGAAGCAGTCGGGAAGAGAAATCTTGCCACGGGCCTTGTGTTCGCCAACACGCTGCCAGAAGTGACGGTCCATGTCGTTGCGCTCGATCACGCCATCCGCAAATAATTGTAGAATTCCTTGGCGAGCGCGTGGGACATCCGTTTTTCGGATCAAATGATAGTAGACTTCACAAAGGTTGATTGTGTGCGCAAAACAGGCGGCTGTGGGATTGGCCAACAGCGCTCGGACGACCGTGCCTCCTGTCTCCGCGTTCTCATAGGCCACGATAGCAGATGCGTCCAGGATGTGAATACTCACTAAAGCAACCGATCCTCGCGAATTGTGTCTTCGCGCCTTTCGCGGAGGAAGTCTTCGGTGCTGAGTAGCCCCGCAAACATGCCATAACCGCGAAGCACCTTCGGCTCGTCGGCGGTCTTCGCTGGCGGGTCCGGATTGACGGTGACGCGCAGGTAGTGGCCGATGAGTTCCGCCTCACGGAGCTTGATTTCTTCCCACGTGCCCTCGATGACGGTTTGTGACATAGTTCTTCCCTCCGGATACCTTCATTATAGCAGGAGCGACGCCGCTTTCGAGAGGACCGGCGCATCGTCGGGTTTTCGTTAGTAAAGGCAAGCTGAGGGTGGGGGTCACGTTCGGGATTATCTGGCGCGAAAGGCAATGAGGTCGCGTTGCCCGCAGTCGAAACCCTTGCGATAGCCTCCTCATGCCAGGCCGGTATGGTCATGGTCGTTCGACCGGCAGGGTTTTGGCAGCGGCGAGCAACCTGGCATTCGGCTTCGGGGGGCTTATCCAGTAGGTCGAGCCAGAAGCGCGTTTGCTCCTCCGTGAGCGTGATGCGCTCAGCCATCTCGGTGTTCCGCGGCATAAACTCCGTCAGGACTTGAATATCAGACGATAAGAGTCGCTTTACGGATGGCCTTAGTGGTTCGTGGCCGCGATCTCGCGGGCGTAGGCGTCGAGAGCGGCGGCCCAGGATTCGCGGGGGTCGGGCTCGGGGATGACGGCGCCGGCGCGGAGAAGAAGCTGGATAATGGTGGCGTTGCGGTCCTTGGCGGCGTAGCGGAGGGGTGTCCAGCCGTTGTGCCAGAAGCTCGGGTCGGCGCCGTAATCGAGTAAGAGCTGCGCCTCGACGGCGAGGTCGCCGCGGCAGGCGGTCATCAGGGGCGTGTCGCCACCACGGCTGGGCTGGTTCGAGTCGGCGCCCAGGTGCAGAAGCTGCCGGACGAAGGCTGGATTGCGGGCCTCGACCGCCCGGTGCAGGACGGTGTCGCCGCTGCCAGGGAGCGTGCCGTTCAGGTCGACGCCGGCGGCCACCATCCGCCCCGCGTCGTCCCAGCGTCCGGCGGTTACGGCCGCCGCCAATTCCTCGGTTGTCCCGACATTCTCGTCCTCAGTCATGATGCCTCCCCGGCGCGCCGTCGCGCGGCGGCCGCATGTCCGTCGAACCCTTCCGCCTCGGCGAACGCCGCGATCGGTTCCGCAAGAGCCGCGGCGGTAGCGGCGTCGTGGTACAGCACGCTCGTGCGTGTCAAGAACGTATTGCATGAGAGCGGCGACGAGAACCGGGCCGTTCCCGCAGTGGGCAGGGTGTGCGACGGGCCCGCCAGATAGTCGCCGGCGGGGGCAGATGTGTTCGGGCCGAGCAGGACCGCCCCCGCGCAGCGCACACGGCCGAGGGCGGCGAGGGGCTCGGCGACGAACAGTTCGAGGTGCTCCGGCGCGTAGACGTTCGCGAGGTCGATCGCTTCCTCGACCGTAGCTGTCTTCACGAAGAGCAGGTGCCGGTCGGAGCCTTCCAGAATCTCCCGCCGCAACAGACGCTCGCGCTGAGTGGTCAGCTCGCGCCGGCAGGCGTCGAGGATCGCTGTCGACGTTGAGAACAGGACGCCGCGATTGTCGGAGTCGTGCTCGGTCTGCGCCAGCAGGTCGGCGACGACCCGGCCCGGATCGGCCTCGGCATCCGCGACGATGGCGACCTCCGACGGTCCGGCCAGCATGTCGAGGCCAACGGCGCCATAGACCATGCGCTTGGCGGTGTTGACGAAGTCGTTGCCGGGCCCGACGATCACGTCGACCCGCGGCACCGTCTCCGTTCCATGGGCCATCGCCGCGATCGCGGCCGCGCCGCCGATCCGGAAGACCCGGTCGACATGGTCTGCGGCCAGGGCGGTGACGAGCGGGTGCAGCGCGCCGTCCTTGCGGGCGGGGGTACACATAACAATCTCCGCGACGCCGGCCACGCGGGCAGGGATCGCCGTCATCAGCAGTGTCGACGGATACGAGGCCTTGCCGCCGGGGACATAGATTCCCACGCGCTTGACCGGCTGCAGGATCTGCCCCAGGACGCGTCCCGGCGTGCTCGTGTCCATCCAAGACTGCAGGCGGCCCATCTCCGACCGGTGAAAGGCCGCGATATTGGCGGCCGCCGCGCGCGCCGCGGGCAGCATATCGTCCGCGCTGCGCCCGGCCCGCTCGATCTCGGCCCGCGGCAGTTCCAGCGTCTCCGCGGTGGCGTCCGGCCAGTCGAACCGCCGGACATTCTCGACAACGGCCGCGTCGCCGCGCCCCCGGACATCGTCGAGGATGCCGCGAACGATGGCCTCGACAGTTTCCAACGCCCTGGTGTCCCGCTCCGTCAGGGCTGCCTCGATCTCCCGGCGCGAGTGCTTCGCCGTATCCCATTCACGCATGCCCTTGAGCATACCCGCGTTGGGGCGGGGAGTCAAGGACGACGGGCAGACGCCTGTGCCACGATAAGACACAGGACCGACGACGCTGCCGGTCTTTTCGGGAGTCGCTCATTCTTCCGCGCTGCCTCCTGGATGAAGTGTTTAAATCGAGCGATTGACCGGGTAGGATAAAAGGACACCGTCTCAAGCTCTCAACTGTTGTGTTCTCCACGGTCATTACCATTCGGCGTCGTTGTCGAATGAATCCGCCAGGCTTTTCATTGTTTCCGCAACGGTGAGAGCCACGGAATCAATGGTACACTTCCTGCAGTACTCAGGCTTTTATTTAGTGGCTCGCGTGGGCGAGGGCATGTCGATGTAGTGTCCGCGGCACCGGGTTGCGCCGAAATCGAGGAAAGGTCGGGCGTAATGCGCAAAAGCGCCGCACGTTCATTGCGAGCGAACAGCGAATCGGAGCCAGCCATGGAGTACGACAACGGGCGGTTCGGGGCCCCTGGAGCTTCTCCCGGCCGCACGCCAGTCGAAGAAGCGCTCCGGGAGAGCGAGGAGCGGTTTGCGAATGTCTTCGATAATGCTCCGATAGGAATGGCCCTCGTCGCACTGGACGGCCGGTGGATCCGTGTCAACACCGTTTTGACGGAGATAGTTGGCTACTCCCAGAGCGAGCTGCTGTCCATGCACTTCCAATCGATCACGCATCCGGACGACGCGGAGGCTGGTCTGGACTGTGTCAGGCGGCTCATCGCGGGCGAGATTCGGCATTATCACATGGAAAAGCGCTATTTCCACAAAGATGGCCACGTGGTGTGGGTAAACGTCAGTGTCTCGCTGGTGCGCGACGAGGTCGACGCCCCCCAGTACTTTGTTTCGCAGGTTCAGGACATCACCCGTCGGAAAGAGTTTGAGAGCCTGCTTGCCAGGCAGGCGGAGTCGCTCGGACGGCACGTGGCGGAACTTAAGGCGACTCAGATCGAGCTAAACGAGCAGAAACTTCGGCTGACTGAGGCGAACCAGATGCTCGAGGCTCTTGCCTCCCGCGATTCGCTGACGGGGCTCTTTAATCGACGTGTCTTCGACGAGCGGCTGGTCGAGGAAGTCGCCCGGAGCCGGCGGTACTGCCAGAACCTCACGCTGCTGGTTGTGGATGTTGACGATTTCAAGGGCTACAATGACGTCTTCGGTCACGCCGCCGGCGACGAGGTTCTCCGAACAGTCGGACGGTGTATTGCGACGGCTTCGCGTGAGGGAGACCTCGCCGCCAGATACGGCGGCGACGAGTTCGCGATCATCCTTCCGCATACCGACTGCGCGGGGGCGGGGTCAATCGCCGAGCGCTTGCGCCGCGTGGTCGAGGAGACGGTCTGGCCCCTGAGAGGTGTAACCATTAGCATCGGGGTTGCCGCGTTCGGGTGCGACGACACGCCAAGCCTGTTCGACGCCGCTGACCGCGCCCTTTATGTGGCGAAACGACTTGGGCGAAATCAAGTCTGGCACTGTCCCGATCTGGTGGACGCGACTTACGGCGAATGAGATTGCCTGTCCTCGTTTCGCGATGTTCCGGGTCGCGGACAGGACCATTCGGCGGTTTGATACGACGCCTTGCTCGTCAGTATTCGAAAACCATGTTACAATAGCTTTATGCGTATTCACCGGTTGACTGAACTACAAGAAAATCCGGCATAACAACTGGTCGGGAGAAACACGTGACCAAGGCACATTGCGATCTAATACGGTCTCTCGTCGCGCGCCGCGACAGCGCAGAGAAGGCGCTGAAGGATCTTAACAACCAGATTGACAGGTTTCCGTGCGACCATTATTTGCCGGACGGACGCTATGCACGCAATGACTATGGATGGTGCAGCCTGTGCAGCAAGCCCGTCCGGCCGAAGCCGATGGAGAGTATTGTTCTTACTCCTCCACAGTAGCTAATGTCGCCAACAGTTGCGTCAACCCGGTCCGCAGCCACGGAGTCGAAGGCGGTAAGTGGAGCGATACCAGGACTACCCGCCGGCAAGCGCGCTCCATCGTTCCGGTCATTCGAATTTGTCTTGAGTTGTGATGTAGATGATGAAATGATGAGGATGATTAAGAAACAGCCTCATCACCGAGTGTTGATCATCTGAGTGCCCAGCGATGGCCATAGGAATTCTATGAATACCGCTGTATTCATAGAATATCGCAATGGCTCAAGCCGGGCTCACCGTCATTTGAAAATGTTAGTATTTCGATAGTGAGGAGCGCGAGTTTGTGAGTAGCGCAATGGTTGTCTTTGAACGCAGCGCCTATCATGGAATCCTCGTCCCGGCATCGTCTCTCCGGCGTATTCTACTACCCGTTTTGTGAGTAATTCACCGCCTCGTGACTACGTCGACTCCGGTTTTGCATTCCAAATCACTTACTATTGCATATCCTGCTGGCATGCTCGTTATTCATATAATATGCGTCCGTTTACGTGGTATGTTAGTGAAATTAGTTTTGAAATAGTGTGAGTATCGGAACGTACCAGGAAGAAAAAAGTGTGGTATGATTAAGCAGGAACTTCGATTGCTTGGCAGACCGATTAATCATCGTCTTGCTGAGGTTCGCGTCCTCTTTAATGGGTAAGTTGCCCTCCGCCTGTTAGCCACGCGTTGCGCCCGACCGCCGGCGCAAAGCCGGACGAATACCAAATAGTAAATACGCACCTAACAACTGTCATCACTAAT
>JBKQWH010000439.1:0-3127 GCA_052139635.1 Capsulimonadaceae bacterium
CCACGACGACCACAATAATGCCGCCCTCCGGGCACGTGTCCGTCATGTCAGCTTGCACGCCGACCCACAGTTTCAGGAGATTTACGTCGACGAGATGAGGTTTCCGAATGGCACTGCCGTGGTGTGATGCCGATTATTTGTATGATTAATTGTTATAAACATAAAGTATCGCTCGCATTTGACAAATAGCCAATGAATGTGCAATAGACGATTATTGAGTTAGCAAACGGCAACGGTGCAACGAAGGAGAATCCATTGAAGGAACACAATTCATCAACGGCGCACGCGAGCAATCCGGCGCTGCTGGCCATTCTGGTGGTGGCACTGGCTGTGAATGCAGCCTCTGCGCAATCATTATCCCAACCCGTGGCGCAGTCCAATGGCGCCAGTTTCACAATGTCCAGGTTTGTTGTCGACAATATGCCGCTTTCCGTTCGAAACGTGCCCCCCAATCCAGGGGACGCCTCAATTGCAACACCGGGTCCGATAAACAACACCAACTACTCGAACACGACGTATTCGCTGTCCTACTCGCGAAAGGTCGTGGGTTTGACCTGTAAGACCGATTCGCTCGAAATCGACGCACTCGCGAACCTTGACTACTACACCAGCTCCTTTACCGAGCGGAATTATCTGGGGTCGGACAATAACAATCAACGAGGTTACGGAACGGCCTTGACATTTCTCTTCGTGCGCCCTCGTGCACTGTTGTCCGCGGAGGCCGACCTGGGCGATCTGGGCGGTACGGGTGCTTCGAGTTACTCATCGACGGACGGCTTTGGCATTGGCTTATCGCCGGAGGTGGAATGGGTTCACGCCATTGCAAAAACGTCAACCCTGTTTATTTCCGCCACAATAAGCAAGATGGATGCGCTAACCGGTTGGGACCGTTACGATTCGCTGAGCGTGAGAAACGAACAGACTCTCGCGATCATGTACCCGGTCACAATCGGGTATTGGGGCACAAATGGGGATTCTGCGGACGAGGGAGGCTCGAACAACGAATGGGGTGCAGGAGTCACTTTGTATCCGGCGACAATCACCTCAACCGGGAGTGGATTGTCGATGAGCGGGATAGGGGGCCAGGTCAGTGGTCGCTTCTAGGCCCTGACGGGCCACGGATAGAAAAAGCTTTTGCTATACGCCGCCGACAGGAATCGTAGGGACGAGACAGAGGGCACGGAGCGCGGCCACCTGCCATAAGCAATGAAACTGCCGTGCCCGGCGCCTCGTCCGCCGATCGCCCGGACCGTCCTCAGCTTGCGGCCATCATATCGAAGCGAAGTCTTCAATACGATGTAGATTCCTTGACTTACGACTCTCGTCGTTCGTGAGCCAGGTGAGTGCCGGTCACGACTGATCCTATCGTGGGACAGGCCTCCGTGCCTGTCTCCTCCGTGTCCATCGTCCATACCTTCACCTCTCGGCGAGCAGCTTGCGGATGAGTGGTGTAAGAATCTGCTGCTCGTCGTTGGAATAGCCAATCTGGCTCCAGCGCACGCGGCCGTGCCGATCGATCAGGAAGACGCACGGGGGGATCGGATGGTCGAAGGTCTCGCCTGTGTTCGGGTCCATGTCGTCGTGATAGGCCATTGCCGTGGCCACGTTTGCATCCGGCGCATAGGTAACCGTGTATGTAACACCCATGTCCTTGATAAAGCCGGGGATATCGGCGCGCGAATCGGCGCCGTCGATCGACATTCCGACGATCTTGAGGCCGTCAGGGCCGAACTTGTGCTGCAGGCTGACCAGGGTGGGGGTCGACATACGGCACGGGCCGCACCACGTCGCCCAGAAGTCGAGCATGACGACCCGGCCGCGCAGCGCCGCGAGCGTGAGCGTGTGTCCGTCGAGCGTCCGTGTGGTAAACGCCGGCGCGGGCGTTCCCGGTTCCAGGGGCGGGCGCGGCTGGTCCGCCCGGGACTGTCCCAAGGCGGCGACACACAGCGCGGCCGCCGCAACGGCAAGTACGGCCCGACCGGCCGGATGTGTCCACGTTTCTCTCATTGTCATCTTTCCGCCAGAAGCTTAAGAACAACCTTTCGCAGATCGTTCTGTTCATCGTCGCTCACCCCAACCTGAGCCCACCTTATGTATCCTCGCTTATCAATCAGGACTGTGGTTGGCAGGCCCTGGACCTCGTACGTGTATTGCGCAATCTGGTCGGCCGCCGGAGAGGCGGCAATCGGGTACGTGATGTTGAAGTTTTTCACGAATTGCGGAACCACGCCGACGGTGCTTTGGTCGTCGCAGTCGATTCCGAGAACCTCCAGACCCTTGCTGCCGAATTGCTGGTACAGGCCCTCCAGAACCGGGGTTACCATCTGACATGGCCGGCACCAGGTGGCCCAGAAGTCGACGATCACGACTTTGCCGTGCAGCTTGGAGAGGGTGAGCTTTTGAGACTGGTGGAGGATGCTCACGGTGAAGTCGCGCTCCTTGATCGGTTTACGCAAAGCCTGGGCGCGTAGCGGGGCGGAGGCGAGCGCGGTTGTCACCGCGACTGCGGCGGCGACCGCGGCGTAGGCTCGGCGCGAATGGGTTGGCATGGATCTGTGACGTCCTTTCGTCGGGTGGCACTCAGGCCAACCCTATTGTACCACCCCCGGCAGGCCCGGCGGCGGAAAACCCCCGAGACTCGAATGCCCGAATCGTCAACACGCTGGCCGCCGTTATTATCTTCGGAATCTGGCGTTTCCGCGAGAGTTCTGGTAATATATTTTAGTGTGCTTTCGGCATGCGTTCCGATTAAACACAATGTTGTGGTTGAGGTAGCGCGATGTCTTACTCAGGAAATGACGACAGTTCAGACTTAAAGATACGCCCGATAAAAGAGATTGCGGAATCGGCGGGTATCGCGGAAGAGTATCTTGAGCCTTACGGCAAGCATATTGCAAAGGTGAGTAGCGGACTCTACGAGAGCGTCGAGGACAGGCCGGACGGCAAACTGGTCTATGTCACCGCGATAACGCCAACTCCCGCGGGAGAAGGAAAGACGTGCACATCGATCGGACTCACGCAATCTCTGGCGGCACTGGGCCGGCGTGTCATCCTGTGCCTCCGGGAGCCGTCGTTAGGGCCGGTTTTCGGGGTCAAGGGCGGGGCTGCGGGCGGCGGGCGCGCCCGG
>JBKQWH010000440.1:0-4056 GCA_052139635.1 Capsulimonadaceae bacterium
GCTCCCTCTCCTTTCCAAGGAGAGGGTTGGGGTGAGGTTCCTGCTTCCTTCGACCCTCTCGCTGCCGCCCTCGGCGACCTGCCCCTCGCCCTCGAACAGGCCGCCGCGTATATCGATGCCACCGGGATTGGTCCGGCGGCGTTCCTCAAGCTGTTTCAGGATCGGAAGCTGGCGGCTCTCGGCAACAAAGCGCCGGACGATTACCACGACGACACAGTGGCCACGACGTGGTCGATTGCCTTCGACCAGGTCGCCGAGACCCCGCTGGCCGCCGAACTCCTCGATCTGTGCGCCTGGCTTGCGCCGGACGATATCCCGTTCGCTCTGTTCACGGACTGGACGGCGACCTGCGACGTGCTTGCCGTCCACGCCGCCGTCGCCGCGCTGCGCCAGTTCTCGCTGGTCACGGTCGCGAACGAAGGATTGTCGATCCACCGGCTGGTTCAGGCAGTCGTCCAGGACCGGCAGCGCCAGAGCGGCGTCGCCGACGCCTGCCTCGGCCGAATCCTGACCGTTCTGCGTAAGGCGCTCCCAAACGATGTCATGACGAACGTCGATGCATGGCCTCAATACGAGCGCCTCCAGACGCACGCCCTCGCGGCGGTCGATCATCTTGAGGGACGGATCGACGTCGAACCGGACGCTGTCAGCTATGTTCTCAACTGCATCGCCATATATATGGGCATACGCGCCGAACATGGCCGCAAACGAATGGTACTTGAGCGTTCCGTTAAGTTTTCTGAAGCAGCGTTTGGCCTATCCCATCCAGATACGGCTATAAATGTCAACAACCTGGGCGGCGTGCTGCGTGACCTGGGCGACCTGGCCGGCGCGCGGGCGGCGTTCGAGCGGGCCCTCAAGATCGATGAGGCCGTCTACGGGCCGGACCATCCGAAGGTGGCGATCCGCGTCAACAACCTGGGCAACGTGCTGCGGGACCTGGGCGACCTGGCCGGCGCGCGGGCGGCGTTCGAGCGGGCGCTCAAGATCGACGAGGCCGTCTACGGGCCGGACCATCCGCAAGTGGCCATTTACGTCAACAACCTGGGCAACGTGCTGAAGGACCTGGGCGACCTGGCCGGCGCGCGGGCGGCGTTCGAGCGGGCCGTCAAGCTCGACGAGGCCGTCTATGACCCGGACCATCCGACGGTGGCGATCCGCGTCAACAACCTGGGCTGTGTGCTGCAGGACCTGGGCGACCTGGCCGGTGCGCGGGCGGCGTTCGAGCGAGCCCTCAAGATTGGCGAGGCCGTCTACGGGCCGGACCATCCGACGGTGGCGATCCGCGTCAACAACCTGGGCCTCGTGCTGCGTGACCTGGGCGACCTGGCCGGCGCGCGGGCGGCGTTCGAGCGATCCCTCAAGATCGATGAGGCCGTCTACGGGCCGGACCATCCGCATGTGGCGGCCGTCGTCAACAACCTGGGCAACGTGCTGCGGGACCTGGGGAACCTGGCCGGCGCACGGGCGGCGTTCGAGCGGGCGCACGGGATTCGCCGGCAGTTTCTCGGGGACGAGCATCCGCACACGAAGTCGGCTCGGAAGTCGCTGGAGGTCGTGGAAGCGGAGATTGAGCGTCGAGGTGAGGGGCCGCAGGAAGCCAATTCGCACCAGTTGGGTACCGCAGATTAACCGTCTCGTAGGCGATCCACCGAGCGGCCCAGAAGCGACTGCTGACTGCCCGCAGGAAATTTGGAGGGAACTGCACAATATCATAAAAATCGATTTCGTCCACTTGGGGACATCATGTTAAACCTAACTCAACAAAAATACGCATCGAGAATTACCGACGCCAAATGCGTATCGACATTGGAAATTCTGCGGCTCATGGGAAGTTTACCGATTAAACGGATGCGGACGCGAAGAGCGCGATAGAGGATGCGGAGCGATTTCTGGCGACATATTTTGGCAAATAGCGGGCAATCAGACTCAACGGGGCGCGACATCGAGAGCGCGGGCGCGCTTCGGGCTCGCGGATCCCAAAACAGCGGAGGCCGCCCTTTCGAGCGGCCTCACAGCCCAGGCTTAAGCCTGGGCGGGGTATGCTTCCGATTATACCCACATGGGAATCACAATTGGACGGCTGGTACCCGCCCTGGACCAACCTGACCGGGCGGACTATCGGGATTTGACGCTCTCGTTACTCTCGTGGGTGGGCAATGCGGTTGACTTGGACTTTCGTTTCCGCCTGACCACGGGCCAGCCACACAGGATTCTTAGCGCACTCACCGACAGCTCTCCCTCATCCTCGCAGTCGGACAGATAGAATTTGGCGAAACCGGAGGAAACGCAATCGACCAATACTCGTTCAAGCAAGTTGCATGCTATGTTCAGAGCTTGTAGCGTTCCCGCCCCGCCCACATCCGCGATGGGTGTCCGCGTGTGCTCGCGGGTCCGTGATGGTTGGCCTTCCGTGACCTCTTCCAAGTTTGTGCTCCTTCAGTGTGCGGGATCAATCGTACAACACAAGTGTATTATGACGAAATTGTCGTATATGGTCGAGTCGTGCACGCTTGTTGCCGGGACAAAGACCGCGGCGCAGATTGTCTAAGCTGTGATGCGTCTGACTCCTCTGATTACGATGATTTTTGAGGGCCGAGGTGAATGGCTCTGCGGGTGGATGGGCGGTGCTCTGTTGCGCCGCGCAGGGCGTCGAGGTGTCGAGGCGTCGGTGGCGGCGTGTACTGAGTGGCCGGTATGCGGTGTGGGGCTGAATCATCCTTGGTCACTAAGGCTTGATGTCTTGCCACTCGTCGCACGGGACGAACACGAAGAGATGGTTGGGGTTGGAGGTGGCCACGGTAAAGTCCGAAGCCGGCAAGCCCATATCGAGGGCCTGGGCGGCAATGAGAACGTCTCCGTCCAACTCCTTGGGGTCGGCGGTGGGAGTTCCTGCATTGCGAGACTGGGCCCAGAGCTTGGCCGCAAGCTGCAAGGCAGAGTCGGTGAGAGGTAAATACTCACCCCGCCATGTGTTTAGCTCGGCGATGCTCGCGACTTTTCCCGCGCGTTCCAGTTCTCGTCTAACCTCGTAGTCGGCAATCGCCGGAACAACGAAACTATGCCCTGCCGCCCGCATGTCCCGAGCCCACCTAAGAATCGCTACCGTGGAAGGCGGCAGCTTGGGGTTTGTCAGCATAGCTAACGGCCTGGTATCGAGAAAGACAATCATTCAACTTCCGGAAATGGTATCCGTTCCCCGGTCGCTCTTCGGTTTGCATTCAGGTTGCGCATCAGCTCGAGCATGTCTTCTTCGGCTTCCCGAATTGACTCGGGATCTGTGGGAGCCGCCGCAATACTTGCTTCAAGCCGTGCCATCAGAGGGTCATTCGCGGGAGTAAACTTCGGCGTGAGCGCGGGCGGGCTAATGTTTAAGTCAGGTGTATACTGCCTGACCATGGTCTCGAACAGTGCTGCAGGTTCGATTCCGCTCTGGTGGGCCAATGCCGTGAAGCGTGCGCCAACCTGCGGGCTGACGTCGATGCTCAAGGTCATAATCCGCTCACTCCTTCCTCGCACACATTGATTCTATACTACCACGGACGCGCCGAGTTGTGTCAACTGCATTTGTGGAGGGGATTGGGGTGTCCGTCGCCCAAGGGGATGACGTCGGACGATTGTTCTCTCGCCGGATCGCTGCGATGAGCTGGAAAACCTGGCGACGTCTGCCGTCATGTCATTCGCCATTTCCGTGGTTACGGCCCCAACTCAGCCAGGTCGGACGACAAGCCGGCCGTCCGAGGGCTGGTCGAGCGCCTCCGCGGCGATGGGTTGCGGGTGTGGTTCGATGAAGACTGCATTGCAGTCGGCGAGTCCATTCCGATTGCCATCGAGAACGGGCTGGTGACGTCGCCAAAAGTCACGATCTGCTGGCGTCGCCGTTGACATAGAGTGGAAAAACATGTACTATTGGATTGGATGGGAGTGACGGAATCGTGGCATACACGCTGGGTTTTACGAGTGACGATGAGCTAATGGAACACTTTGAAAACCATCATGCGGACACAAAGACTCACTCTCCTGCATATTCCACCACAAAATGATCACCGATTCCGA
>JBKQWH010000441.1:0-21282 GCA_052139635.1 Capsulimonadaceae bacterium
CTCGTCCCTGCGTCGCCAGGTGTGGTACACTGTGTGTGCTCGTGTCCGCGACCAGACACACAACTTCCCACCCTGTCAAATCATAGAGGTGTTATTATGCGATCGTTAGCGGCTCGTCGATGCCGAAGCCGGGTTCCTGTGCTTCTCGCATGCGTCATCGCTTTTGCCGGGCAGCCCGCTGCCCACTCCCAAACAACAACTCCGACGTATGTCCTTTGGGCCAACTCCTCCGGCGCACTCTCCCTGTGGAATTATTCGGTCACAGCGGGGACGTACACGCAGAACGCGTATGGACCGTATCCCGGCTGGACCGCATCGAGCATAGCGGCGGGCCCCGACGGTCTGGCACGCGTCCTGTGGGTGAACTCAGGCGGGGCCGCGTCCATTTGGAGCGTTGCCGACACCGGAGCGTTCACACAATCCACATTCGGCCCCTTCCCCGGCTGGTCGGCTCAGGCCCTGTCCGTCGGCGACGACGGAACGACCCACGTCCTCTGGACGAGCACGGGTGGAGCCGCATCGGTATGGAACTACAACACGACCAGCGGCGGGTTCACGCAGAACACATATGGGCCGTTTCCGGGATGGACGGCCAAGGCCATTGCGGACGGTCCCGACAGTATGACGAGAGTGCTCTGGACAAACGCGGCCGGCGCCGCGTCCGTCTGGAGTCTGGACAACTCCGCTGGGACATACACAGAGTGTACGAGCGGGCCCTATAACAACTGGACGGCGACGGCTCTTTCCGTCGGCATAGACGATACGACTCACGTACTCTGGTCGAATACGGATGGCACTGCCGCCGTCTGGAACCTCGACGTGGATACGGGAACGATGACCCAGAATGTCTTCGAGGGCTACGGGGGCCTGACACCCACATCCATAGCGGACGGGGCCGACGGGATTACGCGACTGGCGTGGGACGATGCCGACGGCGCAGTCTCAATCTGGAACCTGAACGCCTCATCCGGCTCGGTTACCCAACAAGCGTTCGGACCTTACTCCGGGTGGTCGGCCACGGAGCTTGCGGCCGGAGGCCCACTTACTACCGGAGGCGCATTCGGCCCGAACGTCCTGGTCTTCACGCCATCGATGTCACCAGCGTCGATTCAGAGCCAGATCAACGCCGTGTACACCACCCAGCAGTCGAATCAGTTCGGCCCGGAGCGCTATGCGTTCCTCTTCCAGCCCGGCACGTACAACGTCGACATTCCGGTTGGCTACTATACTCAGGTCCTCGGGCTCGGGCAGTCTCCGGATGATACCAGCATCAACGGCTACGTTCAGTGCCTGAGTGGCCCGCTCTCCGGCAACGACCTGATCAACTTCTGGCGCGGGGCGGAGAACCTTGCCGTGGACCCGATCGATTCCGGCGGGACCGACTTCTGGGCAGTATCGCAGGCTTCTCCATTGCGGCGCATGCATATCAAGGGAAACCTGCAGCTTGACGACTATCAGGAGTCCAGCGGCGGGTTTTTGGCCGATTCGGTGATCGATGATGATGTGCTTGTCTACACACAGTCGCAATGGATGTCCCGAAACGACCAGTGGGCGGCGTGGGGCGGCGACGGGGGCATCTGGAACATCGTGTTCGTCGGCGACACCAATACTCCAACAACCGGGCCGGTCGACGGTTTCAACACGATCGTGGCCAATACCCCGGTGAGTCGAGAGAAGCCATTCCTCACGTACAACTCCGGCTCGTACAGCGTGTTCGCCCCGACAATGGTGTCCGGCACCCAGGGATCAAGCTGGAATCCCGGACCGGAGGCGGGGACGTCGATTCCAATCAGCCAGTTCTATATCGCGCAGGCGGATTCGGACTCCGCGGAAACCATTAATGCAGCTCTACGCGATGGAATGAACCTCCTGCTCACCCCAGGCATTTACGTGCTGGACGAACCGATCGACGTCACCCGCGCCGGAACTGTCGTGCTGGGCCTCGGATTGGCGACGCTGCATCCCACGGCCGGAACCGCGGCGATGACGGTTGCCGATGTCGACGGTGTGGATGTCTCGGGCATCATCTTTGATGCGGGAACGGTCCAGTCCCCCTACTTGCTGCAGGTTGGACCGAGCGGCAGCTCGCTCAGTCACGCCACCAACCCGATCACTCTGCATGACGACTTCTTCCGGGTCGGAGACGACGATAACGATGACGATGCGGCTCAAGAATGCCTCGAGATCAACGCCAACAACGTTATCGGGGATAACTTCTGGATCTGGCGCGCGGATCACGACGCAGAGAAGCAGGTCCAGTGGACCGGCGACGTTGCGGACGATGGGCTGGTGGTCAACGGCAACAACGATACGATCTACGGTCTGGCGGTCGAGCACTTTGAGCAGTACGACACACTCTGGAACGGCAATGGCGGCCAGGTCTACTTCTATCAAAACGAAGTGCCTTACTTGATACCCAACCAGAGCGACTGGATAAGTAATGGGCCGAGTGGTCCGGAGGACGGGTATCCGTCGTATAAGGTCGCAGCCGGTGTGACCAGCCACACGGCGATGGGACTGGGCATGTATATGTGGTTCAACACCGGGATTGTCCTGACCAACGCGATCGAGGCTCCGGACACCGCCGGCGTCAACTTCACGAACATGGTGACTATTACCGATGCGGGCACCATTGACAATATCATTAACGGCACGGGAAGCAGCGTCACCGGAAACGGTGGAAGCGCAGAGGAAGGCACCCTGGCGTCGTATCCTTAGGCCATAGTCCGGGCGTCCGGATCGTCCACATCCCGAACGAGGACGATCCGGGCGAACCGGAAACTGCACGTCTGTTCCTGATGATGGCAATCCGCGCGCCTTGGTTTAACAGAAGTCTACAACTCGTTTAATCAGTATTGAATCCTCGTGTAAACTGCGGCAGCTCGGCTTCCCCTACCCTTGACGGCAACCGTCGCCAATTGTGGTATACTGAGTATGCTCGTGTCCGCGACCAGACACACAAATTCCCACCCTGGCAAATCATCGAGGTGTTATTATGCGATCGTTAGCCGCTCGTCGATGCCGAAGCCTGATGCCTGTGCTTCTCGCATGCTTCTTCGCTCTTGTCGGACAGCCTGCTGCCCACTCCCAAACAACAACGCCGACGTATGTCCTTTGGGCCAGTTCGTCCGGAGCGCTCTCGCTCTGGAACTACTCTATCACCGCTGGAACATACTCTCAGAACACGTATGGACCGTATCCCGGCTGGACCGCATCGAGCATTGCGGCGGGCCCCGACGGTCTGGCACGCGTGCTGTGGGTGAACGCAAGCGGGGCCGCGTCCATCTGGAGCGTAGCTGCGACAGGGACGTTTACCCAGTCCACATTCGGCCCGTTCCCCGGATGGACGGCCCAGACCCTTTCTGTCGGCGACGATGGAACGACCCACGTCCTCTGGACGAACTCCAGCGGAGCCGCAGCGATATGGAATTACAACACGACCAGCGGCGGGTTCACGCAGAACACCTACGGGCCGTATCCCGGATGGACTGCCGGCGCAATGGCGGACGGGCCTGACGGCATGACGAGAGTCCTCTGGACAAACGCGGCCGGCGCCGCGTCCATCTGGAGTCTCGACAACTCCGCGGGTACGTACACGGAGTTTACGAGCGGGCCCTATGCCGATTGGACAGCAACGGCTCTCTCCGTCGGCGAAGACAATACGACCCACGTCCTTTGGAACGATACTTCCGGCGCGGCCTCCGTCTGGAATTACAGCACCAGTGACGGATCATTCACCGTGAATACGTACGGTGCTTTCCCTGGCTGGAGCGCGAAGTCCATTGCCGACGGCGCCGACGGGATTACGAGACTCGCATGGGACAACGGGGGGGCGACCTCCCTCTGGGATCTGAATACCACCACCGGATCGTTCACACAGAACTCGTTCGGACCGTACGCCGGCTGGTCGGTCAACGAAATCGCGGCAGGAGGCTCATTGACAGTCGCGACGCCGGATTTCGGTCCCAATGTGATGATCTTCACGCCGTCTATGTCGGTGGCGTCGATCCAGAGCGCGGTAAACACGGTCTTTAACACCCAGGAGACCAACCAGTTCGGCACCCAGCGCTACGCATTCCTCTTCCAGCCCGGAGCGTACGGTGCGACCGGCACCGGGAATGGACTTGACATCCCCGTCGGCTACTATACGCAGGTCCTCGGGCTTGGCCAGTCACCGGATGACACCACGATCACCGGCTATATCAATTCCACCGATACCGGTGTCTGTGAAAACAACGGCAATAATGCGCTCTGCAACTTCTGGCGCGGTGCGGAGAACCTCGCCGTGGTTCCGTCGGATTCCTCGGAAGGGGGCGTTGCCGATACGGACCTGTGGGCTGTGTCGCAGGCGGCCCCGATGCGGCGCATGCACATCAAGGGAAACCTTCAGTTCGACGATGGAGCTTACTCCAGCGGCGGCTTCCTGGCGGACACCCTGGTCGACGGCAACGCGGTCACCTGGGCTCAACAGCAATGGATGTCGAGAAACAACCAGTGGACGAGTTGGGACGGCGGAAACTGGAATATGGTATTCGTCGGCGACGTCAACCCGCCCAGCGGGAGCTTCCCATCGTACACGACTGTCGCTGATACGCCCGTGGTTCGCGAAAAGCCGTTCCTGACGTATAACTCCGGCGCCTACAGCGTGTTTGTTCCGTCGGTTGTGGCCAACAGCCAGGGCCCGAGCTGGAGTCCGGGACCGGAGCCCGGCACATCCATCCCGATTAGCCAGTTTTACATTGCCCAGGCGGGAACAGATACCGCCGAGACCATGAATGCCGCCCTGAGCAAGGGGTTGAACCTCCTCCTTACTCCGGGCATCTATAACCTGGATGAGCCCATCAATATCACGAATCCGAACACGACGGTGCTAGGCATCGGTCTTCCGACCCTCATCCCGGAGAACGGCGTGATGGACATGACGGTCGCCGACGTCGACGGGGTCGACATCTCCGGAATCCTGTTCGACGCCGGGACGACGAATTCGCCGATCCTCCTACAGGTCGGACCGCGCGGGAGCTCGCAGAGCCACGCCGCAAACCCGACATCGCTGCATGACGATTTCGGCCGGATTGGCGGCGATATCGCCGGCCAGGCTACGGAAGGGGTTGAAATCAACAGCAACGACGTGATTGGCGATGACTTCTGGATCTGGCGTGCGGATCACGGCAACAGCGGCACGGTTGGATGGACCGTGAACGTGTCGAACAACGGCCTGGTGGTTAACGGGCTGAACGACACGATTTACGGGCTGGCAGTCGAGCACTTCGAGCAGTACCAGACGCTCTGGAACGGCGACGACGGCTCCGTGTATTTCTACCAGAGCGAGGCGCCCTACGATCCGCCTTCCCAGAGCGCATGGATGGCGGGAAGCGAGGATGGGTACGCGTCGTACGAGGTATCCAGCGCAGTCACGAGCCACCAGGCATACGGGCTCGGCGTTTATGCCGTCTTCAACAACACGAGCATCGTCCTGGACAACGCGATCGAGTGTCCGCCGAATCTGACAGGTGTCAACTTCACGGACATGGTGACCATCGGGATTTCCGGCACGATCGATCACATCATTAACGGAACCGGCAGCGCCGTCGACAGCAGCAACTTCGAGTCCACTCTGGACAATTATCCGGGGACCAGTCCAGCTCCGCCTGTCAACTAACGTTGGAGGCTTTATGTTCCGGCCCGGATTATTCTCGACTTCCAAGAGAATAATCCGGGCCGCGGTTTTGCAGGGCATCCCTATCTGTCGGGTCTCCGCCGTCGACGGCGAGGCGGGCAGCCGGTTTTGGAAGCACGATGCTCCATCGATCCCAGAGAGCCAGGGCGGCAACGGCCACAAGGAGTGACTGGAACGCGTACGACTGTCTGAGAGCGTGTTCCAGGACCTGCGTCGCCGCGGCGTAGGGCAGGCCGGTGATCAGGGCTGAAGCCAGCGCAAATCCCCCGAGTTTTCGATAGCTCTCCTGGCTGGAAATCGCCCACGTGGCGCTCAAGATCAAGAGTACGCTCAGGACGGCATACAGGTAGTATCCGCATGCGACAGGGTCGGTGTAACTCGCCAGGCAAATCCATAGCGGGGCGCCGAGAAAGCGTGCCTGCACGAACAGCGTCGCGATCATTCCGGCACATAGCGTAACGCCGGAAATAATGCGGCGACGCAGGCCGTCGTCCTTAAACCGTTGGCTGAGCCGGGTGGTCAGAAAGATGGCATGCGCCAGGACAAAGCAGAAGGGAAGCGTGCGAAACGCTTCGGCATAGTCTCCACCGACCCCCCCGACGTAGCGTGTAAACCAGTGCCGGTTCGATCCAACATCGGCGCCCCGAAAGACCGCCGGGCCAGCCGAGTACCGGAGTGCTATCAACGCTGCGATCTCAATCGCCGCAGCCACGAACACCCATCGCGGGAGAGCCCGCAGTTCACCTCTTATCGCCAGCAGAACGAGGGCGATGAACCAGACCATCCATCCGCTTTCCTTGAACGACACGGAGATAAAGGCAAACACCAGTCCCGGGGCGTACCGCTTCTTCAGCAGGCAAATCAGTGATGCGAACAGAAAGGTGTCCGCGAAGATGTCCGGCTGATCTTTCCACGCGGTTGCGACATTGATGGGTGTGGTATGCCAGAGACCGCTGAGGAATTGATCGATCGGCAGACCCAATCTCGGACCGGCGAACGTCAGAACGGCGATGCAGGTCATGTCGGTCCGTCGAGTGAGCAACCGTACAAACCAGGCATACAACGCGAGGGAAATCAACTCCATCAGGCCGGTAACAAGCTGCCACCAGCGAAAGCCCTGCAGGGTGAAGCAATGCTTCTCCATCCAGAAGACCTGCATCGTGAGTGGACGCCAGAACGGATTCACCAGCTCCCAATTGGAATGCCACCAGGTAAACGTGCTGGCAAACGTAGGCTTCGTCGCCAGGGACTGAGCGATGAGCTGAATGTCCATGTCGAGCAAAACGTTCGGGTGTGCGTTTGCCAGTATGTCCTGGTTGCTTGCGACGTTCCAAACGACCATGACGACCGTGAAGCAAACGAGCGCATTTGAGGCGAAGTACCTTCGGGTGATCATTGAAGCGACCTGCTAAGCAATCCGTGGTTCGGCGGAAGCGATGACAGATCCGAGCTTATTCCGCGCCACGGGTAATGACCGTGTCGTGCTTCTCCTCGTGGACCGCCAGCGGATGGTCGGTGTTGTAATGCAGCCCGCGCGACTCCTGCCGGAGGCGGGCACAGCGGACGATCAGATCGGCGACATCGAGCATGTTTCGCAGCTCGAGCGCACTGGCGACACGGGTCCCCTGACCGAGATTCGAGGCCGCTTCGTACCTCAGCGCTACGATGGCGCCGGCGGCCTTTTGCAGACGCGCGTCCGTGCGGACGATTCCCACGTATTTCTGCATAACGACCTTCAGGCGGTGGCGAAGGCCTTCTACGTCGGAATTCGACGGCCGTGGCGCGTCCCACGCGGGGCAAGGTGTTGGGAGGGGGGCGACCTCCCCGGTCATGACACTTGCGAGCGCGTCATCCGCGGCTCGCCGGCTGAAGACGAGCGCCTCCAGCAGCGAATTCGATGCGAGGCGGTTGGCCCCGTGCACGCCCGTACTGGCGGCCTCACCGCTCGCATAGAGCCGGTCCAGGCTCGTTCGACCGACAAGGTCCGTCGCAACGCCGCCGCAGGAATAGTGCGCCGCGGGTACGACGGGTATCCAGTCCGTGGTAATGTCTATTCCATAGGAAAGGCACCGCGAATAGATGGTTGGAAAGTGTGCCAGGACGTCATCCGCCGGCAGGTGGGTCACATCCAGGTAAACGCAGTCGTCGCCGGACCGCTTGATTTCATTGTCAATCGCTCGCGCAACGATATCGCGCGGGGCAAGGTCCTTGCGGGCACTGTCATATTCCCCCATGAACGCGGCGCCGTCTTTGCGGCGCAGAATTCCCCCCTCTCCACGCACGGCTTCCGAAATAAGGAAACAATGGGCATCGGGATGGTAGAGCGATGTCGGGTGGAACTGGATGAACTCCATGTTGCGCACCTCGGCGCCGGCACGCCACGCCATCGCGATACCGTCGCCGGTCGCGATTGGCGGATTGGTCGTAAACTGGTAGACCTGGCCGGCGCCGCCGGTTGCGATGAGGGTTGCGCGCGCCGCATAGGGCTCGATCGTGTCGGCCGCCTCGTCGAACACGAGGGCGCCCAGGCACCGACCGTCCTCGATAATCAGGTCCACCGCAAAGTGGTGTTCGAGGACGGTGATGTTTGGATGTGCCTTCAATGCGTCTACAAGTGTGCGCTCCACTTCGCGGCCGGTCAGATCTGCGGTGTGGATGATGCGACGCCGTGAATGTCCGCCCTCCCGGCCGAGCGCGAGGCTTCCATCGCTCGTTCGGTTGAAGTTAGCGCCGAAATCGATCAACTCACGGATGCGCTGCGGTCCCTCCGAGACGAGGATGCGAACAGCCTGCTCGTTGCACAGGTCGGCCCCGGCGATGAGCGTGTCCGAAACATGGAGGTCGTCGCTATCATCGGCCCCCATGACACCGGCGATTCCGCCCTGCGCCCAGTTCGTGTTGCTGTCCGTGCGCTCCTTCTTTGTGACAAGCGCCACCGATCCGGCCCCACAGACCCGCAAGGCGAATGTCAGGCCGGCACTGCCGCTGCCCAGCACGAGAAAGTCGTATGTCTTCATCAGGTCAAGCTCGATGCTGCCCTACGGCCAATCTCAACCGCGTCGGCGGCCGGGCCGCGCTCCTCGCCGTAGCGGATCGTATCGCCGGCGGCGATCATGGCGCGCAGGGTGAGAATCGCGCCATCCAGGGTGGCCAGCGCCCCGATGGGGGTCTGGCAGCTTCCGCCGACCGCAGCCAGAAAGGCACGCTCGGCCGACGTGGTTATCTTCGCAACCGGGTCGTTGACCGCTTCCACGATATCGAGAACGCGCGTGTCTCCCTCTCGCGCCTCGATGGCCAGGGCGCCCTGGCCGGGGTCCGGCAAAAACCAGGATGTGTCCAGCTCCTCCGCGATGCGGCCCGCCAGTCCGAGCCGGCGCAAGCCGGAAACGGCCAGGCAAACGGCGTCGTACTGCCCCTCGTCGAGTTTGCGCAAGCGAGTATCGACATTGCCGCGGATCTCGAGCAGCGCGAGGTCGGGTCGGCGGTCATGGAGCAGCGCGCGGCGCCGGACGCTGCCGGTGCCGACCCGCGACCCCGGAGCCAGGGAATCGAGGGTTGCGCCGGCAAGCGCGTCGGCCGGAGATTCGCGCACCGGCACTGCGGCGATGGTCAGGCCCGGCGGCAGAACGCCCGCCATGTCCTTCATCGAGTGCACCGCTAGGTCGATCTCGCCCGAAAGCAGGGCGGTCTCGAGTTCCGTGACGAAGATCCCCTTCTGCCCGAAGCTCGACAGGGGGACATTGCTCGCTTGAGTTGCGTCGCCCCGTGTCACAAACGTGCGGATGGCAACGAGGACATCGGGATGTGCCCCATGCAGGCCGGCGGCCACCCATCGGGTTTGTGTGAGCGCCAGCGCGCTGCCGCGGGTGCCGATTACGACTGATTTCATGAGCGTGCCTTCCGGGTGAACAGGTCTGTCTTGACGTTGGCCACCCTGTCCAGGAAGAGGATTCCGTTGAGGTGATCGATCTCATGCTGGAGTATGACCGCCTCGAAGCCCTCGGCGTCGACGCAGATTTCCGTGCCGTCGAGACCCCGCGCGAGCACCGTTATGCGGGCGTGGCGCCGGATGTTGGCGGTATATTCGGGGATGCTCAGGCATCCTTCCCGGAAGTTCTGTTCCCCCGAATGTGCCGAAATCACGGGATTGATCAGCGTCAGGAGGCCATGCCCCGGATCGAACTTCGGATTGCGGGACGCGTCGACAATGGCGACTCGTACCATGGCGCCCACCTGCGGTGCGGCGATGCCGACTGTGCGCGGCGGGCCGGCGTCGATCGTGTCGAGCAGATCGCGAACCAGTGCGCGAACGTCATCGCCCACCTGATCGACTGCCTCGCACGGCGTCTTCAGGCGCGGATCAGGGTACAGGAGGATGGGACGGGCTGGCATGCGTGGTCTCTAAAGAGCCTCCCGATCCAGGTCCTGTATGGTGATGTCCACGCGGAGGTCTCGGCGCAGATCGGACAGATCCTTCGAGAGGTCGACGCCGTCCGACGCAACCTCGATCAGCATCACGTACAGAGGGGCACTCGCCGTGCCGGCGCGCCGCGTGTCCATATCGGTGATGTTGACGCCGCGCTGCGACAGCCGCTCGGTGACCCGGTAGACGATCCCCGGTTTGTCGGTGCCGTAGACCGTAATCAAGTGGTCTGCCTCCGCCGTATGTTCACCGCCGGCCGGGACGGTCTGCACCGTGATGGTCAGGCCAAGTTCATCCTCGAGAACGGCGAGGGCGGCGCGGCACGCGTCCAGTGAAACGGCGTCGGGGAGAGTCGCCGAGATCATGTTCGCGAACGCGTGCTGCAGGCGGGTCATGGTCACGTCGTCGAGGTTCGCCCCCAGGTCGTACATAACCCGCGCCAGTCCTGCGATAATCCCGGGCCGATCCTGCCCAACCGCGGTGATGACAACCGCCTGACTCATAAGAACCTCACTCGAACGCTGCCCATCGGTGGGCTGTGATAGATAATGCCATCGACGAGTCCATGCGCACCAAACGCAACTATGGACATTAATATACCTCATCTCCGCATGAGGCACGTCCGCCACCCGACAACTCGTTCGGCTGCTCGACACCTCGTTGACACGTCCTGCGAGCAAGGAATGGTCAACATCACGCTCCTGCCGCAACTGCCACCCTGGGCTCGGCCGGACGGCGACTGCGCCATGTAGTGCGCAAGAGGCCGAGACCTGCTGCCACGAGCACGGCCCCGACAAGGAGGGTTACGGAAAGGTGGGTTGAGGTGAAGTCGAGCGCGGCGGGGCCGTAGTGCCCGAGAAGCGCGGAGTACCAGGCAAACAAGCCAAAATCGAACACGGCGTGGAGCAGCATTGCCGGGAAAATGGAGCCCGTCCGGAGGACGATCCAGGCCAGCAGGGCACCGAGCAGAGTCCGGTCGATCATGCCGCCGGCGTCGAAGTGGCACGCCGCGAAGATCGCTCCGGAGGCGAAGACCGCCGCTCGGGGGGAGAGAGAGCGGCGCAGACCCGCCAGGACGGGGCCGCGGTAGACCATTTCCTCGCAGAACCCGGCAGCCACCGCCAGCACCACTGGAGCCAGGATGGGATACCGGGTCAGCGCCGGGAGAAAGTCGCTCAAATACATCAGGACCGCCCTGGGGCCATGGCCGAAGTAGGCCGGCTGCAGGGCGCCCAGCACCACGAACCACGGGATAACGCCGGCGCCCATCATCGCGGCCCCGGCCATCTCGGCGGTGGCGGCCGGACGCCAGGAGAATGTCGGGCGCCATCGAAGTCCCGCGAAGCGAGCCCACAGAAGCACTGGGAAGAACATCAGGCCGAACTGGCAGGCCAACTGGATCACGAGCGGATCGGCGTGCTGGAGGCCAGGGAAACGCACGGCGAGGATTGTCAAGACGTAGAACACGAGCCACGGCATCAGAAGGGCGATCACCACGGCTTCGTCGGGCTCCGGAAGGCGCTCGACCGTGCGCATCAGCCCGCGTTCCAGACCGGGCTGGTGGGTCCGGTAAAGGCGGGTCGTGAACGAGACGGCGAGAGCAGCCGCCCCCAGGACACCCGCAATACCAACGAGCACGGAACCGGTATGCGACACCCCCGACAGCACGGCGAGCCGCGGCAGCATCCCCTGTACGGAAAGGATAGCGATGTTGAGCATGATCGCCACGAAGCCGGCCTGAATCGCTTGAATCTTATCCTCACTGCTGGGGAAGCACAATACCACGCCGTACATGACCATGTCGAGGCAGAATATCTCGACCGGCAGTGCGATCAAGAGCAGCGGCACGTAGGCAAGTGGGTACGGATGGTGGAAGGCGAGCAGCGCTCCGGCGATCCCCAGGAAGGCCAGCGAAACGCGCACAACGCGTGAGAGCACTTCCGCCAGCACGGCCTGCCAGCCCGGAACGGGAAGCGCTTTCATCAGCGACATGCGGCGCATGCTGCGCTGGTAGGTCATCTGAGCCATCGCGGCCGGGACCAGAACGCAAAACTCCAGCACGCACATGCCAAGCACAAAGTCACGCCGCGGATATGGTGCGAGCCGGGAGAGGACGACCAGCAGCGCCCCGCCGATGACCGGCAGGACGAAGTTGAGCCAGGGCTGCTTGGCGGCTGCCGCCAGGTGGGCCCACGCAATCGCCCAGGGACCGCGTCCGAACTCCGGAATGGTATATGGACGATCGCCTTTGCGGCGCATTCCGGCCTGGCCCGGGGCAATCGCCTGCTCGGCAATCGAGGCGGTCCGCATGAGCCGAACGCGCTCGGACGCCAGCATGGCGGCCTCGTAGTAGTTGGCGCGTCGAGTAAAGAGCAGGACGAATGTCGCCACAAAAAACAGCCCCAGACCGGCTGTCTGGGCGACGTTCGAACCGCCGGTCAGCGGGTTGAGTGCCGCGTCGGCACACAGGCGGCACGGATAGAAGAGCGCGGTGACGAACGGATTGGCGGCAACCGCGCCGAGGCCGTCGATGCCGTTCTGCCACCAGGCGAGACCGATCGCCCCGAGCACGACGACCGTGGCGCCAATCAGGCAGGCACGGATGATGCGGCCGGTTCGCCGGACACAGAACAGCTCGATCGCGATGGCAATGTTCGCGTAGCCGCCGAAGCAGAACGCAGCCGCAAGTGCGGCTGTCCACGCGCCGTGGGCGTGGCGCCCCGGCAGCATTTCTTGCAAGGGCAGCCATATCAGGCTGAATCCGAACGCGAGCACGGCGGTGATCATCACGACGAACAGGCCTGCCAGTGGCAGTCGCGCAGCCAGCAGGTGCCGCCGGGAAACGGGTGACGGGAACAGGTAGTCGATGTCCGCCCGCGAAAACTCCAGCGCCGCGCTGACACAGGCGCGGTCGATCTCGCCGGACATCAAGATGGCGAGCAGCAAAAACACGGAAGTGCGGATCACCGGTATCCAGGGGAGTAGCACCTTCCCGGCCTCTGGCGAGGCAAAAACCCCCTCCAGTCGACTCCAGGGAAAGCTCTCGCCGCCGATCCAGAGCGACACCATCAGGACAGCCGGAATGAGCCGGCGCGGGTCCCGCAGAAGCTGCAAGATCGCATTGCGCACCTGAAAACCAGCCAGCATCACGAGAGAGCGCATCTACCCCTCCCCGTCCGTGAGTTGCAGGAAGATGTCCTCGAGAGTCGCGTCGGCTCCGTTGCGGGCCAGCAGGTTGGACACAGATCCCTCGGCAACCATCGTTCCCTTGTTCAGGATAATGACCCGGTCACACAGGCGCTCGGCCGTATCCAGCAGGTGCGTGGATATCAAGACGGCATCGCCGGCCGACCTCCGCTCCAGCAGCATGTCCTTCAGCTCGCGGGAACCTTTGGGGTCGATCCCGATCAAAGGCTCGTCGAAACAGTAGATCCGCGGCCGGTGGACGAAAGCGCAGGCACAGGACAGCTTCTGCTTCATCCCCTTGGAGAGAGCGGCGGCCAACTCGAACCGCTTGTCCCACAGATCAAGACGACGCAGGACAGTCTCGGCATACGCCTTATCGAGTTCCATGTGGTATGCCGCCGCAATGAACCGCAGGTGCTCGAAGACGGTCAGGAGCTCGTACGGATTGGGGACCTCCGGCACGTAGGCGAGAGTTCGCTTGGCGGCCTCCGTATCGGTCACAATATCGTGTCCATCAAGCGTGACTCGGCCCTCGGTCGGCTCGAGGATCGACGTGATACACCGGATCGTGGTGGTCTTCCCGGCGCCGTTTGGCCCGAGAAGCCCGACAATCTCGCCGCCACTGACGGTGAACGACAGATCCTTGACCGCGGCATAGTCGCCATAGCACTTCGTGAGCCGATTGACTTCCAGCATATCCGCCTCCGGACCGCGATGATACTCCATCGTCAGGCCCGCATTCAGCATACGCCACAATTGTGACAAAAGTGTGGAGGATGCCGATATTGTCGAGGCGATTTGCGTGCTGCCGCGACCGCGTGGTCGCTATGAACCGCCGCAATGGCGAATTGGCCGGCCTCTATTCCACAGACGCGCGCCGGCGACGTGGGATCGAGGCCACGACGGCGAGGATCAGGAAGACAGCCGTGGAGATACCCGAGACCCACGCGCCCGCAATGAAGCCGTGCGGAATATAGATCAGGCGAAAAATGTGCGTTCCGGGGTTGAGCGGAACCGCCATGGCGGCCCAGTCGGCTGGCACGACTTGATAGGTTCGCTGGCTGCTGCCCGGCATGGCCTGTGCCTGCCAGCCGCGGCTGTAGGGCTCCGTGAACACCGCAACGGCAAGCGACGGCACCGTGGCTTTGACGATCATGCAGCCCGGATACGCGTCGTGGACCGTGATCGTCCCCGATGTCGACCCCGGATCGGGCGGCGTCACGCCCGGAGGCTCGACATAGACCGTCTTCGTGAAGTCGACGGTTTTCGTGTCCAACGCGGACAGAATCTGATCGCGACTGGCCTGGGTCACTACCGATGCGGCGAGGAAGGCTCGCGGAAGCCATGTCTTCTCGGTGTCGGCAAGGCTCAGCCTGTCATCATGAAGCGAATAGGCGTACTTGAGCCGGAACAGGTCCATCAACGGCGAGCCGTGCGAGAAGCTCAGATACATATCGGCGTCGTCGGGATTTTGCCCCTGGCTGTAATACATGTACTGGGCATAGCGTGCAAGCACGGTCGGGTCATAGCCCCAGATATCGGAGCGGCCGAGCACGATCGACTCGTCGTCCATCGGGACGTTGGCCTGAAGCAGCCGGTAATCGCCCGGATCAGAGGCCACTTGCTGCTGAATCGGCGGGAGAATTGTGTCGCTCAAGTGGAACGTGGCGAGCGACGAGCCCGCGAAAACGAGCAGTTCAAGAATTCCCACTACGGCCACGCAAGGGACCAGGCTCCGTCTTTTTACGGAAGCAGCAACGATCACGGCCAGAACGACGGCCGTTGCTCCGGCGACCAGCAAGCCGGCTCCGGCGCCGGATTCCAGGATGCTATTCGCGGTGTCGAGCGAATTTCGCGGCGTGTCGTCGTTCGATGTGATAAAGCTCACCAGCGAGCTCCAGGAGCTGTCACTCTTCGATGCCAGCAGCAGACAGATGCCTGTGGCTGCGGACAGCAGCCCGAATATCCCCGTTGCAATGGCGTAGGCCCGCTGCTTCTGCCCGGCCAGGAGCGTATCCAGCCCCGCCCCGGCCCCAATGCTGAGGAACAGGCTCGCCTCGAAAATGAACTTGGCGTGGGCGCGGAACTTGTTGAATCCGGGAACGGCGTCGTACAGCAGCCGGAATAGCGGCGTGTGCGCGCCAAGAGCGATCCACAGCAGCAGGAAGGCCATAATGCCCCAGGGAATGCACAGCGATCTGTAAGGCGCGCCGGTTTCCCCGACCGCGGGCTTCGGCGCGGGATGGCGCGTCCCCTTTTTGCGGCCGTGTGCGTCCGCTGAGGCCTTCTCGATTCCCCCGATGCGCCACGATCCGCTCATAAAGCCGAGGACGGCCAGCGTGATCCCGGCGATGCCGACGAATACGCAGACTTCCCACAGATAGCAGCGGCCCCAGTAATGGACTCCGTTCAGGCTGCCGAAGAAGAACGGAGCGACGACCGTGGTGAGATTCTCAGGTGGAAGCCCAAACATCGACGCGAACGCAAACGGGACCGCGCCCTGGCGAGTGCCTTCGGAAGCGGCAGCGAGCCCGGTGACGATCTGCACCGCCGTGATTGCCACCGCGCCAATTCCGGCAGCGGCAAGGACGAGCGCCGCCGGCCACGCGGAGAGCCTCTGCACGAGGCGGATGGCCACGTACAACACCAGGGTGATTATCGTGTTGAAGAGCGTCTGCGGGTGGCCGGCCAGCACCTGCATGGCCAGCGTGAAGCAGGCCAGCAGTCCCCATTTCAGGTATTTGCGGCCCGCATCGCCGCGGCTTTCGGCTGCGTCGACAGCGGGCGACGATGTGGCCGGCTTTCCCACATCAATGAGTCCGTCCGCGGCAAGCAGAACATACGGGATCCAGGCCATCGTGTCGATGGTCGCCAGGTGGCCCGCATAGACATGCAGGAAGAACGGCCCACCGAACATCGTCATGCAGCCGGCAAGCAGCGCCGAAACGGGATGCATGCCGTGGTAGCGTGCCCAGAGAGCCATTCCCAGCCCGGCGATGTACACATGCAGCGCCAACTCCAGGTTGATGGCTCGACCGAGCGGAAGCAGCAGGTACGTCCAATCCGGCGGATAAAGCAGGGCCGCCTGCCACCCGCCCATAAACGGCGTGCCGGAAAACACGTAGGGATTCCAGAGCGCCAGGTGGCCGTGGCGAAGCTGCTCGAAGCCGAACTGACGCCAGTACACGAACTCCATCGAGAGGTCGGTGCTTCTGGCCGACAAAATGACGTTGGCCGGACCAACCACGTAACGGCCGAGAATCAGCAGCGCCAGCACACCAACCGCGACCGGAAGAAACCAGGGCGCACGGATCAAACGGTCTATCCGGTCGGGAAGAGCGGAATCGGTCATTGGGGTTGTCCCTCCGTGGTGGTGCCGGTCGAGGCGTCGGGCGCGGCACTTCCCTGCTGCGGGAGCGCGTCTGGCGCGACGAGGCCGTCGTTATGGACCACATATACGGCGTCGGCGGACCGGTCAAAACTCGTCACCGGCCCGAAATTGTGCAACGGCAGCTCCGGCCGCTGGGTTTGGTTGCAATAGACGTCGAGCTTCTGCGCGGTCTTGTAGTGGCAGCATACCACTTTGCCGTCGACAACGTGCGGCCTGGAAAAGTACTGGTATATGTTCTGACTGTTGTTCCCGCTGTAAAACACGAGCCACTGAGGGAAGGTGGAATCGGCGAACAGCGGCGCGTTCAGCGAGCGAGCCCGCGCCTTCGGCAGGTTAGTATCGTCGTCGAGCTGGCCCCCGATAAGCACGCGGTCCCCCAGGGTGAACATCAGCGGGCCATCCATGTAGAATGGACTGCAGAAAACAACATCATCCTTCTGCGCGTGGGCGCGCAGGTAATCGGATACCGCCTGCGCGCCGGTGGGATAAGGATGGGTCACTTCCCCGATATAGGCCGGAAGCAGCCAGCGCCAGCGACTGGTGGATGGAAAAGTAGAGTCCAGATCCGCGGGCAGCAGGCAGAAGCCGTTCGTGCAGACGAAGACTCCGAGCGTGACGAGTCCGAGCCACCTGACACGGGCAAACACGTACCAGAGTGCGATCCCGGACAAACCGGCCGCGAATGGCGCCGCGGGGATCAAGTAGCGAACGTCCGCGATGGTCGGGACCGACGTCGGCTGGATCGACATCAGCGCCAGGAAGAAGATATACGCGAATGCCAGGAGCGCCCATCGCAGAGCGGGCCGCGCCACGGCATCCCTGGACCGTAGTCCGTGGATCACGAACACCGCCAGGACGATTGCCACCATCCATGGCAGCACCGCCATCAGGTTGAGGTCACGAACGTTCCACCAAACCAGGGTCGCCCGGTGCGTCAACCAGTCCTCCTGGACGTTCGTGTCGTGTCGCACCCAGATTCGGTGTCGAATCGCGTAGGGAGCCGTTGCCGCCGCAAGGATAACCGCGCTGACAATCACCTTGGGCAAATCACGCAACCCGATCCCGCGCGGCGAGAAGTAGAAATGGACGACAGCCAGGGCCAGCAGAAACGCGGCAAACAGCAGGTAGCTCGCGTAAAATGAGGCGATGCTTGCCACAGCAAACCCCACCGCCGCACTCCAGCGAGCCACCTCCCCCGGCCGGTCGGAACCTACCCCTAACCCCTCCCTGAAGGGAGGGGAACCGGACGGATCGGGATCTTCGTCTCCCCGCGGGACGCGCGGCGGACGCGCTCGTTTCGAAGGCGAGGGTTGGGATATGGCCTCTGACTCCCTTCCCTTCACGGACGAGTTGGGGGCAGGTTCCGAAAATCGCCGGTAACAGTAGTACATGCACAGGGAGGCCGCCAGGGAAAGGGCATAGTACCGGCAGTTTCGAATGTTGAGCAAGAAAGTGGGTGAGAGCGCCCACGCCGTCAACGCAAACACGTGCAGCGAGATCATGGCCGGCGGGCGATCCGGCAGCCTGTTCGACCGCCGGTCCTGGCTGCGCGCCGGTGCTGCATTCTCCGGCAGCTCCGGGAAGTCCAACCGCAGAATTGCCAGAAACACGAGAAGGCTGACGAGGCCGGCCAGCACGAACGGGAATCGCCCGGTCCATGTGGAGATCCCGAGCATCTTGAACGACGCCGCCGCGACAAGGCAGTCGAGGGGCGCGTTGATAAACTGCAGGTGATTGTCGAGCAGGGCTCCGTCGCGGTAACCGTACAGGTTTCTCCCGTCCCAGCCCGATAACGTACCCGTGCGCAACACGTTGCGGGCGATGATCCCGACCTGCGCCTCATCGTCCCAGAAGGCCGCGCTGCTCAAACGTGAAAAGGCGAGGACGGCGGAGGCCACGAGGATAACCACGATCGCGATCGACGCAGCGTCCCGGAGGCGACGCGGCGGCGAGTGGATGTCCGCTACGGCCGCCGGCGGCGAAGCCGTCGATTCGGTCCCGTTCGTGCGGCTCCCCGATGGACCCGGTTGAGAGCCGGTCTTGTTGCGCAGTGGCTTGCTGCTCATGCTGCGGGCACCTTCGGCGCCGCTCCGGCCAACCGGCGTCCGTCCGCGGCGAAAATCCGGTACTTCGCAAGCCGGCGCTTCTGGAGGGCGAACTGCCACGCGGTGCGCAGGACGCCCAGGCCATACGTGACGCTCCGGCGGAAATTGATCGACGACGCTTCATCGAAATAGCGCGCCGGGCAGGAGATCTCTCCCATTCGAAAGCCAAAGTAATGCGCCTGGGTCAGCATCTGATTATCGAACACAAAGTCGTCGGAGTTCTCCTCGAGCGGCAGATTCTCGAGGACTTCGCGCGAGAACGCCCGGTAGCCGCTGTGGTATTCCGAGAGCTTGGCGCCCAGCAGCACGTTTTGAGTCAACGTCAGCAGCCGGTTTGCAATGTATTTGTAGCGTGGCATTCCGCCGGCGAGCGCGCTGCCGCAAAGAATTCGCGATCCGAGGACGACGTCGTATTGCCCCACAGCAATGAGCGACGCCATCGCGGTTAGCAGCTTGGGGGTGTACTGGTAGTCCGGGTGAAGCATAACCACGACGTCCGCTCCATGCGCGAGCGCCGCCGAATAGCAGGTTTTCTGGTTGCCACCGTAGCCGCGGTTTTCCAGGTGGACGATTGTTGTGATCCCGAGTTTGCGGGCGATCAGAGCCGTCGAGTCCTTACTGGCATCATCGACCAAAATGACTTCGTCGACAAACTCGTGCGGCACCTCGCTATACGTCTGCTCCAGCGTCTCCGCTGCATTATAGGCCGGCATGACGACGACGACCCGTTTTCCATGTATCATTCGCGATATCACCGAAGGCGCCGGACGACGGCACCTGCATTCTGTTTGCGACTACTCTGTCGCGACCGTCCTAATCATACGCACTAATGGCCCATTCTGTCAAGCCCGCAATGACGGAAATGGACGCAATGAACACGATGGAGGTCGTGGAATCGCAGGAAACACCCTCGCCCGCTCAACTGCGGACGAGGGTGTTTCATCTTCGGCGTGGTCCGGGCGGTGACGCCCGGACCGTTCGAAATACGGCAGCCTACTTGAGCGCCGGCGTTGAGGCTCCCGAGTTGGTCGGTAACGTCAGGGTCAGGCTATACGGATTCGGATTGGCCGTGGTCGGGGCCGGGTCCGGGACTGCGTCGAATATCCAATAGCCCTGCCAGGGCGCCAACTGGCCGCCGGCCACGATGGATGTATAGGCCGCGGCGCCCGGGGTGTACCCATACAGCGTGCTGCCAATCATCGGAGGATTGGCCGTCGCCGCGTTCAGGAAGGGAACCGGTGTCGCGTTGGTGGCCGTGGTTGTGAAGGTCAAAGCGTCGACATCAATCGCCGACATCGACGGTACGCCGATCATGTTCCAGCCATAGTAGAGATCGACTGTTTGGTCCGATCCGGTCGGAGCGGTGCCCGGGAAATTGTCCTCGACCTTATTCGCCAGATTGACCCAATACCCCTGACCAAGAGCCAGGCTGGTTGCCGAAGTGTACGACAATGTCCCGGGGCTCCAGTACTCGACAGGCGCCGATCCGAAGAGCGTGCTCGCCGCGGCATACCCGACCGGGGTGGAGATGAAGTTCCATCCGGGAGTCTCGAACACGTTCAGCGGCTCGAGCGCAAAGGACACTTGCTCGCCCCCGGCTGTCAAAACGACATTCGCCTGGGATGCGGATTGGTAACCGGGCGCGGATGCCGACACGGTGTACGTGTCGGGCGCGAGATTCATCACATAGTTCTGCCCGCCCGACTCGGCCGTAGTCGTCGTCGAGGTCGCCACATTGGTCGAGCCGGTCGCTGTCACGGTCGCCACCGGCGCAGTCGATCCCGACGGCGGTATGGAGTTGCCCGAGTACTTGTCGGTCACCAGGCCGGACAGCACTGCAGTCGTCAAGGCGAATGTCACGGGCGGGGTGAGCACGACCCCCGGTTCAATGGTGATCGGCGACTGAGCCGGCGGACTTGAGTAGCCCGCCGCGGATACGGCCACCGAGTATTTCCCTTCATTGACCGGCACGGAGAAGTTGGTCGTCGCTCCACTGGTGGTCGTCACAGGCGAGACGGTCGACGCGGAGGAATTCAGCGGCGTAATCGTCACCACCGCCCCGGCCAGAGGCGTACCGTTACTGGTCACGATGCCGTCGAGAGTTCCCTGCTGCGGTGGAAGGGCAAACGACGCTGTGAATGGAGTCGTGCCGGCCGGGAATTCGATCGTCGCCGTGTCGGTTGCCGGACTGGGTTGATTGTACCCGGACGGCGGAGTGACCGATACCGTGTAGATACCGGGCTCGACGCTCATCGAATACGTGCCGTTGGACGCCGTCGTGGCCGACTTTGATATCGACCCGGCCGTGGCCGTGACAGTGACCCCGGAGAGTGCGGTATTCGTCAAGCTGTCGGTAACGGTTCCGGAGATGGTCCCCGGCGTCTCCGTCAGCCCCATCGAGTTGTTGGTAGTTGCGTTGGCCGTCACGGTAATGTTTGCCGTTTTTGTTTCATATCCCAGCGCGGTTGCGGTCGCCGTCGTCCTATAAAGAGACCACCGG
>JBKQWH010000442.1:0-12190 GCA_052139635.1 Capsulimonadaceae bacterium
AACAGGAAGTCACCGTCCGTGTCGAAGCTGCCGAGCTGGGGCACCTGTGCTCCGTTTGTCTCGTTAGCTACGCTGTTGTGCAGCGATTCATACAAGTCGGTCGCAGTAAATACGGTGCCGCCAACAGAGGCCCGTGCATTGAGCTGATCCAGCAGCTTATACGTGAATAGCCCGTGACCCAGATTAGCCTTCTCGACGGACACCTGTCCCTTTGTCCCGGCGGTTATGACTTGACGTGCGGGTTGCTCCATATCCTCGGCCACAACGCCAGGAGTTGGCGCGTCGTCCTGCAACCCCCTTGATTGTGTCAGGAGGCCGCTGTAACAGGCATCGACAAGAACGAGAACATGCTTGGCCGGACAGTCCTCTAGCGTATCCTTCAGCCAGTTCATCGAGATACAGGATTGGTCATACGGTCCGATATTGGAGGGATTTGAGATATCTACATTTGCGTCTACCGGTACAAGAAAGCCCCGATCGCCGCCTAGAGGAGTTGAGACGGTCTGACCGTGGCCCGAGAAGAAGACGAGGAGGCGATCGTCCTTCCCAACCTTGCCGCTATCGTTGTAGCCGGTAAGCGCGGCCTGGATGTTCTTTAAGGTGGCTTCAGAATCAGTAAGCAGTGTTATGTTTTCTGGTGGGAATCCATAGGATTTTACGAGCACGTCGCGGAGGGCGGTCGCGTCGGCAACGGCGAATTGGAGTCTACACCGCGGCGGCAGGTTCTCGTACTTATTGATGCCAATAAGCAGGGCGAACGAATGGCTGTAGACGGTCTTGCCGGCAAGCGGGCCCGACAAAGGCGTCTCCTCCGTAACCTGCTTCGAGTCATCGGCGCGGGACGGCGTGCCGGTAAGCGACACGAACAAGACCGGTATGAGCAAAAACACGAGCGCGAATCGGCGGATCATGGTGGAGACCTCCGAGGCGGCGGTATTCGTAAGCTGGGTTTGCGTACCATCGCAACGTGAATTTGACACTGGGGTGAGACACGCCCGCTCAGGGCAGCCGGCGTGGCACCCACTGGAATTCGGCGCAGCCCGGTGCCGCGGGCATTACGACAAATTCTGCGGGTCAACTCGATTGACCCTATTATACCATTAGACGAGTGCTATGCCGGCAGGTAACATAACAAGTTCGAGGTGAAGATGTCACCCGGCCATCTTTGTGGCGCGATATTTTGGCACGAAATGTGCTGGCGCTAGGGCTCAGTAATACCGCCAAAACTTCCCGTGCGCGGAGTGTAAACTCGTTCACAAAACGATTGCAAGCGGATGTCCACGCGCTTCACGCGAAAGGTTGACTATGATCCGACGCCTTGTTCCCCCGCTCTTAGGAGTACTTTTCCTTGTTATCGCATCGATGGTACCGGTTTCCGCCGACAATCGAGCGCTCCTTGTCGGCGTCAGCAAATACGATAACCTCCAGAGCCTTTCGTACTCGACGGAAGATGTTCTCAAAGTCGCCCACGCGCTCGAGCAGTTCGGCTTCGCAAGTCCCGTAATCATGACGAGTGACGATGCGAACGAACTCGAGCCGAAGACCATCAACATTAAAGATCAGTTGCAGTTGCTCGCCGATCAGTGCCGCACAGGCGATACGCTCGTCTTTTACTTTACGGGCCAATGCTTTGGCGCCCAGGCGTCCGGCTATCTCGCCGGCAGGGACACCGACCCCGCGAATCTGCAGTCGACAAGCCTGTCTATTGACGAAGTGAAGAGCATCCTTCACAAATGCAAGGCATCGCAGATACTGGTGATTCTCGACACGTGTCGAGGCGAGGATGGAACGCCTCAGGGAGCGAATGCGCCCGACTCCTCCCTGTCTGCGGGAGTAATTACGGACGCAAAGAGCATTGTGATGTATCCGGATTCCCCGGACGAGACCGATAACAAAGCACTCGGACTCATCATGTCCTGTTCGCTGTCGCAAAAGTCCTACGTACTTGACGATCAACGGACGAGTGTCTTCACCGCTTGTTTAGTCCAGGGGCTGAACGGGAGCGCATCCCTCAACAACAGTATCACCGCGTCGTCACTTGGCTCGTATGTGATGCAGTCCGTACCGGCGATGTCGAAGCAGCTTGGCCCGCAAAACCCCTCGATGGATGTGGCAGGCGGAGATATCACGTTCTTGGCAGGTAGCGGCTCCAATGTCGAGATTCATCTTTTGACATCCAATACAAAACGTGCCGTCATGACTCAATTGGCGCAGGCCTTCGAAAGCCATCATGCGGGTGTCAAGATCGTAATCGATGTGGAAGAATCCGACGTCGCGGTCCACGACGTTCTCACGGGAATGAAGAAGAACAAACTTTATCCTATGCCATTCCTGTTTAGCCCGTCGGTGCCCGGGTGCACCGAGTCATTGAACAAGCATTGGATTCAAGGGGACGAGGACCACAGCGAATTCGGGACTGATCCGCTTCTGAAACCCAATGATCCCGGGCAAGCGCCGGACCAGGACCTGGTCTTCGCCAGTTCACCTCTGGTTTTCGTAACGACGCAACAAAATGCGGCGAAATTGTCGTTTCTTGGTGCGCCCAACCCGTGGGCTAACCTCTGCAGCCAGCCAGGCACGATCCACTACTCGTTTGCAACTCCGAGCGCCGGCTCCGGGCTGTATACGATGGGAATGATCCAGGCGGACTACAAGTACTTCAATGCGCGGCACGGCGGTCACGTATCCCTGGAAAGCTACTTGCGGACGGTCCAGAAAGGCTTCGTTCGCGATGCGGCGGTGGACGCCGGGTCCACGGCGCTGTTTCGCGCTTATGTGGACGAAGTGAAGAGAGGGACGCCGAAGCGTGACTTTATTATTACCTACGGCAGCAATGTTCTTGCTGCGAAACTCAGCCCCGACATGTTTGCGGTGATTTACCCGAGTGCGCGACCCGCGGCCGTGCACCGGATCAGCGTGCTCAACGGAAGCTGGAACACAAACGACAAACTCGCCGCCTCAGAGGATTTTGTTAGGTTCCTTTCTTCGGACGAAGCCCGGCAGATCATCCCGAAATGTACCATGGAAAATGTTCCGATGGTACCTCAGATTCCGTCAACGCCGGGTTATGATGACAGCATGGCGCTCGCTTTCGAGTGGGACAAACTCTGTCCTCCCGTCGTGAGCAGCACAGACACGAAGTAATCCGTGCCCCTCTGGTTTACCGCAGATTACCATGGTAAACCATGCAAAACGCGGGTGGGCCAAAGGATCGGATTTCAAAGTTCGTCACAACGGAAAAGACGAGAAGCACGGAAAAAAAGAAATCCGGTACTTTTCGTCTTTTCCATGGCTGAAATTCTGAGTTCCGGAACTCCCTCTCCGCTTGCGGGGAGGGCCGGGGAGGGGGCGAATTCCGGTGGCTATTGCTCGTCACTCAGATGATCAAGACCCGGTCCGGAGACCGGATCTCGATCGTATACCTGCATCAAACATATCACGGTTCAAGGCTAACCCGCCGTTAGAAGTGAGGCATCGAGAACTTGATCTTGTTCGTGATCTGTTGGTTGACCTGATTCTGGACATTGCCCTGCAGGTTTCCCTGCCAGTCGATAATGTTCTTCAGGCTGTCCGGCAGGAAGTCCTTGATGTGCGAGCTGAGGCCGACACCGCGCAGAATGGTCATCGCCTGCTTCAGGTCGCCATTGGGCGCCGTCTCTCTGGCGTCGCCCCAGTAGCCTGAGCTGGAGTCCATGAGTTCCTGCTTGCGGTCGCCGGTGGCTGTCTGTGCGTCCTGCTTCATCAAGACGGCGAGCGCGCAGTTGGTGCCGGCGACCTCGTTGCCGTCAGTCGCCTGGCCGACATTGGCGTCGGCCATCTGGTACTCCTTTTCCGCGTCGGGCCGGTCGTCCATGAGATGGTAGCAGTAGGCCAGCTCGCGGTGCGCCTCGTAATACTCCGGGCGGATCTTGAGCGCCTGCTGCAGTTCGTCGACAGCGCGCTGGAGTTCAGCCTTTTGCGCATCCGCGTCGGTGATCTTCTGTGCATAGAAGCGGATCGCAAAGCCAAGGCCGTAGTGGCTCACCGGGTCGGTATCGTCGAGGAAAATGGCCTGTCCGAAGGCATCCTTGACCTTCTGTTTGTTGCGATCGGTTCCGGCGGCGCCGTCCTCGGCGACCAGCGCGAAGCCGAGCGATCGCTGAGCTTCCGATGCCTTCGAATCCTCTTTCACGGCTGCATTCGCCGCCTTCAAGGCCAGATCGGCCGCGTCGGCGCTCGACTTCGGATACCCGTAATCGCCAGCCGACGGGGGGCTGTCCGGCGCCGGCGAGGCTCCTGTTCCCAGCATCGAGTAAAGCGCGTACCCGTAGGACAACAGGGCGAGGGAATGCGCCGTGGTGGCGACACCGGCCTCCATGCTGATGAGGGTGCAGAGGTACTCGCCGTTCCGTCCCTGCTTCCGCTGAAGCTCGGCGAGGCGTTCGTACGCCGGCGCAAACGCCGGAGCTTCCTGGATTGCGTCCTTGTACCCGGCCTCCGCCACTTCATATTCGTCTCGCTGGTCCGCGTCGACCGCTTTCTGGTACGAGTCGGGCGCGGTGACTGCCTGCGGGTCGTTGTCCGGACCCAGCCCGCGACTGGCCGGCGGCAGGTTGACCGTCACCTCCTCCCCATAGCCGGGGTATGCCTGGATTGTTTTCTGCACCGGGGCGTACCCGGGAGCCTGCGCCGTGATGGTGACCGATCCGGCGCCCTCCAGCGAGTCCTCGACATCGCCCGAGCCGATCGGCTTGCCGTCGACAGAGATGCTGGCGTCGTCGGGTACGGCCGAGACGAGCACAACCGGCGGGGTCGCGGACATGGTCTCGTCGGTCAGCGGGCGCTGGACGTGCATCAGGACTACGGGGCTCGATATCGGCGGACAGACCATCGTTGGCGTCTGATCGACCTCGAAATCGCCGCCGGCCGACTGCTGCTTGGCCCAGTCGGTTACTTTCTGAGTGACATAGGTTGCGAGCCGGCCCATGTCAACGGCGCCGTCGGGCTTCTGCGGCACGGCCGCCTGTTTGATCGCGTCAAGGATCCAGTAGGAGAACACGCCGTGCTGGTAGGTTGGGTCCTCATAAGCGCGCTGGCCCAGTGAACAGGCGAAAAAGGTGACCGACTGGGCCTTCGAGTTCTCGTCGGGCATGATCTGCATGTCGCGGCTCACCACGTCGGTCATCACATTGCCCTTGAGGCCTCGGCCGGGCGTGGGGTCCTCGCGGCAGGCGTCGACGAATGCGACAAACTGGGACGCGGGCAGGGCGGACAGACTTGCGGCAAAATCCTTGAGGTTGACCGCGGACGCGTCGAGCGCCGGCGTTGAGAGGCCGTGTACGTCGTACGGCACAAGGTAGCTCTTCGCGGTGGTACCGACTCCCTTGGCGACGCCGTGTCCGGCCAGGAATATAATGATCTGGTCTCCCGGCTTCACATTCGGCTTGAAGAACGTGTCCACCGAGCCCTTGATGTTGTCCGCGGTGGCCTTCTCATTCGTGAGCAGCAGCACGTGGCTGGCCGGGACGCCTCCCAGAGTCGGGTCCTCGAGGGCGGCGGCGATCGCGGTCGCATCGCTGGCCGGGAAGTGCAGCGATGCGATCATCGGGCTCTGGTAGGCGCTGATGCCCACCAGAAGCGCCCACGTGTGTGCGCCGCGCGCAGCTCCGCTGATCGTTTTGGCCTTGTGCGTTGTAGTCGCCGATGTCGTGGTGTCGGCGGAAGCCGCGCCGGCGGCAAGGGCGAGAGCAAGGGCAACAGCCGGCAATATCGTCACTTTCATTCTCATGTAACACCTCATTGCGGAACGGGGGTCGGGGGAAGGGACAGCATCAAGGCGTACGGGCTGACCTCCGCGTACGTGTCGTGCTGCGCCTGGTCGATTCCGGGAATACCGTGCAGCCTGTTATCTTCCAACTTTTCCAATGTCCCCTCCAGAACGCCGTACTGCCGGTATAACTCGGCCTGCATCAGGAGAGGAGTGTTATCCTGCGGGCTGGCGGCCAGGTCTGCATTGAGGGCTTTCACCTGAGCGTCGAGACTCGCGGCGTCGTCCGTCGAGAGGAACGTGATAATGCCCCACCTCGTCGCGGGCACCGGCTTACCCGACGGCCCGAACCCGGACTCTGTCCATACGTAGGGTCGACGCAGCGTGAAGTCCGGCAGGTCCGCCGGGCAGTCCACGTGCTGGTCCGCGGTGCGCACGCTCCACACAACGTTATCGTGCTTGTCAAAGAGCGTGAACGTGTAAAACGCGATGTCGCCGTCGAGCGGAGGCAAGTCGAACGAACGGGTCCCTGCCGCCATAATGCCGGGCGAGCTTTTCACGAGGCGCTGATGCGAAATCGTCGGCCGGGCAATAAACGGCTCTGTGTCCAGGCCCGTCATCGCCTTCGCAACCTGGATCGACGCTCCCCCCATTGGGCCAGTAGCCACTGCTCCCGCGATGGCTGTTTGCCCGACGTGGGCGTCGTGCCCGGCCGCGACCTCGAACCGAACGCCTGTCGAGAGGATCAGGATGGTCACATTCTGGCCTGCCCCACACCGGATTTCGTCGCCAGCGGACAGCCGTTGGAGGATATGCATGGGCTGCCAGTCGCCCCCTGCCGGACGTGATTGCGGGGGGCCCGTCAGGTTAGTCGCCAGCGCGATTGGCGACGCACCCGCGGGAAGGACACAGCAAACGATACTCACAAGGGCGACGAATGCCCCGTGGAAATATCTGGACTGGATAGGCATTTACCGCACCTGATTCATAAACGTGTGTACCAGTTTACCACAGGATGTGAATATTCAACCGCGTGCGAATGCCGCCCGCTCGTTGCTCGAGTGCCTTGTCAGGCGTCCGTCGGCACAGGCGACGGGTGCGCAATCCGTATCGATTGCATGCAAAGCGGCGGCCGGCCGGGCAATCGATATGCTTCATTTTCACAGTTATCTGGTAAAATCAAAGGAGCAGCCAAGCACTAAGGTTGTTTGCCGGGATCGAAATTATAATGGTAAAACTAAATGGCATCGGATCTGGATTACTATCGTATCCTAAATGTGACCCATGAATGCACTGCGGACGAGGTGAGGCAGCAGTATCTGCGACTGACAATACTGTTCCATCCGGACCGCAACCCGGGCGACGAGGCACGTTGCGCGGAACAGCTTCGCCAGGTCAAGGAAGCCTTCGAGGTCCTTTCCGACGATAAGAAGCGGGCGAAGTTTGACCGTTCTTATCAGGAAATGCTGGCCGTGAAGGCCTATCGGGCCGCTCCCAAGTCCAGTGGCGCCTACAATACCACGGAGGACGGCCGCACGGTTTACACACCGTGGCGTCCCGCGAACGGCAACCAGCCGGCGGTCGAGCAACCGCAGAAGCCGCGCGCTCGCATGACCCCGCTGAAAATCGTGGCGATCGTCGCGATCCTCGGCGCCGCGGCCGCGCTTGGCGCTGCTTACCTGATGCAGGCGGGCTCAACCCCTCCCGGTCATGTGTGGTCCGGGTCGAGCACCGCGGTGGTCCATCCGAACCGCGGTCACCACGAGGCAAGCCGGTACTCCGCCCGGTCGACCTTCGAGCTTGGATACGGGCTGCGCCACAAATATGCAAGTTCCGCGTCTCACACATCCCACGTGCGCCACTCGGTCGATTCCCCATCGCAGGAACGCGCGAACCGCCTGGCGGAAGCCAGACTCAACGACGAATTCCAGCAGCCCAGGCAGGAAATCCAGTAGCGCGCACGTCGTAACGTGACCGCGGATGTCGACGGTCCCTTTACCGAAAGCCCCACCTTCGCCCAGTTGGCCGCCATGCCCGCGCACACTCCGCCGAGAACGCGGCCGAATTCGTAGGGGCTCGAGTAGGGCGCAAGCGGTGCTAACGATTTCGATGTTGTGATCGCGCGCCCGGAGCGAGCCCGCGCTTCCGCCGGCAGACCCGGCCGAATTTAGCGCGGGTCAGGGTTCGGTCGGCGAACGGGTCGGGCTCATCGACCGGCTCGATGGCCTCGATGGGCAGCTTCCGGGCGGCCGCCGGCGTCGTACGTGCCCGTGTCGCGCTGACCCCAGGCGGAGTAGTAGATGTCGGCTCCGTCCTGGCTGGTCAGGTTGCCGGCTAGATCGCTTGAGTCACAAATTGCGTTGTCCATGAGTCTGGCTTTGTGACATGCCGATAGTTCCAATCGTGGGACAGGCCTCCCTGCCTGTGTCCATAGCGTCCATATGTCCATACAACTCGTCGGTCTGAGGCGAAGCCTCGCCAGGTCGCTTGAATCTCGGAACTTGTTGTCCATGCGTCTAGCTTTGTGACATGCCGATAGTTCCAATCGTGGGACAGGCCTCCGTGCCTGTGTCCATAGCGTCCATTGCGTCCATAGCGTGGATATGTCCATACAACTCGTCGGTCTGAGGCGGAGCCTCGCCAGGTCGTTGCCGAAGCTGTGCGATTCCGACGCCGTGCCGGTGCGGGCCTCGCTGGTCAAGCGGTGGAGACCGTCGTAGCCATCGGCAACCTTCCTGTTCCTCATCATCCTAATCATTTCATCATTTGCATCATGGTTCAAGACAATTGTCGTAGTCGAGGGCGTAGCTCGCGAGCGGCGTGTTTCCCTGGCTGTGCGCGATGTTCGTGACGAAGCCCGTCCCGTTGTCGATGCACCAGCGGGTCATTGTGCCGTTCGAGTTGTTCTGGATGCGCATCCGCCCGGCCCCGTCGTAGGTCCAGTGGGTGACATTGCCGAACGGGTCGGTCACTTCGGCGTGCCGTGGTCCAACGTCACTCCAATCAGCCGTAAATAGCCTAATAGCACTCCTCTGATGTCAATGTTGTAGAAGTCGCAAACATCCTTTAGCGCTGGTATCGGAATATCACAGAAACGATGTTCGTCCTTAAACCAGTCGGTCAATGCCGCCGCCTCCCATCCAACCTCATCCGAATGTTGTTCGACGCCGGCCGTTATTCTTTTTAACTCTTCAAATGGCACAGAAATGATATTTCCGACTGTGTCCGACACGGACGAGACCAAGTCCTCCAGATTATCACGAAACAGGACGCAGAATCGAACAAAGTGGACAACTCTTAACTCGAGTGCGGAATCAAATCCAAGATCGAAATCTCGATATTCCTCCAACGAAAAACCAAGATACGCCGCCGCGGCCCGCGGAACAAGTTCTCCTTTGGTCGCACGCTCGGCGATGATGTCGGACAGTAACATTCACATACCCCCTACGTTATGTCTCACGCTAATCTAAGCGAGGCCAAGTTCAGTGAACAAGGGCGGGAGCCGGCGCCAAAATCGGACCGGCGATCGCACCAACAAGAGCGCCAACTGCGTCTACCAGATCACCCCACGGGACTAGGAACGGAACCCAGAACCCGTCGTCATAGGTGCCTTGGAAGTCGGTATAACGTGAGTCTTGTGCCCACGGATCAGTTGCGCTCTGATCGCCACGCGGCGCCCGCTTCTGCGCTTTCTGATTGCCTATCGCGGTCCGAACCTTGAGGCTGTTCCGGGGATAACCTCCCACTTTCTTGCTGCACGGGTCAACCTCGTCGTCGTGCCCCCAATGGGCGGGATCGTTACTATGCGGGTACCACTTGTTCCCCGCAGGGTCCTGCACGAAATCACCACGCGCGTCCGTTCCTTGTGTCCAACCTTGATTATATCCCGGCGGTAGTCTCGGACCACCGCTTGGCCCAGTCGGCAATAGTCCTGGATCGTATCCGGAAGGGGCAACCCAACTAACAGGGTCCCCGCCCGCATACGCATACACGCTGGTCCCGCCTGCGAATCCCAACGGGTCCACCGACAGCCACCTCGACGTCGACGGGTCGTACCAGCGGGCGGAGCAGTAGATGACCCCGCTGAAAATCGTGGCGATCGTCGCGATCCTCGGCGCACGTCGGATTTGTGAGACGCCGAACTTGCATATTTGTGGCGCAGGAACGCGCGAACTGCCTGGCGGAAGCCAGACTCAACGACGAATTCCAGCAGCCCAGGCAGGAGACCCAGTAGCGCACACTTCGTCTCGCCGCCGCATGCTTGAATGGATCGATAAGGCCGAGGGAGATCTTGACCTTGAAACCGGACTGTCACGGACCCGTAATGAGATGGGTGGTCAGATATAGTGCCGTGGTAACTCGTTCGCCTGTCGACGTTACCCCTTCAATCGTGATGTGCCACGTCTTGTAGGGCGTCCAATCGGACGACCTGCGTTCTTCTATCTGACGGAGCTTTTGCGCGGCGTCACTTCTCCAGCGGAACGAAATATCGCAGGATCGGCTGGACGGTCTCAAGACAGATCTCGATATGCGATATGTCACGAGTGGGAACATCGGCGAGACCGGATCGTCGGCCAGTTTGAGCCGCACCGCCGGGGCCGAGCCTCGTTTGAAGTGCAAAGTCACATGCGCTATGTTGGGAACGCCGTCATTGCGGAGTTCGAACTCCGGCTCACGAACATACAGACTCGTTCGCGTGTCGTCGGGCGGCGCGTAAACCATCAAACCCACAAAGTCTGACGATACTGTATCACCCTCTTTGCACGAGCCTTCGACAGAGAATCCGACACCACCCGTAGTGACAGTATGGTCACCAGTGATCGTCAAAACAGTTGATGCAGTCTGATTGTCGATGTCGAGGACTGGCTTTGCGAAGATATACCGCAGGTTCTTGACGTGGTCGCTCGGGTCGACGGCAACCCGAAGTCTTACCCGTCCACGGTACGTGCCACGTGGGACGACATATATGACGTACTTGATCTGCTTTACCCCAACTGTAGACGGACTCATCTCGTCCTCGTACTCGGCTCCGTCGACGGGGTTATTAATGTAAATATTGAATGGAACGGACGGATTGTCGACTTTATCGCCATGCTCACCCGTTTTCACCGGCGGGACGTACCTCACATACATGAGCCCAGCCACAACGATAGCCACCGAAACCGCCGACACCGCTAACTTCGGCCTGATTTGTATCATTGTCAGTTCTCCTGAGTGGCCACGCAAGAATAACCGCTACGGCTTTGTAAGCCCGCTTCCACTGATCCCAGTGCGCGTAGGCGGTTAGTCCAGGTGGCGCCCAGAACCGCCGCCATGAAGTTATTATAGGTGGAATTTGTTACGAAAATGTGGCGGGACGATTTTGATGCCGAGCGCCTGACGGCCCTGAGACGCGCCCAGGCTACGGCCGCTTGTTCGCCACTCACTCCACTCCTCAAAGGTGCGTATGGGGGGATCTGATGTGACCACAGTTGCCCTTATTGCCAGGTATCGCGTGTCTCTGAGGATCGCTCCGCTTACGACATGAGTGAGGAGACGGCGAACCGTCGAGGCTGCGGCTCAGTCCCGGATGCAAATCACCTTACCCATTGACGCCTCCTGAAAATCGAGGCTTGCGGAATCTCGGGAGCGGTCTATAATGAACGTATAATGGTTTATTCCGTCAGGGAGATCTATTACACGCTGCAAGGCGAGGGGGTGAACACGGGGAGGGCGGCCGTCTTCTGCCGCTTCTCCGGATGCAACCTCTGGTCCGGCCGTGAGGCCGACCGAGCCGGAGCCGTTTGCCGGTTCTGCGATACCGAGTTCGTGGGTGTCGACGGTCCTGGCGGCGGCAAGTTCGACCATGCCGGCGATCTCGCCGCCGCCGTCGCCGCCTGCTGGCCGGCCGCTGCCAGCGCCCCCGCTGTGGGTGCCACGCCGGCTGCCTTGAGCGGGCGTGTGGCGATCAAAACAAATCGACCGCTCGTCGTTTGCACGGGTGGGGAGCCGCTCCTCCAACTCGACGCGGGGGCCGTAACCGCCCTGCACGCGGCAGGATTCGAGGTCGCGATCGAGACCAACGGGACCCGCACGCCGCCACCCGGCATCGACTGGATCTGCGTCAGTCCCAAGGTCGGCGCGCCTCTGACACTCACAATGGGCCATGAGCTCAAGCTCGTCTACCCGCAAGCCGGAGGCGAGCCGGAGCAGTTCGCGTCCCTCGAATTTCAGCACTTCTTCCTGCAGCCGATGGATGGCCCTGATCGCCTGCAGAACACCCGGCTCGCCATCGACTACTGCCTCGCCCACCCCCAGTGGCGCCTCAGCCTCCAGACCCACAAGCTCGTCGGGCTTCCGTAGTAGAAAGAGTAGCAGCGCCATTTGCCCTCACAAGTCGACCCCGCTCGAAAGTGCGAACACTTGAACGTGATATACTTTGTCTACTAGACAAATCGCCCCTTG
>JBKQWH010000443.1:0-7425 GCA_052139635.1 Capsulimonadaceae bacterium
GATGTGCATGGTTTGCCCCTGGTTGGACTTCTGCAGGTATCCTTCGTGTACATAATAGATCCGCCCCTGCGCGATGGCCGGCGACACCGCCAGCAGGGTCGCCGCGGCTGTCAGCGCCGCGCGTACCGTAAACCGCCTCGTCATCGTAACCTCCCAGCGTTCAACTCACCAGAAAATCGGGTATCGCCTGAAGAATGGAGGCGATCCGTCCGTATCGAGTATACCGCACCAGGCGATGCACATGCCCCTGCCGGCGAGCGTGTCTCAGTGGCGGACGCGGGACATGGCCCGACTGGCCGGGGAACTCCCATTCTTGTTTACGGAATGCGGCGCATGTGATATGATTGTGGCAGAGGACGAACCCCATGACATTTGACACCTTCCCGCGATATCGCCGGCGAATACTGACCCTCGCCTTCGCATTGCTTGGTCTCCTCCCCCTCGCCATGCAGCGTGCTCGAGCCGCCGGGACGCCGTATACGTGGGGATACAACGCGGACGGCGAACTGGGCGACGGGAATTGGATAAATACCGCGACACCCGTTCAGGTGTCCGGCCTCACCAACGTGACGGCCATTGCTGGTCGTGGAGATCATGTTCTTGCGCTTGGTTCGGACGGCACCGTTTGGGCGTGGGGAGACAACGAGTACGGTCAGCTCGGAAACGGCACGACGACGGACAGCGATGTACCCGTTCAGGTGCCCGGGCTTACCGGGGTGACAGCGATTGCCGACGGACCGAATCACAGCCTCGCCATACTGTCGGACGGCGCGGTTTGGGCATGGGGCGATAACGCATACGGTCAACTCGGCAACGGCACCACCACAAGCAGCAGCGTTCCGATTCAGGTGCCGGGCCTCACCGGGATAATCGCGATCTCGGCGGCCGGCAGCAGGAGCCTGGCACTGCAGTCGGACGGCACCGTATGGTCGTGGGGATATAACTACTACGGTGAACTCGGCGACGGCTCAACGACGAACTCCAGCGTTCCCGTGCAGGTGCACGGCCTGAGCGGGGTGACCGCAATCGCGTGTGGAGGGTACCACAGCATTGCCCTCGAGTCGGACGGCACGGTTTGGACGTGGGGCGACAATGCAGACGGCCAGCTCGGCAACGGGACCTGGGGCAACAGCGACCTGCCGGTTCAGGTATCTGGTCTCACCGGGGTCATCGCAATCGCCGGTGGAGGGTATCACTCCCTCGCCCTCGAGCCCGACGGCACCGTGATGGACTGGGGATTGGGCGAGTATGGCGAGCTCGGCAATGGCGCCGTGGTGGATGAGAACGTTCCCGTCGAGGTCAGCGGGCTCTCCGGCGTCACCGCAATCGCCGGCGGGCTGGATCACAGTCTGGCTGTCCTGACGGACGGAACGGCCTGCGCCTGGGGTTATAACGGTTACGGCGGGCTCGGCGACGGCACGACGACGAACAGTGATGTTCCGGTGCAGGTTCTTGGTCTCACCGGGGTGACCGCCATCCAGGGCGGCTGGTACCACAGCATCGCGCTCGTCGGCGCCGCCGCACCGGCGACTCCTCCGACACATGTACTGTGGTGGAGCACGTCGGGAGCACTATCGCTTTGGAACTACAGCCCGTCCACCGGCGCATATTCGCAGAACTCGTACGGTCCATATCCCGGCTGGAGCGCAACAGCGGTCGCCGACGGGCCTGACGGACTCACCCGCGTCCTGTGGACGAGCACGAGCGGCGCCGCGTCGATCTGGAGCGTCGACACTGCGACGGGCGCGTTTTCCCAAAACTCCTTTGGCCCGTTCAACGGATGGGGGGCAACCGCGATCTCCGTTGGCGCCGACAACACGACACACGTCTTGTGGTCGAGCACAAACGGCGCATCGTCTCTCTGGAATTATTCCACGACTACCGGAGCGTATACGCAGAACAGCTTTGGCCCGTTCGCGACCTGGTCGGCGAATGCCATCGCCGACGGTCCCGACGGCATGACGAGAATGCTCTGGGAAAGCACGAACGGAACCGCGTCGATCTGGTCTCTCAACGACGCGTCCGGCGCCTTCACGCAAAGCTCCTTTGGCCCCTATCCGGGCTGGGCCGCCGGCGGCGTCTCCGTAAACGCCGCGAATACAACCCATGTGCTCTGGACGACGACAGGCGGCGCGGCTTCGCTTTGGAACTATTCGACTTCGACGGGTAGCCTCTTATCCCAGAATAGCTTTGGCCCCTTCCCGGGCTGGTTCGCAGCCGGCCTGGCGGACAGCGCCGACGGTAATGCGCAGCTTCTCTGGTCGAACACATCCGGCATGGCGTCGATCTGGGATCTTGATAACAATACGGCGGTATACACGCAGAACTCATTCGGGCCATTCGGCGGCTGGGCGGCGACTGCAGTGAGCGCCTATCCTTGATTACGATTCGACGTCGCGCCTTCACTCATTGCGGCCAACGCCCGCGCGTGGATCAAACGCAGGCCGTGCAGGGTGAGGTGAGGTTCCACATTCGTGATCGACTTGCACTCGGATGTCAGGTCTGCGGCCGCCGCTCCACCTGTGGCGACGACCGGACAGTCCGGCGCGCCGACTGCCGACCGCAGCCGGTTCACGACTCCGTCGACAAGGGCGGCGCATCCGTAAAACAGGCCCGACTGGATTGCATGCACCGTGTTGCGCGCCAGCACGTCGGGTGGGCGCACGGGAACGACCAGCGGCAGGCCTGCCGTCCCGGTAGCCAGGGCCGACGCCATCAAGGTTACGCCAGGGGCGACAGCCCCGCCCAGGAATATGGGGCCGGGGCCGACGACATTGAACGTCGTAGCCGTCCCGAAGTCGACCGCAATGCATGGCGCGCCGAGCATCTCGAACGCGGCGATCGCGTCGGCCAGCCGGTCGGTCCCCAGCATCTCCGGCCGGTCATATGCCACCTGCATGCCCGACCGTTCGTATCCGGCAATGGTAGGTTCAATCCCGAAATCCGTCCGGCACAGGTCCGCAAGCGGGAGCGTAAGGGAGGGAGCCACGCTGCCGATAACAGCCGCATCGATCTCACAGGGATCGAAACCGCCGTCGGCAAGCAGGGCGGGGAACCTCGCGCCGTAATCGGTCGCTCGCGTCGGATCGGTATCGAGCCTCCAGACGGCGCGAACCCGGTCGCCCTCGAAGAGCGCGAACTTGACATTTGAGTTTCCGCAGTCGATCACGAGCAGCATGCCCCTATTATACTTGGGCCGAGGGCTCCGTCGGGCGATGCAACCCGGATTCCTGGTTCTTGTTGTTTGTCCTCCTCCTCGCCAAGATTGTCAACGGCGGGACGAGTTCGATGACGGAGCCGTCGCCTGCTGGGAGGACCATGAGGCCGGCGGCGAGGGCGTGGCACGCTGAGGTGACTGTCGCGGCCCCGGACCGGGGCCGATGCGCATCGGTCGCAGCCGGAGTCAGGTATCCTAAACAGCACGACTATTCCCATGAATCGCGAGTATCAGCAAATGAGCAAACGCAAGAAATCACTGCACCGCAGGCCGGCTCCTCGCGGTACAGCGTCCAATGGTTTCGCTGACGCGGCAGCCGCAAATGCACCTGTGGAGGTGCAGGGGCAGGGCTTAATCGTCGAGGGTGAATGGAGAAGCCCGTATGAGGCGTCGATTAAGGCCGGACAGTTTAAGCCGTTCGACCGAACGGCGGTGGTGCTTGTAGTCGCCGCGGCGCTTGCCGCAGCGAATGCAACGGATGATGCCACACGGGTCGAGGATCCGATCGGAGACGAAACCGATCCGGTGTATTGCAACGGCTACCGGATTGACGTCAAGCAGCGGACATCCGTACTGCCCGATCGGGCGAGAGCATTGTACGAGTCTTCGCTCGAGGCATCCGAGCGCAAAGACCCTTCGGCCAGCGAATCCTACCTCCGCCAGGCACTCGCGCTCGTGCCCGAAGACCCGATGTTGATCTGTACCCTGGGGATGATGCTGCTGAGTGACCGGCGTCAAGAAGCGACCGTTCTATTCGAGGATTTGTGCGTCCGGCGTCCGGAATATGTCCAATCACGCTGCGCTCTGGCCACCATTTATGCCCGGGACGGCAACATCCCGCAAGCGAGGGAGCTAATGGGACCGCTTCTCACCAGGCCCCGGTTCCACGTGAGCGAGTTTGGCGTTCTGTGTATGACCATGATCACCATTTCCGGCGTCGACCGAGCCATGAAGGAGATGTTGACGTGGATGGGCATGCTCGAGGAAATCAGCCCGATTTATTCTCCGGACGGCGACGAGCAACTGCGTAAGGACCTCACCGCGGTACGGCGCAAGATACTGTGAGCTGTCGGGAAACGCCGAGCGCGGCCCGCCGGCTGGTAGCGGGGCAGATAATGTTCATCAATATAAGCTCGACATAACGCGGGCAGACGACCACAAGAGCATGTTCCTTGACGTCGACGCCGGCAATTACATGGCCGGAGCAACCAACCATGGCCTGTCTGTTACCACGGCTGAGCCGTCCGCGTCTATATGGGTTGACAAAGGGGACGCCGGATTGGCGTTTTGCGAACATTATCTATGTCCATCTCACTGTTGCATGAGGAAGATCCGTGTGGCGCCGCCGCAAAATCCGGGTTTGACTGGATTGACCTGGAGGAAGTCAAGCCCACCGAGGAGGCCGTGCGCCTCGCGCCGGGGGACTTCGCGCTCAAGAACCAGGTCCTCCCGCTGCGGGTCGACGCCGGCACGCTGATCGTGGCCATCGGCACCCCTGAGGGGTTGACCGCGGTCGACGATCTTGCAGTTCTCCTGCGCATGCCTACCGAGGCCGTCCTCGCATCGCCCGCGGCCATTCGCACCAAGATCGAGGAGATATTCCTCGAGAAGATCCTTGCCGGGCTCCCGGGCGGGTCGGACCAGGGCGGTCCGCTGCTGGAGGCCGACGATACCACCGACCTCGCCGACCTGCAGAAGATGGCCGGCGAAACCGCCGTCGTCCAGATGGTCAACCTCATCTTCGCCCAGGCGGTGCGCGACACGGCGAGCGATATCCATGTCGAGCCCTATGAGCGGGAAATGAAGGTCCGGTTCCGTGTCGACGGCATGCTGCGGGATGTCATGACCCCCCCCAAGCGCATGCACGCCGCGGTCGTCTCCCGCCTTAAGATCCTGGGTGAGATGAACATTGCCGAGCGCCGGCTGCCGCAGGATGGGCGTATCAAGATCGTCATCGCCGGCCGCAATATTGACATCCGCGTCAGCATCGTGCCCACCGTTTTCGGCGAGCGGGCCGTCATGCGCATCCTCGACAAGGGCACGGCCATGCTCGGCCTCGAAGAGCTGGGCATGCGGCCGGACACGCTGGCTCGCTACCGCGACATGATCCACGTCCCGTACGGCGTCATCCTGGCAACCGGCCCAACCGGCTCCGGAAAGTCGACCACCCTGTACGCGTCGCTGCAGGAGATCTGGTCACCGACCACAAACATCCTGACCATCGAGGATCCGGTCGAGTACCAGGTCGCCGGCATCGGGCAGATCCAGGTGCGACCTCAGATCGGCCTGACCTTCGCGAACGGACTGCGCAGCATTGTCCGCCAGAACCCCGACATCATCATGGTCGGCGAGATCCGCGACCACGAGACGGCCGAGATCGCCATCCACGCCGCGCTCACCGGCCACCTTGTCTTCAGCACGCTGCACACGAACGACGCGCCCGGAGCCGTCACGCGCCTTCTGGACATGGGAGTCGAGCCCTACCTGGTGGCGTCGTCGCTGATCGGCGCAGTCGCCCAGCGTCTCGTCCGGCGCGTCTGTCCTGCGTGCGCGAGTCCCTTTCTCCCCGATCGCGAGATCCTCGAAGGGATCGGCATCAGGCCGGGAGACTGGACCGGCGAACCGCCCTTCCGCCGCGGCCGGGGCTGCGACAAGTGCTCGCAATCCGGCTACCGCGGTCGTGTTGGCCTCTATGAGATTTTCTTGATCGACGAGTCCATCCGGCGCATGACCGTGGATCGCGAATCGTCCTCGGTCATGAAGGACAGGGCGATCGCCGATCAGGGAATGCGCACCCTCCTCGGCGACGGGCGGCTCGCGGTTCTCGCCGGCAAAACCACCCCCGAGGAAGTCATGCGCGTCTGCGCACGGGAAACCCTCTGATGGCCCAACTTACGTTTGCTTACACGGCGCTCGACAGCGCCGGGGCGCGCCGTACCGGCGCCGTGGAGGCGGAGACCCGCGACGCCGCTGTCGCCCGGCTGGCTTCCGAAGGCCGATTCGTGCTCGAAATCAACGAGTCGACCCGCAAGGCCGCACAGACCGAAGCCGGCTCGGTCAACCGGCGCCAGCCATCTCGGCAGGACCTGGCGCTCTTCACGAGGCGCATGGCCGACCTCTCGTCGGCCGGCCTTCCGCTCGACCGGGTGCTGCAGGTAGTTGCGGAACAGTCCGAGAATGCGGTCTTACGCCAGGTTTCGGAGGACGCGTTGGTAGAGGTCCGCTCCGGCACACCCGTCAGTCAGGCCCTCGCCAAGCATTCCCGGTATTTCAACCAGGTGTTCACCCAAACCCTCCGAGCGGGCGAGGCAAGCGGCCAGTTCGGCGAGGTCGCCACGCGGCTGGCGGACTACCAGGAGATGGAAGTGACGCGCCGCGGCCAGGTCTCCAGTGCACTGGTCTATCCGTCGGTCCTGGCCTGTACGGCGGTAGGGGTCGTCGTTTTCCTGATCACCTTCGTCATTCCTCGCATGGCCGATACGTTTGCCGATATGGGGAACTCGCTGCCGCTGTCGACCAAAATGCTGCTTGCCGGCTCCGACTTTGTGACCCGCAACTGGCCGGCCATCGTAATGACAATTGTCAGTGTCGGGGTCGGGCTACGCCTGTGGTTTGCTACCGATGGCGGCCAGGAGGCGCGGGACCGGATGCTGATCAGCATGCCGGTGGTGGGAACCGTGCTGATGAAGGCCACCGTCTCACGCTTTGCCCGAGTTCTTGGCACGCTGGTCTATGGTGGGGTCCCGATCCTCGACGCGCTCGATATTGCGGGTCTATCGGCCAGCAACCGCGTCTTTCTGAAAAGCGCGCGAGCGGTCGAGGAGGAAGTGCGGGCCGGACGGCCAATTGCCGATGCGATGCGGGACGCCGGTGCGTTCCCTCCCGTATTGACACACATGGTTGCCGTGGGCGAGGAGACCGGAGACCTGCCCAAGATGCTCGGCCGAGTCGCCGACAGCCTGGACTTCGAGGTTGACACCGGCATGCGCCGGCTGGTCGCTCTCGTGGAACCGATCATTGTGCTTACCATGGGCACGTTCGTGGGGTTCGTCGTACTCTCGGTCATGCTGCCGATCTATCAATCACAGGATCTGGTCAAATAATATGTTAAACCATCTTCGACAGTTACTCACCGGGAGTCGGCAAGCATCAGGATATACTCCGCGTCCGACCCCCGCAGGTTGTAAACCTGGTCGAAGATTTCAACC
>JBKQWH010000444.1:0-2825 GCA_052139635.1 Capsulimonadaceae bacterium
CTGTCATCTGAGATGTTCGTGAATAATCCAGGCTAGCCGACTTCTTGAACGTACTTCTTGTCCCACTCTTCGAGCTTTGCCATCCAGCCGGCGGCCTCCGGGAGATCGAGTGCCGCCGCGCGCATCACCGACGCCGCGATGGTCGTGGTGCAAAACGTGATAATCCCCATCTCGCGGTAGGCCTGGGCGCGGATGGGATCGTAAACGCGCGCCAGGACACGGGGTGTCGCAAAGACCTCGCGAGCGATCTGGGCGGCCATGATGTTGGTGTTGTCGCCCTGTGTCACGGCGAAGAACGCGTGTGCGGTCTTCAGGCCGGCCTTGTTCAGGGTGTCCTGATCGAGCCCGGTACCGACAACCTTCTGTCCCTTGAACCGGGTGCCCAGCCTGCGAAACGAATCGCCGGTCAAATCGATCACTGTTACGGAATGCCCATCGGACGCAAGTCGCTTCGCCAGCGTCGACCCAACCCGACCGCACCCGAGAACAATCACCCTGAGCGGCCCGCCATTCTCAGCCGGCATAATGCTGTTCCTTCCTTTTAGGCAAAGGTCTGCCGCGGACTAGAATACACGCTGTCCGGCATACCTGTCAAGCCCCAAACGGGTCCGTGCGGCAATTCAAGCGGGACAAACCAGGAAGTTCACCCCGAAAGACAGGGCAGGACGGTCAAATACGGTATCGGGCGGATACAACGTTCGGTCACACGCAAGGGCAACGTATATCGTTAAGTTGCCGGGTGTTATGAAATTCCGATCCGGAGGTCGCCTCCTGAAGACAAGCCGCATTGTTTCTGTGAGATAGGCTCCGCGAGCAAAACGCACATGCTTGCCACGGAATCTATTGGAGGAATTTCCGATTATTTGAGCTAACATATAAGTGTAGTCGGGCGCTCGCACCCTGCTGCTGCACAAGTAGTCGCCCGATCAGCCGTCGGGCTCTTTTCCGGAAGTGGCCTTCCGAATACTAACGCCTATGCCGGACACCCGACAATCGACAAAGACGACGGTGTTTGTCAGCTACGCCCGTGAGGACGCCCTGCACTCACGACGGGTGTTGCAACTTGCCGACCGGCTGGTCCGAGACGGCCTCAACGTCATTCTGGACCAGTATGAGCCACGCCCCAAGACACCCTGGACCGTGTGGATGGAGGACAACCTGGACACCGCCGACTGCGTGTTGATGGTGTGCTCACCGGCCTACCATCGACGTGTCGAGGAGCGCGAGCCTGCCGGCGACGACCTGGGAGTTCAGTGGGACGGCAAGCTGATCTATAGCCGGCTCTACGAAAATGTGGAGCAAGCAAGCAAGTTCATCCCGGTCCTCCTGCCCGAGTGTTCTGAACAGGACATTCCTCTCGCAATGCGCAACGCGCCCAGATACGTCCTTGCCGCCTTCAATCTGACGGACCCCGGCTACGAGGGCCTGTACCGCTATCTGATGCTGAACTACCACGCCATGAAACCAGTGGTTTCGTCACGAGCGCCCGTGGACGACAGCGATGTCGTGCGGCCGTCGCAGCCCATGCGATATTCGCGCCGGTTGGGAACGCAAGTGCACGAGCCCGAGCCACCCGCGGCTCCGTCGCCAACGCGACGCGAGTCCGGTTTGGAGCAGCCGGGCGCCGCGCGAGTTGCGTCGAATTCGGCGCAGCCCGGTGCCGCAGGCATTACGTCGAATTCCAAAGCGCCGGCCGTTCCCTCAGCACTCGATTCACACGGACCCGTGACAGAATCCGCCCGTCTGGTGGCCACGATCAGCGATCCGACCGCCTCCCTCCTCGACCGCGCCGCCGATGGCCGGCGCCTCGCAACGATCGGCGACCCACGCCCCGGCGTCGGATTGCGCGCCGACGGCCTGCCGGACATATCCTGGTGCCGTATTCCCCCCGAGGTTGTCTACGTTCGTGGCGAGAGAAAAGAGCAAGCCGCATTTCGCATCGCCAGGTATCCGGTGACATTCCTGCAGTTCCAGGCCTTCGTCGACGCAGCGGACGGCTTTAAGAACAGCGCCTGGTGGGACGTCCTCCACCAGGAGGCGCGCAAGCAGCAGCAGAAGGGACCGGGTGAGCCGCACTCCCGATACACCAACCACCCGCGCGACTGCGTCTCCTGGTACGATGCGATGGCCTTTTGCCGGTGGCTTTCGCTTCGACTCCGCACAACGGTTACGCTTCCCACCGAGCAGCAATGGGAGAGAGCGGCAAGAGGATCGGACGGGCGAGTGTATCCTTACGGCGACGAATTCGACGCGTCGAAAGGCAATACGTTCGAGACCGGTCTGCGGCAGTCCAGCGCCGTCGGCGCGTTTCCCGCCGGTGCATCCCCCTATGGCGTGATGGACATGAGCGGCAACGTGCGGGAATGGACCCTGGCGGAGATCGAAAGCGCACCGGAGGGGCACGAGAGCTCAGCGATACGCCGGGTAGTCCGGGGCGGCTCCTGGCGCCTCCACGAAGGTCACGCACGGATAGCCCACCGCCAGTACCTGAACTCGAGCGAACGGATCATCGACGTGGGATTTCGGTTGGCATCGCCGGGCGATGCTGGCTAGATTCGTTGAGTCTCCGAAGCTGTTGTCCATGAGTCAAGTTTTGCGCCGCTCCGTCAGTTCATATCGTGGGACAGGCCTCCGTGCCTGTCTTCCTCCTTGTCCATCGCGTCCATATGTCCATACAACTCGTCGGACTGAGGCGGAGCCTCGCTAGATTCGTTGAGTCTCCGAACTTGTTGTCCGTGAGTCAAGTTTTGCGCCGCTCCGTCAGTTCATATCGTGGGACAGGCCTCCGTGCTTGTCTTCCTCCTTGTCCATCGCGTCCATCGCGT
>JBKQWH010000445.1:0-8659 GCA_052139635.1 Capsulimonadaceae bacterium
CGCCGTAGCATGGGTGCATACGCCCCCCTGCTACGGCGCCAGAGGCGCCTTCGGCGCCTCCCCTCTACACGGAGGGTGGGCCAATTCTCAACGCCTGAAAGTGGATCACTTTTAGACGCCTGTTTTCACCGCAGCCGGGCCAAGAAAAGAAGAGAAGGAAAACCCACACATTATCGTTAATTAACACATGAGGGGTGGGTCAATCTCACGCCTGAAAGTGGCTCAATTCTCAACGCCTGTTGACACTATTGCCGGACGCACTCGCCGACAGGGTCGTCTGTCCTGCTACGGGCGGCGCGGGAATGACCGCGAAAACGGCGGCGTCCACGGGCGCGTCGCCGCCGACATAGATCTGGTACCCCGACGCGACGACCGCGGTCAATGGGGTGCCGACCGTCGCGTTCGGGCCATTGACCGTCGCCGAGAGAGACACGGTCCAGCCGTTGGCGCCCGGCATCGCGGGATCGTCGCTGCCGACAATCAGGCCGTTGGGATCGACCACGTACCAGTCCGCGGTCGGGATCGACTGGTTGAAGTTGAGGTTGATGAGGGTGCTCCCGCCCTGCGGCACGGTCGGCTCGACCGCCGTCGTGCTGGTGGTATCGGCGATCGTGAACCGGAAGTCGGGCGTGGTGCTGCCGGCGACTGAGTAGCGGGGATCGTCGCTGTCCAGCACAATCGGCCCCGACATGGTCCCCGGCGCGCCCTCATAGCGCACGGCGAACTGCGTCGACCCAAGCGGCGGCACGGGGTTGGTCGGCACCGAGATGAGCAGGAACCCGGCCGGCACGTTCAGGCTCGACAGGTAAAGCGGCGCTCCGCCCGTGTTCGAGATCGTGAAGGTCTTGTCGACCACGATGCCCGCCGGCACGCTCGAGAACTGCAAGTTGGCCACGGTGCTCGGCGTGGCCAGCCCTAAAGACTTAATGATGTAGCGTTAAGGAAATGAGCCATTATGTGGCCGCAACCGTCGAGCGGCCACGTAATGGCAAACGTTTGTAGTTGTTAATGTACACTTGACCCTGGAAGCCAGGGCGGCCTCACCGGCTGATGATCGGCCAAATCCGCGTTGACACGACGAGCTTGCGTGTCGACACAGACCTCAAATATCGCGCGCCCCGATCTCACTCGGCATAGCCATGATAGTCTCCATCGCGAAGACCCAGTTCCCAATCTGCGCCATGTAGCGCGCCACGGACCTGGTCGCCGGCGGGCTGAATACACTTACATTGCCGAGCGGGTCGACCACGACGATCAACGGGTCGGGGAGATACCGACTTCACCGGCAGGCATCCCCTCAATCACTCATTAGCGATTACCGATGTTTAGCGATATAATCAAGGACCGCCTGTGCTACGCTAAAGTCTCCTCGAAGTACATCGGCCGCATACTCCTTCAGGTCATCCGCCATCCTCGTCAAGGTTACCTCTACGTCATCCCCATCAAATGCGACGGGGCGAAGACGTGTCGCACGGACATAGTCCTTTTTTCTCACAGCAAGTAACGAATTCAAAGTAAAATTCGTACCTAGTTTTCCACCTGCATCTAGATCCAGCTTTCCGTCAATCACCCTGTATATCTCAACGTATATGTTCTGCTCCCGCCACTCCAGATTTATAACCACAGCTACAAAAGTATTCTTATACGTCACCTTACTTAATCCCGAGTATAAGGTCTTTGATCGTCTAATGCCATACTCGCTTGTAAGGAACTGAAATTTAGCGTAACATGCTGAAAGAAACTCGTCTACAATTGTGTTCATTTGTCACCATTAGTCCCATGGCGTCTCCTCGATCGAATGATTCGCTTCCGCACTCCGCTGTGAAATTGCGCCGTAACTGAAGCGGTGTGAGCATATGGGTTTCGTCTCGTGTAGTTTATTAGCAATTGTTTCTCCAAGTCCCGCCGCCTCAATAACCCGGATCTACTGCCTTGACATATTCGTAATCAGCAGTTTCTTCCTGCTCCAGGGTAAAGAATACACTGGGACCCAGTGGTCTGTACCTGGGATCCCGTCCAATATCAATTATCTGCCTTCCCGCTTTCATAACTCCCCTGATCCAGCGCCTATTCCTTTTCAAGCCTAGAGGTATGTTAAACGGTTTCGGCTGTTCCCATGCATGATAGCGTTCAATGCCGTTTTCTTCAGCGTACCTTATAACACGATCCATAGACTCTCCGATTACGACCGGTAGGTCACATGGCACGGCATTGTGAACCCATGTCCCACCATCGACACTACCAACGAAGTACGAATGGTTTCCGGCGACTGTTAGATTATACACGACAACCTGCCCGTCCTGGATCGGCGCAGGGGTGAGTAATAACGGGCTCGCAGGTAGTAGAGGCCGGTGGAGTCGGATTGCTCGCCGTCGTAGCGGAACGGATTGACGGTCGTGCCGGTGGCGAACGCCTGAACTCCGAATGCGTCGTAGGTGTAGTCGTCGCCCGTGGGCTGGCCGCTGGCGTTGGTCAGGGCACGGACGCTGCCGGAGCCATCGTTGACGAAATAGAACGGGTTGCCGCCGTGGTCCATGCGGATCAGGCCGTTGCCGTGGTCATATCGCGCGAGCAGGTTGTTGGCCCCGTCGCGCTCCTCGACCACTTCCGCGTTGTCCGTGTTGACATCGACCACGTAGTTGGTGGTCGTGCCGGCCACAACTGATTGAACTCGGTTGCCGGCGCCGTCATACGCAAACGTCGAGCCGGTCGGGCCGGACCCGATGGTGGACAGGCGGTTTGCGAAGTCGTAGGTTGCCGCCTCTCCGCCAACGCCAAGCTGGTTGCCATTCGCGTCGAAGCCGATGTTAGTCGTGAAGCCGTTGACGGTCTTGCTCACCAGTCGGTCGTTCGCGTCGTACGAGTACGAAACTGTGCCTGTGGTCCCGGTCCGCGTCAGGCGGTTCCCGACCGGGTCATAGGTGTACGTGTTGGTCGCGACGAGTCCGGATTCGGCGAGAAGCCGGCTGTCGGCGTCGTACTGATACTGCGTCACGCCGGCGGTGCTACTGCCGGTCTCGGTGACCGAGAGGCAGTTTCCGTTGGGCGATAGGAGGTACCGGAAGGATTGGACCCGGCGCTTGTCGAACCTTTACGCGGCTGCAGTTATGACCGCAATTGTGGGAGGTTTATGTTGAGGATGTGCCTACGAGCAGTAGAACCCGAGACGCCTATGCAAGCCCCGCGAGGTTCACAACGCCGGTTCCAGAATTGGGAGGTCAATGTATCGCCGGATTGTGTTACACTGACCCGCACCCGAATTGGCCTCGGGGACTACCTGGCACTGGCATATTTACTTTTGAACGCCGCCCTTTGGATTCTCCTGGCTATCGGCGTCCCATTTATCGCCGTTCTCTATTGCCGGGCGAACCTTCCGGTTGTAGTGTTGGCCGTGTTGTTCGGAGTCCTGACGGGTATGCTGACTTTTCTCGCTTGTAAGGTAACAATTGCCGACAGGGCGGCCGACCTCAAAATCGGAGAAGTCATTACATGCCGGACGTTTGCGGGAAGTATCGAACGAAACGGCACCAGGATTTGCGATGAGGGCGCCCCGCGATCCGTCGTCCTTACCCACTATCGAGATGATGATGGCGACGGCTACATCCTCGTTTTATACGCCAATGAGGATCGCGTCTATCTCGGAAGAACATCCGGGAGCAACCCAAAGTTCATTCGCCGATTTGCCGACTACCTAGCCGGCTGCCTCGGCTGTGAATTGGTTGAGGAATAAGGCCGGAGGCATTGCTCGAGTTTCGCATAGTAGCCGCCAGCGAGATCGTCGAGCCCGGCGCGAAGGTTGCCTCGTTGCCCGGAGTGGTGATGCTCACCGACGGCGGCGTATTAACGGTATAGGTCGACGATACCGCCCCCGACATCGTCGTGTCGGCGCTGACGGCTCTGGCGGAGATGGTCGTTGTCGCCGTGAACGTCAGCGATGCCCGTCGAATCCGGCGTCACCAGAACTCGCAGGCCGTTTGTGCCGCCCGGGAGAGTTCCCGACGGGGTGACGATGTGATACGCCCAGAAACCTGGCCCCTGAGTATAAGTCCGAATCCCCTCATTGAGCTTAACCGACGTGGGGAAAGTCTGGCCGTTGTCGGTCGATGCCGCAAATTCCACGTCGGGGATCGGATCGGGATTGCCCGAATACGGCGTGATGAACGTGAAAACGACCGCCGAGAAGGACGTGATCGTGTCCGTCTGCCCGGTGATGCTGTCGATCAGGTACGTGATGGATTCCGGGTCGTCGACCGTCCGCTCCGCACGACTTGGATCGACGCCCCCGTTGACGTAGAAGTACTGCTTGCACGACTGTTGCGCGCACGACGTGTCGAACTCCCAGTTGGCCGTATGGCTGGTTGCGACATTCCAGTTGTTGTACGGGTCGGTGACCGATGCAGCCACCGGGATGGTGGCCTCCGGCGACGGGCCGCTTGTCCCGGCCGCGTCGACCGCGGTCACCGTATAGCAATAATTCACGCCCGCCGCGACAGTCGCGTCGACGTACTACGTACACCGTTCCCACCATTCCGGTCGAAATGGGAGGTACCGCCTGAACACATCAACGGAACCTAGTCCGAGTCCTCGACGGATTGTAGAGCGCGAGCAACGACCCCACCAGCGACGAGCGATTCGAGACGACGTTCGGAGTACGTCGCTACCGAAAAGTTCGTCGAACGGTCGCCCGTCGTATGCGACCGCTTATTATCGATCGACTATGTGCCGAGCTTTATGCACACCCCACGCTCAGCGGCAACTCGCGTGAGGTACGGGATCGCAAACTCCCTTATCTTACCAACGGCATCGGCCACGACGTCGGGAACACGGGGCAGATAGTCCTCCGGATCCGGATATATCCCCTCGCGTACTCGCCGCAAGAGCTCCTTTCCAGGCGGTAAGGGCTCGACTTCCCACCATGGATCTTTATCGGTATAAAAGCTAGGTAAACGCACGACATGCCCGTTACCTTTTGGTGGATCGCGCGGTGACGCGAATGCCTCAGCCTTTGGAAGAACACCATCCGTACTCCATCCTATTTCAACAGTGAACCGCTCTTGCAAACGGTGCGGAACAAGCTCAATGAAGAAATAGAGATCGTCGGCCGCTTGCAAGCGATAGAGTCCTAAGCTTGGCCCAAGATCCGAGTTTGACTTTGCGCGTCTAAATTGTGGAGACAGCTCTTTTACCTGTTTCTCAAATTCCGCCTTCGACGCCCGGTTGTATTCCTTGCGCATGTGTTCCTACTCACCACGCTGACGATAATCTCGTTATCCGGTGCCTGAATCGCGGATCTCGTTGCCGGCGACAGCTTATCGTCCTCGTCGGCCATCCACAGAAATGCGTGAGTGTCGAGCAGAATTCTCATTCTTCACCCAGCCAGTAACTGTCCGGCAACGGAGCGTCGAAGTCGTCGGCGATCCAGAAGTTGCCCGCAATCAGACCCAGGACTCGCTCTTTCGTTACATTCAAGGTCTCGGCGTAGTATGCCAGCGCCCGTCGCAAAATCTCGTTCGCCAGCGCATCTGCGTCGACACCACGGGCCTCGGCCGCCCCGTGCAGAAGTTTCTCTTGCTCCGGGTTGAGATCCAGCATAACGGTCATACGCGCCCTCCACTGTGCACAATCTGTTACGTCAGTATACCATGACGCCGACGGAGCCCAACGTTCACTACACCGGCAGCGAACTTGCTTGTTGGCTGCGTCCACGGATTGATGGGCCTTTGGTAGTCAGTCCGGTGTCGTCGTCGCAGGTTTAAACGAATGATCAGTACGTCATTCCTCGAACCAGCGAGCGTCATGTCCGTGCCTCGGATTCCGCGGAGAGTGCAGCACCGCAACCGACGCGCCCTCGAGGCTCACAATCAGACGCTGGATCGCCGGATCGTCGATGTCACAGCTCGACACAAAGACCGGTCCGATCGGCGGTTTCGACTGGCAGCCGATCCGTATTCGCGGTGTCGAATAAGAGGTAAGAGGGACGGGCGAGACATCCGATTAAAGGTCATTTGCTGTTCACGCCAACTTTTCCCGGACCGATCTTCGAAGGGGCAGTAGCAGCATCAATTTCCTCGATCCGCGTCTGGCATTCCATTTCGGTAGAGAAATCCTCACCTTTTGGGCGGCTCTTCGCAGATTCGTTCGTAAGAACAAACTGCGCTCTTGCGTCCTTCCAATTCCCCGTTTTTTGCAGACAGACTGCTAACTCATACCTCGCCAAATAATCCTCAGGATTGCCCCCCAGATAATCGTCATATTCCCTCGCAGCGTCTTTGAAATCTCCTTTCGCGTAAAAACGCGCTGCGGGTGCGCAATATATCCATTGCATAAGTAAGTCATGTCCGATAAAAGTCGCAGGAATTCCGATAATGAGAAGAGCGCCCAGCGCGAACCTCTTCAGTTCCGAACGCATGTCTATCGGTCGTTGGCCCAAACTCCTATCGGTCTGGCTCTCTATTGTCGTGACCGTAGTAGATTCCGTTCTAATTGCCGAACCACATAATTTGCAAGCGTTGCTCGTAGAATCCAAGAGTAATTCTCCACAATTCGCGCAGGTCATATCTCCAACCTCGTCCAGCATAAATGTCCGCGTTATTAGTTTCCAAGCCTTTGGAAATTGCACAGTCAGAATACTCGTACAATGACGCTATGGGTAACCAAATAGGTCAGCCATTTTGTCGAAGACATATTCAGCAACCGTGCGCAAGTGATGGAGCGTGCTTTCGCTTGCACCGTCCGCCTGCAATGCCTCGATTTGCCACCCCATAAACGGATAAATGAACCACAGTAACTCAACCAACCTCTTGTCCACGCAGGTTGATTCCCCAAGATCAACGGAGTTCAATAGCAACTGGAGCCGCTGAGCTCCATCGCTGTCGTATTTCCGGTCCCTTAGATTCCAAAGAAACCCCTCCTGCCATTCATATTCTAATGATTTTACAATCGATTCCGTGTCCACACTACCTCCTATTGGTGGCTCATCATAACGTCTACAGCAACGACGTGGCCAGTCGCCGCGCGGATAGTACTCCGGAAGAGAAGCTCCTATCGTCATGTTGTCTACGGCCTTACCATGCTAATCGCAAATGGCGGAATGAACATCTTGATGAGTACGTCGGCGTCCTTGATCGCCCAAACACTTGCCGCGCTCAGAAAGCGCTGAACGCCCGGTTGCCGCAATGCGGATTGCGCTTTTGTGGACAAATTGGCCGGGGCAATATCGAGCCACAAAAACGTGTGCGTATCCAGCAAAAGCCCATGGCTCCTCAACCAGCCAGAAGCTGTCAGGAAGTGGTGCATCGAAGTCATCGGCAATCCACCCCTGGCCTGCATGCATACCCAGGATCAACTCGCCGGTCTCCGACTCGGCCTCGGGGTCGGCGAACTCCGCGATCGCCTTCTTGAGGATTTCATTGAGGAAGACGTCCATATCCTCGCCGCGGGATTCGGCGGCAGTGCGGACGCGCTTTTCCTCCACCGAAGTGAGCGACACATTCAATGTCATATCTCTGGCCTCCCTCGGGCGCTCTGTGATTTGCCGACGGGTATCCGCTCCCAGGTTCATTGTACCGCAGAACGGCCGGCAGACCCGTTCGCGCACAGAGTTTCCGCTCACCTGAAGGGGCGTCCGTGGGGTGATCCGGTGGATCGAGATCAGACCGGCCGTCTGAGCTTCGAACGCCCACTTGCGGCACTCGAGGAGCGTACACACGTTCCTCGACGTGGTAATCCAAAACTACCGCAAGGCGGTGTAATATAGATTGCAATTCAAGCTTTTAGAATCCACCCAAGGCTCATCGGCTTCGCGCCGATGCGTTGCACGCACCGGCAGGGTAGAATCACCGGCATGGACGACCCTGCCACCGATCCGTATCCGAACGCTGCCGAGCGCTTTGGCGGAGTGCGGTTGACCGAATACCATTGAGGACCGCCATGAATGACATCCTCGACAGCGTCCACCCCGGTGGCGTTCTCCGGGAAATGTATCCGGAGCCGCTCAACAGGGCCGCGGTGCACGATGAATGAAGCATCTCCTCTCGACATCGTCGTCGCGATCCTGGCCGGTGGCCAGAGCCGGCGAATGGGGCACGATAAGCTGGCACTGAAGCTCGACGGCAGAACGCTGCTCGACCGTACCATCGACGCCGCGTTGGGCACCGGCCACCGGGTAGTAGTGGTGGGACGGCACGGGACCGAGGAGCAAACGGCGAACGTCACGTTTATCGACGACGACGTGCTCGGGGCGGGGCCACTGGCTGGACTGGTCGCGGCGCTCGCGTTTGCGCGCCCGGCGGCCGTCGTGGCGCTGGCGGCCGACCTGCCGTATCTGGACGCAGGGGGGATCGAATGGCTGATCGAAGCTGCGCGCGGCGCCCTGGCGTCGGATGGGCTTGCGGTCCGCAACAACGGCCTTCTGGAGCCGCTCTTTTCCGTCTATACGCAGCAAACGGCGGAGAGGGCAGGGCAGCGGCTTGGGGAGGGGCGCAGGTCGCTGCACGGGCTCGTCGAGGAAGGGGCATTTCAAACGCTCGTCGCCCCGGACTGGATCGCGGCACAACTCTACAACGTGAACGAACCGGCAGACTGGGACAGGGTGGTCTCGACAGCAGAATTTGTCTTGATCTGCTCAGAGAATAGGACGTTTCACACCGATTCAACGTCG
>JBKQWH010000446.1:0-11011 GCA_052139635.1 Capsulimonadaceae bacterium
AAAAACGCGGTTACGGAGGAAAGGACTGTTCTATTGCGGCACCGAGCCGGCACACACCTGGCAGCCCGGCCGGTATAATAACTGTCGTTTGATCGCACGAACAAGGGACAGGAAAATGTCTGTGACACCCGACTCTCATGTCGAGCAGGACGTACGCCTCCGAGAGATGATTCCGGGCACGAATGTTGAGACAGGCGTCCAGACGGAAGCGTTGGGGCGCTCTGCAATCGCCGGCCGTGTCTTTCTCATCGTCCACGGCACAGGGGGCAACTCGCCGGCTCACTGGGAGGAGTACCTGGCGGCGGAGTTGCGGACAGCCGGCTTCGACGTACGAGCGCCGCAGTTTCCCGACGCCGACACGCCTGAGTTGGAAGCGTGGATCGCGCGGCTTGAGCAGGAACTGAGCACAATCCAGCCCGATGCGCATCTTACCGTCCTAGCACATTCCCGCGGCTGCATCCTGTGGCTGCACTATGCGGCCCGTGCGATTACCGCGTGCCGCTTTACGGTTGCCGAGCGGGTGCTGCTGGTGGCGCCTCCGTACTTTGTCGAGGAGGACCAACCGTCCGGCTTCTTCCCGCCGCCGCTGTTACCGGACGGGATCGCCGCCGTGGGCCTCGAAACCGCGATCATCGCGTCGGACGACGACGAGTACGCAACGTACTCAGAAGTTGATAGCTGTGCCTCCGCACTCCGCATTCCCATTTACTGCCTGTCCGGCGCCGGCCACATCTCCCCGTTTTACGGCTATGGCGAATGGCCCTGGGTCCGCGACTGGTGCCTGTTTCGCGCGGTGTTGCCACCCAAGCCAAACACAACGTCCTAACCGGGCGATTGGAGAGGAGCAGAGGAACGTAGCGACGAAATCTGCCCGTGTCAGAGCACGCTGCGACATCCGTCGACTCACATCTCCGCGACCTTTGCGAAGGCGATCTTATCGTCGGCGGTGTGGGCGGCGGGGAGGGTGCAGGCGAGGGTGACCGTGCCTCGGCCGAAGGTTCGGTTGATCCGGTCGACCGCGGCGGAGGCCCGGGCGCGGCGGGGCTGGTCGTCGAAGAGGGACCGAGGCGCGTCGATGTCTGCCACCAGGTTGTACAGCACGACACCGACCTTGCGCGGAGCAGGGTAGGGCGGTCGCCAGATGCCGGTGAGTGCGTCCATCAATGTCCACGTGTCCGCGGACGCCGTGAACGTGACGTGGGCATCCCAGGAGGCGCCCGACGGCCCCCCGACACGCACGCCGAGAGATCGCGCGTGGAATCCGAGGTGGCGCATGCGCTCCGCGGCCTTCTCCAGCAAGCGTGCCGCCACCGCCCTGGCGCCCGCGGCTGTACGTAATTCCGGTGGCAGCACGTGTGAATGGCTGACTGTGCGGCGCGGGTTCGACGGATCGACCACCTCTTCCCCACGCAGCAGGCGCCACCATCGCTCGCCGGTCACCCCGCCGAAAACGGACCGCATCTCTTCGATCGAAGCTGCGTACATCCGGGCCGTGTCGAAGATGCCGTGCGAGTGAAAGCGCTCCTCCATCCGCCGGTTGATGCCCGGAAAGTCCCTCAGATTGAGCGACGTAAGCTTGCTGGGAATTTCGTCCTCATCGAGGACAACCAGTCCGTCGGGCTTCTCCAGTTCCGACGCCACCTTGGCCAGGAACGGGTTGAGGCTGATACCCACCGAGCAGCGAAGGCACTCGCCGGCATCGCGCGCGATCCGCTGCTTGATGCGCCGTGCCAGAGCGATCGCATCCGTCGCCGACCGATCATTCGCCCAAAGCCGGCAGACCATCTCGTCGACACTCAGCACGCGGTCGACCGGCGTGCAGTTGCCGACGGCCTCGACAATCCGGTTGTGGTATTCTCGGTAGGGGCCGTGCGACGCCACGATCAGCCGGATCTCGGGACAGAGCCGCTTTGCCTCGGCGACGTTCGTCCCCGTCTTCACTCCAAAGGCCTTCGCCTCGTACGACGCGGCGATGCAGCGGGTCGAGTCCGCCAGCATGGGGACCACGCCGACCGGCTTGCCGCGCAGACTCGGGTTCTCCTGCTGCTCGACCGACGCGAAGAATGCATTCATATCCAGAAACAGCCATCTGAGCATGGGACCGCGACCCTTCCGGCTCGGATAATCGCCTCGACCGGCAGCGCACATACGTTCGTGGCTCCATTATCGCACATGGATACGCGCCTGTCAAGCGAACGGGCGGACCGACGTACTCACTATTCCCTTGTACCCGGGATCGCCGGCCTGGATGATTCACAAACGTGTCAGGTGACCGGCAGGGACGTCTGTCCCACGATAGGACATGAATGATCCGGGCTAGAACCGATCGTAGTTAAGGAGAGTTCTGTATGTGAGTGGTCGGGCTTACGGGCGTAGCGTCGACGGATGGCACGATTGGGTGAACGCGGAAGGTGGCGCCGTAGGCGGCGCGAATTGCGCCGACAATTGGCGTGTCGGCCGATTCGGCGCCAAGCAGGGTCATTCGAACGTAGTTTGTGCCTTTGGGAAGTGGATTCACGGGCGAGCAGACGGACACGAGGTAACCCGCACCGGCGCTCGCGGGAGGCGTGTGCGCCATGTCGACGGGCGCCCAGGCAAATGAATCGGGGGAAGCCTCCAGTGTAACCTGACCGTCAAAACTGCCGATATAGATCACGTCGAAGAGAAGACTTGCCAGTCCTGGCAGGTTGTACATAATGCTGCCCACATCCGGCGTGGTGCGCTTAGCTCCGGGGACTCCACTGCGGTTCGTGTCCAACGACAGGTTATCGCTATGATTGACCGCCAGCGACCAGTCGGTCAGAGGATCGGTGACGACAACTGAGCCAGAATCCGGTGTAACGTCCGCCGTCTCCGAGCCAATTGCGGTCCCACCTCCGCTGTAACCGGTCAACAAATACGTATAGAGCAGGGCGGACTTGAGGCCGTGGTCGAGGTAGGTGAGTTCCGAGGTCCCTTGCGCAACTCGTATAAAGTTCGAACCGCCCTGGTTCCGCCAAAGGTCGTAGCTCCTGGCACCCGGAATCGGCAGCCAGTCCACCGACGCCTGGTCGCTCGCGGCGACCACGGTCAAACCACCGGGTATATTCAGGACCGGGCTCGAGGTTGGGGCCGGTTGCTCCGTATCCGGCTGCGGAGGAGTTCCGGGCGGCTGGGCGGCGCCGGCTTTTGCGGCAGCCGCATTATCGCGATTGCTCGTGGGAGCCTCTATCACAAGCATGGGAGAGTCGCTCGGCTCACCGACAACTATGCGGATCTGCGCACTCTCGGTGATGTTAATCTGCGGGGTTCCGTCGTAGTCGACGAACACTCCGGTGACGACCACGCGTGTTCGAATCAGGTTGGATAGCGGCGGGAGCTTGCTGTACGACTGCGGCTTTGCGACGGCGGTCAGCGCGTTGCGATAATGTGCGTCGAAATCGAGGATTACGATGTCGTGGACCGGGGGGCTGTAGACACTCGAAACGGTCCCGATGAAGGCGCCCGTCCGGCCGATGAGTTTGGCGGCGGCTGCTATGTCGCTGGCCGCCAGGGCCGATTTCACAAGAGGGTCGGAAATATCGATTGTGGAAAAAGTCGTCCTGGCGGCAACGCTGGACTGGTCAGGACATGACCCAACGGGGGCAGTGTACGCCGGGCTCGGGAGAGATAGACACGTGGCCGCGAGCGCAATGATCCACCAGGACGATTTACGAGTTTCGATGTCCATATTCTTAATCCGTAGCCAGGGTAACCCAGCTCCGCGGCAGCCGGGCAGCCGGTAAATCCAACGTCGACGCTGCTCGGCAGATCGCCTATAAGTATCTATAGTAAACGTAAATGCACTGCAGGTAACTTTCAGTAACGGTAGATATTATATCCTATCGTGCGGCCCATTTGAGTCAATAGACCGTTTAATCTGCGATATCTGTCGTTTCGCCGCATCAAGCCACGCGGCGTCTGGTTTTGGCTGATCGCTAGCCCGGATTATTCACGAATATCTCAGATGACAGGCAGGGACGTCTGTCCCACGATAGGGCATGAATGATCCGGGCTAGTGTGTGGCGTCTCGCCTCGGATCGGTCGATCCACCCTGGACGATCTTGATCTGTCCGGGATTATCGATGTCGATTTCGGGATTCCCTCGATAGCTCACGAACTGCCCGCTAACGAGTACGCGCACATTGAGGAGCGGTGCGAGCGCGGGAAGTTTGGAGATCGACTGCGATTTTACGACGGCGGTGAGCGCACTCCGATAGTTCTTGTCGAAGTCGAGGATAACGACGTCGTGGGATCGGTAGACATTGGCAACGGTGCCGACGAAGGCGCCGGTCTTGCCGATAAGCGTGGCAGCCGCGGCCTTGTGGCTCGCGGGTATTGCCGACTTCAACAGTGGGTCGGTCGCCTCGATGACGGTAAACGACGCTTTTGCGGCAACGGTCGACTGCCTCGGGTTCGACTTCGCGGCAGTGACGAACAGGCTGGCGGCGGCCAGTACGACGATCCAGCAAGCAGGCTTATGCATAACAATCTCCGTGTGGGTGATTCGGGCGTTGGACGATAAGGGACAAGGCTTATTATGCAAGGTGATGGGTGCCGAGTGGGTTAAGAGATGATTAAATCAGACCGCTTTCGCCGTCACTCGCATCGGCCTGAGCAAGTACGCCGATCACAGCGCCGAGAGCAAGTTCGACGCCCCCAGCCATGCCCGTCGAGTGAATCCGGCATTCCCGGGAAGCGGGAAAGGGCCGCCGTAAAAATATTGATAATTTATTAACGATTTCACGGAAACCTCTTTACAATCCTCGGCTGGCAGGTTATAATGTGTCAATCGTTATCCTGTTAACGATATCCGGGGTGGTGCTGAATGCTGAGAGCTACAATTATGCGCCTCCAGGCGTATCTCGATTATATTATCGCGATAAAGTCGTCCGGGCGGACCATCGTCACGAGTGAGGAGCTTGCAACGGTGGTTGACGTGTCCAGTTCGCGCGTGCGGCAGGACCTGATCCATGTCCAGGTGGTCGGCCGTCCCCGTTCGGGCTACGACATTAGCGCCGTTGAGGCGGCGTTGAGCACGGAATTGGACGTGCTTTCCGCCAAAGGAATGGCGATCATCGGCTGCGGAAACCTTGGGCGGGCACTGGCGCAAAGTGGAATCTGGGAGCACGCAGGGTTCGCCTTACGCGCTATCTTCGACATCGCTCCCGACCGCGTCGGACAGGATGTGGCGCACTTCGCGATACGGCATATGCGCGAACTGCCCGGCGTAATCGCGTCCGAACGAATTGTGGGCGCCTGTTTGACCGTACCGGCCTCGGCCGCGCATTCCGCGGCCAACCTGCTGGTAGGAGCCGGCATTCGAGGTATTTGGAACTTTACGCCAGTCACTCTGCGCGTGCCGCGCGGGGTGATTGTCGAGAACCAGCAAATGGAGCGAGGCCTGATGACCTTGTCCTGTCTCATGAAGTCGCCGGCTTCCGACGAGGTATCCGACGGTCACGAACATGGCACGGGAGAGGGCTGAGTGTACGCGGGTGCGAACGCCCCGGCCGGCAACGACGACGGCCCAGATTGCGTATCTGGCGCGGTTCCGGAAACATTATGTCGAAATCAAACTTTCGGATGTACCGCGCAATTCACCGGTTCATTCGCCTTTAACGGGACGATAACTATTGTCCGCAACGACTGGAAAGGATAGAAACCATGACCGCAAACACCGCTGCATCGAAGACCAACACTGACGTCCTCGATCCTGAAATGACCTTCCCCACTCCGGCGGCGGTAACGGCCGACGCCGGGATGGCCACGCTGTCGCGTGCGATTGAGTCCTATGTATCCATGACGGCGTCCGATTATACCGATTCGGTGGCATTAAAGGTCATCAACATGATCTTTGAGTCGCTTCCTGTCGTGTTTGCCGAGCCGGAAAACGAGATGGCTCGCGATCATGTTCTGAGCGCGAACTGTATGGCGGGCACGGCGTTCACGAACGCCTTCCTGGGAATCAGCAACAGTCTCGCCCTCCAGATGAGTGGGCGTTTTGGCGTACCATACGGTCGGGCCAGTGCCATTCTCCTTCCGCATGTGATCCGGTATAATTCGCGGCTCTCCACGAAGCAGACCTGCGATTCCACGTGCTCCTCGCTGGTTTCGGACAGGAAGTACCAGCAGATTGCGCAAGCGCTGGACTTGCCCGCGTGCACTCCCGAACTCGGCGCCGACTGCCTGGCCATGGCCGTCGAGCGGCTCTCGCAGCGGCTCGATATGCCTTCCAGCTTCGAGGATTACGGAGTGAACCACGACATGTTTCTCGCCGAACTCGACGCGATCTCTCAAAACGCGCTCGACGATCCCTGCACGGAGTCTAATCCGCGCCGTCCGGTCGCGTCGGATCTGAAGGAAGTGCTTATTCGAGCCTTTTACAATTAGTAGACGGGCTCCGCGCCTATCCTCCAAATGGGAAAAGCCCTCCTGGTCTGCGTGACCGGGAGGGCTTCGAATCGAAGTGGGAGGACGACTGCTGCTGTCGTATTCTTCCGGCAATGCCTATTCCGTGCACGGTGGGTCGTACCGGCGAAAATACTTGACGTTCCGCACGCCGTTCAATCCGCGCAACTGGCTGAGGGCGTTTTCGACCTTGCTCTCTTCTACCGAGTCAAATACGATATAATCGGGCATCCATTGCAGTCCGTCGTCCAGTTCGACGTACTCCGGGAAGTGCTGCGCGTCGAAATTCTGCACGGATTGGATATTGAGGCCGCAATCCCGCAGGGCGTTCAACTTACCGACAAATACCCCGGGTATATCCGGCGAGTAGGACCGAATGAAGCCCGCGGAAGAGCGTTCCGCGAACCTGCGGCAAACCGGATGGGAATCCACGGCCACGTTTCGCGGCGCCGCGCCCGTCCGTACGGCCGTGACGCAGTCCTGGATACCGGCGGCGATGGACACCGACGTTGGCGCCGGTCCGGCGCCCTCGCCGAAAAAGAACTGGGTGTGAAACCGGTCGCCTTCGATGACAATTCCGTTAAAGGCGCCGTGTGTGACCGATAAGAAATGCTCGGAGGGGATCACACAGGGATGAACACGGATCGTGACGGAGCCGTCGGGATCCTGTTCGGCAATGCCGAGGAGCTTGATATTGAAACTGTGCTTTGACTTGGTGCCGGGATAGCGTGATGCGAAATCGAAATCCGCCGCGACGATCCCGAGCTCGTCCAGGCTGTCCCGAATTCCCTGTCGATGGACGTCCTTAACGCTGAATTCCGAGCCGAAGGCCAGGTTCGCCAGAATCGTGATTTTGAACATGATGTCGGATCCGTCGATATCGTCGCTCGGGTCGGGCTCGGCGTACTTGTATCGCTGCGCCAGTTCCAACGCATCCTTCAAGCTGGTCTTCCCGGTACTCTGCCATTCGTTCCGCATCCGCGTAAGAATGTAATTCGAGGTCCCGTTCAGGATACCGACAACTCTGCGGATCTTATCCCGCGAGGAATGCTCCTGCAGAACGCGCACGATTGGTATCCCCCCTCCGACCGCCGCATCATACTTCACGAGAGCACGGTTATCGTCGGCGGCACAGAGAATTGTTGTCCAGTTTTGCGCCAATACCTTTTTATTCGCCGTTACGACGTGCTTGCCTTTCGCGAGAGCGGGGAGGATGAAAAGGGCATGCGCCCGGGCGGAGCCCGTAAGTTCCACGACAATGCGGATCGTGTCATCGTCGAGTATCGATTGAAAATCTGTTGTCAGTGCGCCAATCAGATGTTCGTCGGTCGCCGATTCTTGTATCCTGTCCATGTCCTTATCCAGGACACGGGTAAACTCGAAACCCGGCAATGACTTTGCGAACTGGAATACCTCGCTGCCCACAGCGCCATAGCCTAGCAGCGCGCCGCCAATTTTCTGCATTGTTGTATTTTCCTCTCTGACAGTCGCTCCACCAGGCGTCACGCGGCCGGCGGAAGTTACCGCGTTCCACAGACCTTCCTACTCATTGCCCTGGAGAAGTGTGATTGCAATACAACGCCATGCTAAATTCCATCAGCAAAGGAGTAATATGCGGCAATCCTCTCGATAGTTGGTGAGCAGTACAAGATTATAACGTGTGGCCCCGTCGATGTCAACGAGGGACTCGGTGGTTTTGTCCGGTTTTGCCGGTCAGCCGTCTTCTCGATGCCACGTCAATACGGGTAGCATAGATCGATCCGAGTAAACCGACTAATGCGAATCGGCAAGGGCGCCCCGGTACGACTCGATGACGCGCCACACTTCCGAGTCCATGAACGCGGTCCATCTCTACCTTGGGAGGTTCGACACGTATACCCCAAGGCGGGGACACATCTCACGGGCGCACCGAAGCAAATGCTCGAAGTCTGTCGACGCACCTGCATCGATTTCGTTACAAATGTGGAACCAGAAATCCGGTGCGCTTGTTACCATCGGGATTCGGCTCTCCGGGAATCCAACCCTTGCCAATAAGATTCGAGCATTCGACCCTGTGCCAAAGCACGTCACGAGCTCTTGAAATATCCCATGCTCAATGAGCACCCCAAGGGTAATCCTCGAGGACTGATCCTTTTCCCCAAGGATTGGATTACGGGGATACATCTCACGCGCGCACCGAAGCAAATGCTCGAAGTCTGTCGGCGCACCCGCGTCGATTTCCTTACAAATGTGGAGCCAGAAATCCTGTGCGCTTGTTTCCATCGGGATTCGGCGCTCCGGGAATCCAACCCTGTCCAATAAGATTCGAGCATTCGACCCTGTGCCAAAGCACCTCACGAGCTCTTGAAATATCCCATGCTCAATGAGCACCCGAAGGGTAATCCTCGAGGACTGATCCTTCCAAGAGTGACTGACGTCCGGCATATGCGAGACGTATTTCTTAAAAACATCGTTATACGGATAAATCTCATGGGCGCACTGGAGCAATAGCTCGAAGCCTCCCTGCAACACACCCCCATCGATATTCTTACAAATGTGGAACCAGAAATACGGTGCGCTTGTTTCCATCGGGATTCCGCTCTCCGGGAATCCAACGCTGGCCAATAAGATTCGAGCATTCGACCCTGTGCCGAAGCGTTCCACGAGTTCTTGAAATATCCCATCGTTCATGAGCATCCGCAGGGTAATCTTAGAGCCTTGAGCCTCCCGAAAGCGACTGACGTCTGCAAGGGAATCCGCAACACGGAGCAACAGACCAGTCTCAGTGTTCTTATCCCGCTGACTTGTCGGAAGCGCATAAAAGGCATCCAGTCGCTGTTCGAGTTCCGCTAATCGAGCGGCCGCGCCGGCGGCTTCTCGAAGGTCCGTCGCCGGTTGGTAGACGTCCTCAACGTCGGCGAACGAATACAGGCCGGAGGCTACCGAGAAAAAGTCCGGTGCGTCGCGTGAGATCCTTGCCACGACATGCTCGGGAGCCCAGAAGACAACGGGTACGGGGAAGCTCTGTGGAAATCGATCGCGAGTAAAGTTGAGATTCGCGATAAAATGCGACGCAATGGGAGAATTATCGAGGGAGATAAGACTCTCGAGGCCGACGAAGAACAATATGTCGGCGTCGCCAACCGGTTGGAACTGTACTGTCCGAATAAGATTAACGGTGTCCGGCGGAACAGTGCGCACCTCTATTCTCTCGTCGGACAGCCGCGCGCGGATCGCCTCAATAAGTCGATCGCGCTCGGGGGCCTGATTACACCTGGCAAAGAAGAGGGAAAAGCCTCGAGCAATGCGGAGTGCATTTCCCAGCGCCTCAAGCTCCGACGCGCTGTCACTGGGAGCCGTCCAATCCTGCGTGTCAGTGCTTGTCCGCATTGCCGTTCGCTTTCCGGACATTCTCTAGCTCCGCAACCGCCAACTTGAATTGAGTTAGCTCTCGTACAATCGGGTTAACCGCATACCACGGCTCGGCGCTCGCCCATTCGTCGCCCGTTTCATCCCCGTTGCAGTACTCGAGTATACAGTTGAGCTCCTGAAGCTCTCTGGTGTCCGGCTCTCGATTGTCAACGCACTTGTCAGTTGACAGCTCCAGTTTCGCCAGTATCTCCCAATGTCGTGCGCGTATTGCCCGGGCGTACACAGCGACCTCTTGACGTACGGCACTCTTTGCGGCGGCGAGCGGAATTGGGGCACCCTGCGCATACGATACCGCGCGTCGTACAAACGTAAGGAGATGTCGAACGTGACCGCCGCTGTACCGGATCAGCCAATCCAGGGCCTCCGGCTCAAACACGTCGTAGATATTGGAGCTTCCCGACCGGCGCCGTATGAGTTCCATGAGGCGTTGCCGGCCGGCTTCGTAAAACTCCTGCGACGTGCGGGCATGCACTTTGATCATCGGCAAGACCACGGGTTCAGTTCCGTAAATCAGACCGAGCTGCGGCCCACAGGCACGCACAAGTGGGAGTGGCACCGTGTAGATGATGTTCGCCTTGAGGGCAGTCAGTTGCGGAGCGCGTTCAATGAACAGCTCCCGCTGGGATGCCTCACCTTCTTTCGCATCGGCAACACCTTGAATCTTATCAAGGTCGTCCACAATGAAAACGAAATCGAAGTAGGGGGCCTCGGATTTCGGGACCGTGATCGACTTAACCTTGACCCGCGCCTCCTGGAACACGGAGTTTATCTCGTCCAGCACGGTCGACGTATGAACGCGCAGCCGCTCTCGAACCGCGTTCCGTGCGCCCCGGTCCTTCTGCAAGCCCTGGATTTTCAGCTTGAGGAACCCGGCCGACACCTCCGCTTCGTTGACCTCCAGGTCGGTCAAAAGAATGTCCTGCAGTTCTCGTAGGCGTTTTTCCCACAAACTGTCTGCGAGTACGATATTTGCCTTTTCCGCCAGCGTCGCAGCCAGTTCGCTTACCATGGCCAGGGCAATATCCATGGGCGTAACATCGTAGATATCAAGATAATCGGACGCAGCGACGAAAATGGGAAAATAACGCTTACAGGGGTCCACAGGATTGGGCTGTTCCAAACAGCCAGCCAGATACCGCAACTCAGACGACTTTCCGCATCCGAAATGGCC
>JBKQWH010000447.1:0-19201 GCA_052139635.1 Capsulimonadaceae bacterium
CAAGCCTAAGGTCACCTGGGACCTGAACTACCTGGTCGGGCCGGAAAACGCCAATACGACCGCGGGGCTGCGCAACCTGATAGCGGCACGCAGGCGGCCAAGGAAGCCGGAAACATGGTTGATCTCGACTCGAACCCGACCAAGTTGATCGAGATCGTCGAGATCGGCAAGCAGCTCCTGATGACGCGCGGCGCCCTGACGACATTCTCAATCGCAAACGATGTCGCCAAGTACTTCGCGATCATTCCAGCGATGTTCTCGACCCTGTATCTCTACCCCGGGAATCCGCACGGACCGCTCTGGGCCCTGAACATCATGAAGCTGCACTCGCCGTTCAGCGCGGTGCTGGCGGCGGTGATCTTCAACGCGCTGGTCATTATCGCGCTGATTCCGGTCGCCCTCCGGGGAGTCCCGTACCGGCCCTTGGGAGCGGCGGCGGTGCTCAGAAACAATCTGGCGATCTGGGGCCTGGGTGGGATCATTGTCCCGTTCCCGTTCATCTGGCTCCTGGATCAAATGGTCGTCCTGCTTCACTGCGCGCCCAAGCATTAACGCCGCTTTATGCGGTCAGAGGGTCGCCTGCGGGATCAGGAAAACCCGATGGCGACCCCAGCCGATGAGTTGAGGAAAGAGACATGGTAATCAAGCAACTGATAATTTCTCTGCGTGTGACTTTCATCACGCTGATCATATGCTGCGGGGCCTATCCGCTGGTAGTTTGGGCCATTTCGCAGGCGGTGTTTCACTACCAGGCGAACGGAAGCCTGGTCAAGGTAAATGGAAAGGTCGTTGGCTCCGAGCTTCTCGGCCAGTCGTTCGCGAGTGCGGCGTACTTCCAGTCGCGGCCGTCGGCCGCCGGAAACGGCTACGACCCCACTCAGAGCGGGGGAACCAACCTCGGGCCGACCAGCGACAAGCTGATCAACGGCGTCCACAAACCGAATCAGACGAACGGTCAGCCGGACCCGTCCGACTTCGACGGCGTCAAGGATTTGGCGCGGGAGTACCGGACCACGAACAATCTTGCGCCGAACGCGCTCGTGCCGGTGGATGCCGTCACGCGATCGGCGTCCGGCCTGGACCCGCACATCACTCCCGAGAACGCGTTGCTGCAAGCCCCGCGAGTCGCGGCAGCCCGTGGCATCCCATCCAGCCAGGTCGTCGATCTGGTTCACAAGTACACGATCGGACGTGATCTGGGCTTCCTCGGCGAGCCGCGGGTGAACGTGCTGATGATTAACCTGGCACTCGACAAGATGGCGCCAATGAAGAAATAGTGCCGAGACAAGTCGAGGCGATAGTGCCCGGACCTTGACAGCGATCCGCCGGGCTTGACAGAATCACTCTTCTGTCAAGCCGTCGGATCGCTTTTCCATGTGCCACGCGACTTCAGGACAGGGTATCATTCTATCCAGGCCAATTGCGCATGCCGTCCTCGACGACGATGGACCCGGTGCGATGATCGAAAAAGGACGGTTCGTCACGGTGTATGAGTAGAGATGATGACGAGAAGATCCGGCGCCCATCGCCGGAAGAGTTGCTGGAGCGCGTAACCAAGGCGGAGCGCAAGGCGAACCGGGGCCGCCTCAAGGTGTTCCTCGGTTTCGCGGCAGGCGTCGGTAAGACGTTCGAGATGCTGTCCGAGGCGAACCGCCGCATGGCGGATCGCGGGCAGGATATCGTAATCGGCTACGTCGAGACTCACGGCCGCCGCGAAACGGTTGCCCAGATCGGCAAGCTAGAAATCGTCCCGCGCAAGACGCTCGAATATCGCGGAACGGTATTCGAGGAAATGGACACGGACGCGATCATCGCCCGCTGCCCGCAGTGGGTACTGGTCGACGAGCTCGCCCACACCAACGTTCCCGGGTCGAAACACGAGAAGCGCTATCAGGATGTGATGGAGATCCTGGACGCCGGGATCAACGTGCAGACGACCCTGAATGTGCAGCACCTGGAAAGCCTGAACGACACGGTCCAGCAGATCACCAATGTGAAGGTCCGCGAAACCGTCCCGGACTGGATCCTTGGCGAGGCCGATGAAATCGTCACCATCGACATCACCCCTCGATCCCTGATTAACCGCCTCGAACGCGGCGACGTCTATCCGAAGGAGAAAGTCCCACAGGCCCTCGAGAACTTCTTTACGGAGGGGAACCTGTCGGCCCTGCGCGAGATTGCCCTGCGTGAGGTCGCCACCGAAGTCGAACGCTCCGTCCAGAACTATCGCCAGGAGCAGAATATCGGGCAAGTTTGGCAGACACAGGAGAAGGTGATGGTGTGTATGTCGCCGACCCGATCCTGCGCCCGCCTTTTACGACGCGGCTGGCGCATCGCGCACCGGCTCAAGGCCGGTATCGTAGCTGTGTACATCCCGCTCGGCAAGACGACCCTTGAACAGCAGGAGATCATGCAGTCGGACTTCCTCTTTGCGGAGCGCCTCGGGATCAAGATCGAGCGCATCGATGCAATCGGCAACGATGTTGCCGCGGCCCTTTCCGGCTATGCGCTCAGCCATCAGGTGACCCAGGTCATTGTCGGGCACTCCGAGCGATCGGACTGGCAGCACTTCTGGAGTGGCTCCATTGTGAACAAACTCATTCGCCTCTGCCGGGGGATCGACGTTCTCGTGGTCGCTCACGAGCTCCCGAAGGACTCTAACATGCCACACCTGACGGCGTGAGCTTTGCCGGCGGCGCTACAGACGCTTGAGCGGTGACGCCGGCGACGAAAACGAATGCATTACTGAAAATATGTCAAAACGGAAGAAACACCCTAATAATAGGAAGACGTTCGTCACAGCATCGCGCCGCTCTATCCTGACCGAGGAACAGATCATACTGATCCGTGATCTGGTGGAGAAAGAGGCCTGGGAGGAGGTGCACGCAACTCTCCTCCCGCTGGCCGAACAGGCGCAGGGCGATAGTCTTGTCCTCGAGATCCTCCTCGATTCCGCGTACCACGTCGAGGACGAACGGACTCTGGAACGCGCCGCCGTACGCCTGACCAGACTTCAACCTCATGATGCAATCATCATGCTGCGGTTAGCGATAGCATACGAACTCAACGATCGGCCAGCTCTGGCATTACGCACGTTCGAGCGGCTGGTTAGAGAGCACCCGGATCGAGCAGATGAGTTTGTCCGTTCCCAGATAGGAGAACTCCGCACCGTGGTCGATGAGTTTCTGGCGGATGAGGGTTTTACCGGTCCGGGCGGTCTGGACATTGTCGCGGACCACGAAGAGTCGCAGAGCTTGATTGCCCTGGGTGAATACGCTCAGGCGCGTCGGGTTGCAGAGTCCGTTATCAAGCGGGCTCCCACCTATATCCCAACGCGAAATAATCTCGCCGTGACGTATCGTGCGGAAGGCAACTATGCGGCAACCATAGCCGCCTTTCTGCAGGTTCTGGAATTGGCGCCGGACAACGTGCACGCGCTCGCAAACCTTGTCGAGTGCTACTGCCGTGCCGGCGAACGGGCGAATGCAATTGCGATGGCAGCGCGTCTGAAGGCCAGCACGGCTTGGTGTTGGAACCGTCGATGGAAGATCACCGAGGCCCTTACGTACATTGGCGACGACGACGGCGTGCTCGATCTCTACGGCAGCGAGCCGGATGACGACGAGGATGATCTGGCGCGCGCAAAGATCACGCACTACGCCGCAGTCGCTCGATATCGGCGTAATGAGAAGACGGAGGCGGAGAGGCTGTGGCGCGAGGCGCTCGAGTTTGACGAGGATTTCGAACTTCCGATCGATAATATTACGGATCTGGCACTTGTGCCGGGGAAGCGGCATGGTCCGGCCGCGCTGGGCATAGCGGATCTGATGCGCCCGCGGATCGTGCAAGAAATTCGTCGCGTTTTGACGGCTTCGGGAGGCTCCGACGAGGCTCGGCAGCGGGACTGCCGAAGGCTCATCCGCCAGAATCCGGAGATCGTTTCCCTGTCCGGTCTGATCCTGGACCTCTGTGATCGCATGTCCGCGGAGGTCGTTCTGATGCTGGGGCTGATGAGCGGTGATCCCGGGATTCTTGCGGCGCTCCGGCGATTTAGCGCCGGTGATCGGGGTTCCGACAGCATTCGATACCGGGCACTGGCAATCGTTCGGTATTTCGACCCCGACGCGTTTGAGGACGTGCTCGAGTTCTACACGGGTGACAAGAGCGTAGCTCAATCCGGTAATGCCAGGTCCAGACGTGCTTCGCTGATTCTTCGGACTGCGCGGCGCTTGTCAGGCCGTGCCTTTGGTCCCCGCCGGACGTTATCAGGTCGTTCCGTTGTTCGGGCTCACGGCTCGAATTCCGCAGCTCCCTCTCCGCTTGCGGGGAGGGCCGGGGAGGGGTCGAATTCGGAAAAGGGGGAGTAGGATTTAACCACGGAAAAGACGGAAATCGGAATTCCGGCCGGGGTTGATCGATCCAATTTCGGGCACCGCGCGGCTATTATATATGTCATGAATGGAATCGCGGGACCATATGAACATCGAGGATGGCTGACTGAGATTAGGGAAGGAGGGGGAGTACCCCTATGTCAAACGAGGTAACGACCGCGTCGGGATTGAAGTACGTGGACACGATCGAGGGGACGGGCGCCGGTCCGCGTAAGGGGCAGAAGGTGCAGGTGCATTACACAGGCACGCTGTCGGATGGGAAGAAGTTCGATTCGTCCCGCGATCGCGGTAAGCCGTTCGTGTTCACTATTGGGGTCGGTCAGGTCATCAAAGGCTGGGACGAGGGTGTTCTATCGATGCGTGTCGGTGGACGCCGCGTGCTGACCGTTCCCGGCGACCTCGGCTATGGCCCGAAAGGATATCCCGGGTTGATACCACCGAACGCAACCCTGATCTTCGACGTGGAGCTCTTAGCCGTTGGCTAGCGAACTCACCCCGGCTTGGTCCCCGGTCTGCCCCGGACCGGGGGAACTCCCTTCGGGCGAGGAACCCCTCACGAAACGGGAGGGGCAAGGGTCCTTATCGGAGCATGTGGAGTTTCCATCCGTCTGGTGGGACGCGTGGAAGGTGCAGGCAGATTTCTGGGCGTGCGCCGAACTCCCCGGCTTCGTGGAACCCGGGCTCTGGGCCGTCCTGACCGTGGTGTTCCACGGGGACGACGTCATCCTGGCCGACATCGCCGGCCGGGGGCTTTGCAGTCCGTCGGGCAGAATCGAGCCGGGCGAGAGCATCTGGCAGGCAGCTCAGCGCGAGGCCTTCGAGGAAGCCGGGGTCATCCTCGAATCTGATCGAATGCGGCTGATCGGCTGTTATCGACTCACTGCTCCGGAACCCGATGCCAGGCCGCGATTCTGCCCGGTTTTCGTCGCCGATGCCCTCGGGTTCGAGCCGATCCCCGCTGGCTCCGAGTCCCTCGGCCGTCGACTCGTCTCGTTTTCCGAACTGCCCGACTTCTACTACTCCTGGGACGACCTCATGGCTGCCGTGTTCGACTACGCCGCCGAGACGCGTCGCGGCGCCTTTTTCCAGACTAAAGCATGCGCGTCCGTTTCGACAGGGCCTTGCGAGTGATTTGCACGGGCACATCATGGCGGATCAGCGACTGCTCGACGAGTTGGAAAAAGGCGTTACGATCGGGACCGCGCACAACGGCGCGCTCGTGGGCTTCGGCCAGGGCTACGGGGTAGCCCTGGCCCTTCATTGACTGATCGCGAACGAGGACCTGGACCCGGTCCAGAAGCTTTGGTGACGCGGATACCCACGCGGGGACCTCGACGCGGGCGATTTCGGCGCCGGTGTTCAGGTAGAAGAAGCGAATCTTCTGATCCGGGGCGTAGAACTCGAGGTTCGGAGCGGCGCTTTCGAACACGGGCGAGCGGTCCCCGGCGGTTGGGAGCAGACCTGCGTAGAGATGTGCATCGGCGAGGTGAGCGAGCGCCCGGCAGGGCGCCGCCGGTCCGTGTCCGCATCCGTCGGTGCAGAGGACGCGGCGCAGCAAGCCGACGACATCACGATGGCCCGGCCGGCTGACATAGCCTGCCACCGGGACGTGACACTGCATCCCGGCTTTGAGCATCTCGCAAAACTCGTCGATGACCTTCTTCTGGTCCAGTTCCTTCTCTCCGGTGGGAGTCCACACGATCAGCGGGGCGTCGACCAGGGCAATCGGTTCGGCCCGCTCGAAGTTTTCCGCAATCAGCACCGCGAGGGCGCCGCTTTCTGCCAGCAGCCTGCGGTTTGTGACCACGCGCTCGGAGAGCGGAACGAGATCGCCGGTAGGGGTACCGGAGTAGATTTCGTCGTCTCGGTAGTGGAGGGTGGCGCGTGATCGCAGCAGCGGCCGTTCGCCCGTGCCATAGTGGAGTGCAATCTCTCCGACGTTGATCAGATAGCAAGGAGTGATCGCGTGCCGATCCACGGGGATATGAGAGCCGTCGGTGGCCAGGGCCGAGTATTTGGCCGGTGGGGGATAGGGAGAGCGGAAGCGAGTTCCGGGTGGGTCGACGCCGGGGACGGCGGACATCCACGGCACAGGACGCTCGTTCATGCGGGCAACGGCCTCGGCCCACTCCGATGCTCCCATCCGCGCTACTCCGAGCCCCACCGACATCTGGTCGGCGACCCGTCCGGCGCGTATCCGCGCCTCCGCCCCCATCGCCGCGATGTCACCAACCACTTGCGATAGATCCAACATGGCTTGATTGTAGCATTTGACGCGCGGAGATGCGCATTCAACTGTGTTTGAGGTCCGCGTGATGCGTATCGGGGTACTATACCGCTATAGATTAATCCCCGGCGATTTCCCCGAGGGTGGGGCATGGGCCACTCGGAAGTTGACTCAGTATGTACATCATCAAAGCAGGCGTGCTCTACAATGTAGCGAACGGCGTTGAGAAGGAGTTCACCAGCCCGTTCGCGGAGGAGTTTTATGCGGATGAAAGCCGGTCATACGCGAATGCATCATGGAAGCATGGCAAGGACGACGACGAATCCGCGAACACGATTGTCCCTCGCTCCATGCTGTGGGGTGGACGAGGCAAGGGACGGCCGCCGGCGCAGGTCCTGTTCGACTGCGTCTTTGAAACCCCGGATCGGCTCTACTATGTCCTCAAAATGAGCACTAGCCGGGGCTTGTTCTATTACGACTTCAGGACCGGGCATGAGACTCGTCTCTTTCACAGGACGGAGTTTGACCCGCACGGCCTGTTCGTCGATGACAACGGTGACATCTTTACCACGATCAGCAATAGCGATGGCACCGTGCACCTGGTTAAGCATGACCTGAACGGCATCCAGAAGGAGGTCCTGACCTCAGGGGATTGCCGGGATGAGAATCCGTGCCGGCACGGGACTTTCCTGTACTATCAATCGAGCGGCCTGGCGCGCAATGCCGGTGGGGAGGTTGTCGCCCAAGGTCCATCTGCCATCAACCGGCTCGATGTCAAATCCCGGGATATTGAACCCGTGATCGAATCCGACAAGTTCGACTATCTTCTGCCGCGTGTCACAGCCGATGGAACCGTCTACTGTATTCAGACGCCTTATCGAGCCTTCGCGGTCTACAGCCTCAAGCAGCGGATTATCGACATTCTACTCTTTCCCTGGCGGCTGTGTGTCGCGATTTTTGCCTATCTCAATGTCTTCTCGCTCATGTTTACAAAGAAACCGCTCACCACGGCGGGAGGGCCGAACCGCAAGGATATCGACATGTCCGGGCGCATCGTGCACAACCGACTTGTCAACGCGCAAGAAACGTGGCGCCGGGAGGGCAAGCGGGTTGCGGTCCCGAAGGAGTGGAAACTCATACGGCTAACCGAAGGTACACCTACGGAGATCGCGGGCAATGTCGTGTGGTTCGACCTCGACGCCGAAGGACAGCCGGTATACACGGACGGATACTCGCTCTTCGACACGTCAGGCAAACGGTGCTTCAATTCGGACGAAATGGTCTCCTGCCTCTCAGTTCGCCGCGACGGCGCGCCGGCATAGCGGGTGGCTCTTGCTTCATGGCCACCATTTCCAGTATGATAGAGGGTATTCACAGCAATCAGCCGCTGTACAGCGGTCCGGGACGTTGCGACGGGGCTCACCGCCGCGAACCGGTTTGGGAAGCGTACAGTTACCTTTCGAGGACATGAAGCAAAATGAAGACCACTCTCGGCGCACGTACACTGAGTGACTTGAAACAAAGCGTCGATCCTGAGCTCGTCAAGACTCTGATCAACTTCGACTTCGGCGTGCTTGGCCGGACTGCGTCGACGCCGGACCATCCCAATACGAGTGGCCGGTTCCATTTCTGGCTCTCCAAGGAGGCTGCCGAAGCCCACGCCATCGATATCGGCAGCCTCGTGGTCGCATTTTCGGATGACGAACGGGAAGTTGTCTTCGGCGCGGTAAACGAACTGAACTCCGTTTGCGAATCGAACACGTTCACGCAGGATTATAATGAGCACAGTTACGGATCGCCGGTGCAAGGCGCGTCGGATCACTCGGAAGTCATCGTGGCAACCTGCGCCGTAGTGCAGACGCTGTCGTCAAAGACCCGCCCGGTCACGCGCTCGCTGGTCTACTTCCCCACGTCGCTCGGCATTCAGTTCGCGTTCGGGATCGTCGACACGAAAGGCGCGATTGCATTTCACGGCGCCGCCATCCCGGTGGGCATCTACGAGAACGCGGACGGCACAATCGCACCGGTGTCGATCGACGAGAATTACCTGGTCGGTCCGGAAGCCGCGCACCTGAATATCTCCGGCATTTCCGGCCTGGCATGTAAGACATCGGCGCTCGAGTTTTGCCTGAAGTCGCTGCTGACCCACACCACGAAGAAGATCGGCGTGGTCGTGTTGAACGTGAAGAGTAAGGACCTGCTTTACCTGGATCAGTCAAATACGCGTCTGCTCAATGATGCATGGTCGCGTAAAGTGTACGAAACTCTGGGAATGCCGATTGAAGGGTTTACCGTGGCCCGATTCTTTGCACCATCGCACCCTCGTCATCGATCCGGCACGCAGAGCCTGCGCGAGCTAACGATCGAGCCATTCCGCTGGGACCTGAACATGTTGTATCAGGAGTTGCCGGCACTCTTCAACTCGTCGGAATGGGACAACAACACGGAGGGCGCATGGTACGCCATCAAGGAGGAGATTGAGCGAGGCACCATATTAAGCTACGAGGGCATGATTGGCTGGATAGACAAGCTGCTCCAGCAATCGGGCCTCACCGAGTGGCCGCGCGGCTTCCCGACGGCGACGTGGCACAAGCTGAAAGCCGACCTGCGGCGGTTCACCGTGCAGTATCGCGGGCTTATAGCGGAGGAGGCGGAAGGAAACGACATTCCGTGGGACGACCTGAGGGCGAATAATATTTTCGTCGTGGACATCCAGATGCTGTCCGACGGCGGTCAAAAGCTAGTCTTCGGGCACTGCATCCGGCATATCACACAGTTGCTCGAGACGCGCTCGACACGGCTCGACTCCATCATCGTGTTCGTCGATGAGCTCAATAAGTTCGCACCGAAGGATTATCATACCGAGCTCAAGGCGCACCTGGTCGACGTGACCGCGCGCGGCCGCAGCCTGGGGCTCGTGCTCTTCGGCGCGGAGCAGTTCGCGTCGGCGGTCGAGAAACAGATCGTCGAGAATAGCTCGACCTTCATGTTCGGCCGAACGGAAAGCACGGAAATGGAGACCGCGACCTATACCGGGTTGACCGAGGAGATGAAGGCGAAGCTGCGCATGCTGCCACAGGGGCAGCTCCTGATCAAGTTTCCCAAGTTCCCGCAGCCGATCTTCGTTAGGTTCCCATACCCGCCCGGCTTACCGGGTGAGGATTTCCGGTCGTCGGCTCAGCTTGCGGCAGCGCATGCCGAAGCGGCCAGCAAATTCGGAGACGGCGAGGCGCCTGCTCCGAGCCCGGAGAATTTGCGGCCGGCAATCTACTCAACAAGCCCACCGGTGCTGCGATCGTCGCCAAGTGAGTTCCTGCGCCGCTATCGCGACGGCGACCGAGAGGCCGTGTGGACCGAGCTCGTCTCCCTGAAGCAGCGGGTTCGAGATCCGGAGTACTTCGAGGACGCGTACAGCGTTGCCCGAGAGACGATGCGCCGCGCTCGTCAAAACGTGGAAACGTTGATCCAACGGCTTGACCAGATGAATTATCACTTCTACAGCCGCACCGGTGTGCTGCTCCCTGAGGAATCCACTCGGCCGGCTCCAAGCTCCAAGGATACCAGCCTGGGCGCGATGAAGCAGATATTCGAAGACCTGCGTAAGAGTGGGCGCCAATATGGGGCGTCATCCGTAAACCACTTGCAGGATAGGAACGTATTCCTGCCGCCGACGGAAAAGGACGCGGCGATCATACAGAAACTCGAACGGCAGGGTATTTTTGTGCCGCTGTCGCTGCGGGCCTGGCTCGAGGAGGTCGGCCGGGTTGACTTCACGGGATCACATCCCACCCTGTGCTATATGCAGGACCCGGATTCGTCGGGCGCCTCGATTCTGGTATATGGACAGGACGGCCGTAAGACACAGCACATGCTTCGTCGAGCAATCACAATGATCGGTCGAACCAGCGCCGCCGGGAACGATATCGCACTTCCGGGCGACGACCGTGTATCGAAGCAGCACGCGCGCATCGAACGCGACCGTGAGAACAGGTTCACTGTTCACGACATGGGCAGCACGAACGGCGTCAAGGTGAACGGCGTTCGAATCGACCAGAGGCGTGAGTTGACGAGCGGCGACGAGTTGACAGTCGGCGCCACGAAGATCCTCTTCCAGCAGGCTGCGGACCGCGGTGTTCGAGAGGATATCTCTTCCGTGGCCGGGATTTTCGCCGACCCGCTCGCGGTCATCCCTACCGCCGCCGGAATTCAATGGCGCATCGAGCAGCGTCGATCTCAGACTGCGCCGCTGGACCTCTTTATCAGCCCGTACGACGCCGACAAGGCCGCGCCGGACCCGGACGAACTGATCGAGGAAGGCTACACGATCACGCTTCCGAACATGGCAGCCGACACGCTCCTGACCGGCGAGCGCCACAGCGGCCTCTTCCTGGATTATCTTCGCCGGGCCTTCACCTGGGGTGGTTTCCCGGGCTGGGAGCGCTACAAGAACCATCCGAGCAGCGAGTTGGAGTTCCTGACGGAGGGCCTCTTGCCCATCTAGTGACACAGAAGGATCATATGTCCCGGACGTATCCATATCACGTGGTCTGGCTGAACGTACGGAACTCTTCAACACTCGGGCGCTGGCCTGAGTGCGGAGCATGCTCATCCAGAGTTCTCAGTGGTGGGATCTCTCGCAGGGTTTTCGAAAGAGCGCTGCTGTAACACGTTCTTACGAATAGCTGCTGACCATCGACAATAACAATTGGTATGAATATGTACGAGAGGAATGTAGAATTGTTTGTTAGGTTAACGTTTAACTTCTCTAATCCGTCGTATAATGGTTATAATCACCCTTTACGGCCCAGAGTGGCAAAGAGACAATGACCATGACTACACAGTTCGGCACGTTGAATCAAGGCACTCGCAATTTAGTGAGCGCATGCGTTATGGCTGGCGCCCTGTTCCTGTCGCTCACACCCGGCCCGACTCGAGCGGATATTCTGGTGGACAAGATCACAGATTTCACGCATATCGAGTCCCATACCGATAACTGGAAGTTCGCCAGCGACAACCCGCAGAGGTTCGAAGGCAGAACGTCGCGCCTTCAACGGACGGATGGGAACGAGGCCAGTATCGTTTATCACTTTAAGGGAATCAGCAATTATGACGTCTACTACACCTACTGGGCATACCCATCTCCGGCCATCAAGATAGATATTTCCGCGGACGGTACGACGTGGTATCCGAATACGTGGTGGGATTTCAATAACCACGGCATTTCGGGCATCTACGACTGGCGAAGTGAGGACTTAAAGCCCCAGAATCCGCTCCCGGGTTGGGTCAATTACGTGCGGATTACAATCCCAGCGGGTGTATTCAAGGTTGTAGCATCCGGCCCGTCCTTCTGGTCGCCGCAAATCGATCAGGTAACCATTGCCTGGTCGGGCGATCTGGTAACAGTTCAAGGCGCCACGAAGCCGAATGCCGAAATTACGTCGCCTGGCACGCCTGGCACGCCGGGCGCACCAGGAGCTCCGGGCTCCTCGACAACACCCACCACGCCTGCAGCGGCACCCGTTGAAGCGCCGGCACTATCGATACCTGGCGGGCTGACCGCGATGGCCGCGAGCGATACGGCCTCGATTCAATGGGTTCCCATCCAATCGGCATCTACATATACGGTGAAGCGCAGCGATGACTTAGGTGTGACATACACGCCGCTTGCTTCGAACGTAAGCTCGAACTACTATGTGGATAAGGGGCTTAAGAATCAGAACTACTGCTACCGGCTGGTCGGGTTGAAGGGCGACGGCTCGGCGGTCGCGACCGAATCGGTCTCGGTCAAGCCGATTAAGGGCGCTGTGATGATGACCGATCCGTTCGACGACTGGTCGCAGGCGGACAGTCATACGGACAACATGGAGCTTGCCAAGTATGATGGGATTGCGAATTGTGCGAAGCGATCCACAACCGATTTTGGAAGCGTAGTGTATAACCTGGCGGGAAGCGTCCGCCTTGCCTTTACGACATTCTTTTCAGGGGATATCACCGGCCAGTTGTCGGTAGAGGCGTCGTCCGACGGCCAGGAATGGACGCCCATCAAGATGGCGTACACGCAGCCGGAACCGTTCGGAAATCCAAACTCCGGTCACTTCTCGTCGGTCTGGGCGCCGACTTCCGATCTCCCCGCCGGAACCAACTATCTACGTATTAACCTGTTGGGTGACCCGAACCAGAAGACGGTTGCCGACACGCCGGCGATAGCAGATGTGCGCATCGCCTACGGCACCTTTGCAACACCCACGCCCACACCTCTTGACGCAGAGGCCCCGCGCACCCTCGATACGTTTGAGGATCCGCTCACTGACTGGTCGAAGACCAGTCAGCACTCGGATTGCCTGCAATTGGACGGCAAGTGCGATAACAGAACATGCATCCAGCGCCACGGCCCCACGGCCGGCACCGTTGAGTATCACGTGCCGAAAGCCACGTCGTTCTCCCTGGAAGTGTACTACGACAGCGCCCAGGATGAGTATTCGGTCGAGTCATCCACAGACGGCCAGGTGTGGGCTCCCGTTGAACTGAACACGTCGGATCCCGTTCCGGCGTCCGGCGACCGACGAATCCACGTAAGTGTAACTCAGAAACAACCGCTCCCGGACGGAACGGCCTATCTGCGAATTACGTTCTCGGGCACATGGGGCGTGGAAGTCGGGGGTATCAAGATTTTCAGCCCGTCGACGAGTGTGGAGGCTCCGGCGGTCGCTTTAGGCACTCCTGGTGATGGGGGCCTGCCGGTCGCGATGACGGTGGCCGCGAACGCTGCTCCGGCATCCCAGCCGTCCAACGCGTTGGCGTCGGATTCAAACTCGTCGTCAAATACCGACCCATCAACATCGACTTCCGGGTCTACGACGCCTGCGACTAGCGGATCGACGCAAGTGAGCGCTGGGGCGGCGTCTGCGAGTGCAGATACGACGCCGATGGACGCGAGCACGAAGTCCACGGATTCTCCGCCGAAGGCCACCGTCGGCGCTCAGTAGACAGACTGAAACGGCCCCGGCTCGTATTAATCGGCCGGGGCCTTTCTGTTGCGCCGGATACGTATGATCGATCGGCGCCAGACTGCTTGAGGGGGGGCTACTCGACAGCGAGGGCCTTGAGCACACGCTCGATATGGCGGGATCTACGCTCCCATTCCGGTACGTCGACAAGTCCCTCATCGTCGATGACGAACTGCCACTCCTCGGTCTCGTAGCCGGGCGCCAGTCGATACAGCAGGTCGGCGGTGCGCGGCGGAACTCGGTCCGCCCGGTCCATAATGTTCAACTCGGTGAACTTCACGGCGGTCTCGTCGAACTCCGACTGCATCACTTTCTGACGTCGTCGCGCATAACTCGGGTCGATTCGGGTCACGGCAGCCCACTCCTGGACGGCCTCTTCCGCCTGATTCGCAAAATAGCAGGCCAGTCCGCGATTTGAGTGCAGCATAACGTTGTTCGGCTCAAGTGAGATGGCACGATTAAACATGTCGATTGCTAGTCGGTGGCGATCGACGGACTCCTTGTACTTTGCGTCGCCTCGCGCATTGCTCGCCTTTCGGATCTCCATGCCGTGTTTTGCGAGTGCAAGGCCGAGGTTCGAGAAGTCGTCCATCTGTTCCTGACGTGCGGCAATCACCTTCTTAAACTCATGAACTGCAAGCTCGTACTGCCCTTTCTGGAAATAGGCCACGCCAAGATTGACATGAACGTCGACAAACTTGTCCTCGATTTTGACGCTGACCTCCCATTCCTTAATGGCGAGATCGCGCTTTCCCTGGAGTGCGTAGACGTACCCTAGATGGTAATGCGGCTTGATGCACTCGGGGTCGATCGACAGAGCCCTGCGAAAGCTCGATATTGCGGGATCGAAGGCGCCACGGCCAATGTGGCAAAGACCGGAGTTGTTGTGGTATTCCGCCACTTCGCTGTTGTGGCGAATGGCAACCGCCATCTCGTTTGCACACATTGCGACATTGTCCTGCAGCAAGTAAACCCATCCAAGCTGGGCGTGGATCTCGTCGTTACCCTCATCAATGGCCACGGCTCGCTGCAACACCTCCTGTGCCATCACATAATCTCCGTCGATGGCGTGGCAGGTCGCCAGGCTGTTCAGGATCAAAGGCTGGTTCGGACCCATCTTATCTGCGTGCTGGAGTAGCTCCACTGCCTGCTGCCAGTTTTCCTGACGGATGCGAACGACGGCTAGCGCGACCAGGATTTCCCATGATCGTGGATTTATCTGATACGCTCTCGTTAGGTTCTTCTCCGCTGGCTCAAGCAGGTTCGCGTCGAGATAAACCTTTCCGAGGTTGTAGTAAGGCTCGTACAGGCTGGGATTGAGGAGGATGGCCTCGCGGAACTCGCGAATGCCGTCGTTGATACTGTGCGCTCGACACAGCGCGTAGCCGAGATTGTTGCGAACCGGAGCGCTCTTCGGGTCAACATGGACGGCCTTCTGCAGGGTGAGAAGCGCCTCGGCGTCGTCCCCCTGGAGCAGGAACATGACGCCAAGATCGGAGAGGGCACGGCCGTGGCCGTTATCCGCTCGCAGCGCAAGTTGAAAGTGCATGACCGCGGCGCGGATATCGGTCTTCGCGTGCATTGCCAACCCGATGTTTGTGTGCGAGTCGGCCTGTAGCAGCCGCGTTTGGTCGCCGCCGGCGAAGGTTGTCTTTCCCGTGGAAGCCAGTTCCATCGCCCGGCGAAACAGTGCAACTGCCTCGTCGATCTCATTGGCACGCAGGAGGATCAGTCCGCGCCGGTGCAGGTGAACTGGCAACTCGCCGTCCGTCTCGATGCTCGTATCGACTTCGGCCAGTGCGCGCTCGATAAGAAGATCCTCTTCATCCGCCACCGCGTACTGATAGACATGGGCGAGGTTAATATGCGGCTGCCCCTTGTGCCCATTGTGGGATATCGCCTTTTGCAGCATTTCGACGGACTGCGTGAGTTTGCCGCGGCGTGCCAGTGCCACACCGGCATTGTTAAACAGGTTACTTTCGCAAGCGCCCAGCTTGTGCGCCTGCTGAAACTCCTGTATGCTCTTATCGATTTCGTCTTGAAGGAGGTGAGCAATGGCAAAGTGCAGGCGAACTCGCCGCGGCTCCTGGTGCTCTTCCAACTCCTGCTCGTATTTCTCCTGTGCTTCCGTAAGCGCACGACGGATCCTGCCCTGTAACTTTCCGAGCTTCCTGCGATTGATGTAGGTATAGAGAAGAACGCGGGCACCGCTTACGAAAAAGAGAACCCCGCCGCCGACGAGCACACCGATGCCGGCGCCCAGCAGCCGCTTATGAATCGGTTCCGGCCCGACAAGTATCCAACTGGCGACACCTCCGGCGATGGCGGCTGCAGCTATGATGAGCCAGCGCATCCAAAAGCTACGGGGCACACTCCTGTGCCTGGTGCGTTTTGTGCTGTCCGCGAGACGCAAGATCACGTAGCAATGTGTGCAGACAGATGCTCCCGGCGCGTTCTTGGTCTGGCAATATGAACAAACCATGGTACTTCGCCTCTGCGATTATGGAGAGGATGACTCCACTCACATGTGACTCTGGAACAAGTATGATCCCGTCCGGGACGGGCGATTATAAGGTCGCTCGGATTACTCTCGATAATCTAAACAAGACAACTTGAGTTGTCGGTTTCCCATGATCACGAGTTATATCGTTTGCAAAAATCATGTAAGCCGGGTCGGCTGGAACTCGCCGGTAGCAAAACGAATCGAAGAGAACGTGTGCGAGCAGGCTTTCCGGACTTTTGCAAATTCCTTTCGTGATTAATGCGGATTAGAGTGTGCTGCCTCGCACTTGACTGCCCAAAAACCTCAGGGTCGCGGACAGTCAATGGCCGCTCGACGCCAGTCCAGGGCTGTGCCGCGTTCGCATGCAACTAACATAACATAAACGCGTGGCCGTCCTGGATCGTCCTAACCGAGTAGGAGTCACAATGATACTAGCAGGTATGACGGAACCGGGTTTCGTTTTGTTCCCGAATCAGTCACGAATTCTTAAGGTCTGTTATATTGTAACGCCCAACAGACGATTTTCCGCCGCATAAATCGTGGTAATTTGTGAAACATCGGGTGGATTTCAGTCCCAATGATCATATAATCGTTTTAGCAGTGTCGAATTTGCGGCTGGAAACTTAAAACTGGCCAGCGAGGCACGCGTTACCCACACCGTCTCACGTCCACCTCCTGGTCGACTTTGATGTGGTTCGATCTGGCCCTCGGCAGTGTCGCAAAGGAAAGGATGTAGTTTTACCGAGCGGTCCGGATAGTCAAAATCGAGGGGCGGCCACGCTTCGCGAACCGCGACGGCGATGCCCGTTTCCTCGAGACATTCCCTGACGGCTGTATGGGCCGGCGCCTCGCCGGGCTCAACCTTGCCGCCGGGGAACTCCCAAAACCCGGACAGATGAACCCCCGACGGCCGCCGTGCAATCAGGACGCGATCGCCGGCCGGATGTATGACGATCGCGAGTGCGACGTCGATACGAGTTTCAGTTGCCCGCAGTGAACCGTCCGGCATATCTGCTGCCTCCACCAAGTCGGGTTCTCCGATTGCAACGGGCCCGCGACGGTCAGGGTTAGAATAGATCGAGGCTGCCCTGGCTCCGGTAACGCGTGAGGAGACCGAGTAAACGGACTTGCGGCGTTGCCATGGCATAGTCGTTAAGGTCATCCGGCGCCGTCCAGGCGACGCTGTCGTATGCGGCCGAACGAGGCGCGTTTACCGGACAGTCGGTCGGTACGCGGGTAATCATGCCGTGCAGCGCAATCTTGCGCCTGGCCACTACGTGGTTCAGCGTGCCGAAGGCGCGTACTGCTACGGTCTCTCCCCATCCGAGGCCTTCGTGAAGTGCGCGTGCGGCACACTCCTCCAGTGTTTCACCGGAAACGCGGACGGCGCGGGGAAGTTCCCAGAGGCCGCCCCAAAGGCTTTCGGAGACCGCACGACGTGCGAGCATGATTTGCCCTGCGCCGTTGTCCGCGGCGACCGAGACGTGTTCTTGCGACTCCCACCGGCCGGCGCGTGCAAAACGCGGAAAGGCAGTCGGATCTCCGAACTTGAGCGCGGCGCACGTCCACTGCAGGGGACAGGACAAACAGCGCGGGGTCGACGAGTCGCAAACTGTAGCGCCGAGATCCATCAACGCCTGGTTGAATTCGGACGCGTGGCCGGCCGGTATGAGGGACGCCGCGCGGTCCCAGAGGGCTGCCTGTATGGCGGAGTCGGCCTTCGGATCTCCGTCGAGCGCGTAGTGGCGGGTAAGGACCCGCGTAACATTGGTATCGACGACGGGTTCGTCCAGGTTGTAGGCGATCGAGAGGATGGCGCCTGCCGTATACGGACCGATTCCCGGCAGCGACCGAAGCGCATCCGGGTCGCGCGGCACAACGCCCGCGTGCCGCCGCATGACCAGTTGCGCGGCTCGATGCAGATTTCGAGCCCGAGCATAGTATCCGAGTCCCGCCCAGAGTCTGAGGACATCGTCGATCGGGGCATCGGCTAGATCCGCGATCGTTGGAAAATGCTCCATCCAGCGCTCGAAGTACGACACGACCGCTGCGACGGTAGTCTGCTGCAGCATTATCTCGGAAACCCAGACGGCGTATGGGTTGCTGGCATACCGGCGCCACGGCAGGTCACGCTTATTGGCATCGAACCAGTCAAGCAGACGGTCTGCCACGTCTGAAGCGCCCGCGAAAGGCCCGCCCGGCAAGGAGTCCTCATCAGGCGGGCAAGACCGTCGCATGTTGACGAGTCGCGGGGTAGCGTCAATCTGGTTGCTAATCTCCGCCACGCATTAAATGCCTTTCCGCGAAGCGAAGCCGGCTCTCGTCATACGCTGGGGCGCCTGGGTCGATCAGTACGCGGCAGCAGCCGCGCGCCGGCCGAACAGGAAGTACAGGACCGCCCCGATTATCTGTGTAAATAACACCAGTAAGAACCAGAGAACCTTGGTTCCTGTATTGTCGAAGCGGCGCATGGCAATGTCGATCAGGGCAACGATCCAGATGATCGTGGTTACGATAATCAGCGCATGACCCACTATGGAGATAACAAGATGGGTCAGTAGCGCCAACACGAAGAACACAAGCCTGATCGCGAAGTAGGCGACTGCCACCACTGCCAGGCCGCCGAGAATTTTCTTGAGCATCGTGGACCTCCCGAAGAGCCCGACTCTCTGTCGAATCGAGAACTTCATTCATACGACCCGCGAGCCATGCCTCAGGTTGCAGGCCGGCGAGTGGTTATGGCGTGTCCGCGTCGACAAGATCCCGCAGACGCTGTACGTTTACCGCATGCATGGTCTCCGCGTCGGGCGTCTCGACAATAATCGGCAGTCCTCTCAGACGGGGGTCGTTGACCAGGATCCGGAAGGCCTGAAGTCCGACCTCTCCCTCGCCGATGTGCGCATGGCGGTCAACCCGGCTGGCAAGCGGCTTCTGAGAATCGTTCGCATGAACGACTTTCAGGTGAGCTAGACCGACGATCTCGTCAAAGGCCGCCATCGTGGCATCGTAAGCGTCCGCGTCACGGATATCGTAACCCGACGCGAGCAGGTGGCAGGTATCGAGGCAGACGGCG
>JBKQWH010000448.1:0-37723 GCA_052139635.1 Capsulimonadaceae bacterium
CTCGATCACTTGCCCGGCGATCGAGGCCGTGATCGTCGACAACTGGAGTACCTTGGGCATGCGCGGCACGGGCAGCCACGATGTGGTGATAATCAGTCGAGCTCCTCAATGGGATGTCCGATTCCCACTATCACGGCAACAAGTCGTTAACGGTTCGTGCTGCCCTGGAATCCCTCGCGACGCACCTCGGGCACTCCGGATGGGTTATCAGCGGCTACGTTCCGGCGATACTGCCGGAAGACGCGAACTGTCGTTCGTGCGGCATTAAATACCCGAAAGGGGAAATCCTGTATCGACCCGTCTTCCAACGAGGTCACGCTCCCGGTGCACTCGCGGATATTCCGCATGAGAGCTGGCTGGACTGCTCGCAATGCGTCCACTACAGCGCTTCGTAGCAACCACGTCCCTGGTGGGTCATCACGTCCACAGCTTCTACCCTTGACAAAATATAATTAGCCGCCTTATAATAAGGTACCAGAATGAACTCACGGGCGTTATCGTTTTTTTTCGCGAACAAGGCCGAGCTGCTCAAGAACCTGTCGCAGCGGTACCGCGGATTCGACCCGGAAATGGGCGAGCTGGTCGCCAGTCTGCAGGGCATCGCTCGCTCGCTCGATGTGATACGGCAGGAACATCTGGAGTGCCACGGGCTCTCGCAGGGCAAGCTGTACGTGTTGGCGTTTCTGATCAATGAGGAGATGATGCGGCGCGACGAGCCCGGGCCGACCGAGATCGCAATGGGACTGGGAGTGACCCCGGCGACCGTGACCGGACTTCTCGACGGCCTCGAGCGCGACGGATTTGTAGAGCGCCGGCGGCACCCGCAGGACCGCCGGGCCCTGACCATCCGGCTCACGGACCGCAGCCGGCGGTTTCTCGACGAGTACATGCCGCAGCAAGCGCGGCGCTATAGTTCCTGGCTTGGTGTCCTGAATTCCGACGAGCGTCGCGCACTCGCCGAACTGCTCGGCAAGATCGATGCCGCCCATCGGGAAACGGACCCGCCCGGCTCACAGCCGTCACATCATGAGACGGCAACACATCGAGGTTGACTTATGGCGGACCTGACGGTGCGTCCGAACACAAATCACCGCGCCCCGGCGCGCGGGCAGCCGGCGGCGATGCCGGAACCGACACCAGCGCCGCGCGCGGCTGCGACCGATCCGGCGACGAACAAGTGGCTCATCTCGATGACGGTCATGTTCGGCGTCCTGATGGGCGCCATCGACATGTCGGTCGTCAATGTTGCGATGCCGACCATCCAGGGAAATGTCGGCGCCACCCAGCAAGAGATCACCTGGATCTCCACCGGATATATGATCTCGGTCGTCATCCTGATGCCGCTCACCAACTGGTTGTCGGTGCGATTCGGCCGGAAGCGCGTCTACCTCACCAGCCTGACGCTCTTCGTGTTCGCCTCAATGATGTGCGGGCTGTCGCACACGCTTGTCGAGCTGATCGCCTGGCGTATCGTCCAGGGGATGGGGGCCGGCACGCTTCAGCCGCTCGCGCAGGCAATTTTCCGAGAAGCATTTCCGCCGCAGGAACAGGGTATGGCCATGGGACTGTTCGGGTTCGTGGTCCTCTTTGGCCCGGCGATCGGGCCGACCCTTGGCGGATGGATCACGGACAACTATTCCTGGCCGTGGATTTTCTTCATCAACCTGCCCATTGGCGTAATCGGGTTCCTGGTCGCGCTGCGTTACCTGCACGACCCCAGCTACGAGCACGGCAGCCGACGCGAGCCGATCGACTTCGCCGGAATCGGCCTACTCGCTGTCGGGCTGGCAGCCCTCCAGACCGTTCTCGAGCAGGGCCAGGAGGACGACTGGTTCCAATCGAACTTCATCTGCTGGCTGAGCTTGATCGCGGCGGTGACGCTCGTTGCGTTTGTCTGGTGGGAGCTGACATACGACAAGCCGGCGGTCAACCTGCGCGTGCTCAAGGACGCAACGTTCACGTCGGGCACCATCATCGGCGGAATCCTCGGCATAGGGCTGTTCGCCTCCCTGTTCCTGCTTCCGCAGTACATGCAGACGTTGCTTGGCTACACGGCGATGCAGTCCGGCATGTTCCTGATGCCGCGATCCCTTGCCATGATCTTCATGATGCCGGTCGCGGGAATGCTCTACAACCGGCTCGGCCCGAAGGTGATGATCGGGACCGGCCTTTGTTTGACGTCGTACACCCAGTGGATGATGGGCCAGTTCACGCTCCAAACCGGCGCACATGACATCCTGGTCCCGCAGATCCTCCAGGGCATCGGCTTCGGCCTGGTATTCGTGGCCCTATCGACGGCGGCGCTGTCAAACGTCCCGAAACGCCTGATGACGAGCGCGACCGGCTTGAACAACCTCATTCGCCAGCTCGGCGGCTCGTTCGGAACCGCGTACGTCGTCGTACTGCTCACCCGACACGTCGACCAGGCGCGTGTCGACCTGGTGGCCAACGCGAACGCGGCCAATCCGGCCTTCATGCAGCGTATCGCGGGAATTGCCGGCGTGTTCGCGCAGCACGGATCGAGCATGGTCGACGCACGTCGGGCGGCCATGGGGGCGATGGACGGGATGGTCGAGCGCCAGGCGGCCATGCTGGCCTACGACTACATCTTCCTCTGGATCGGCTTGTTGTTTGTGGGGTGCCTTCTGCTCATTCCGCTGCTCCGCGTTCCGAAGCGGCCGGCCGCGCCAACAGAACGGGTGATAGCTGCGGAATAATGAATTCAAAGGGAAAGGAGGCGGGTATGTTCAACAAACTTCTGGTTGCGTATGACGGGTCGCCGGAGTCCCGGAAGGCGCTTCAGGCCGGGATCGACATGGCGAAATGCACGGGTGCGTCGCTCTCCACGATCACCGTGGAGGAAGGACTGCCGCCATATCTTACTGCGGTGGGTCCCTATGGTGTCTACTCCGATGTCACCATGCTCGAGGATATCACGGCCCAGCGGGGCGCCTACTACGCCGGCCTGCAGAAGGAAGCGGCGGACTTCGCCCGCGAGGCCGGCATTGAGTTGTGCTGCTCGCTCGTCACCGGCAGCGAAGTTTCGTCGATTGTCGATCATGCGAGGCACGTTCACTGCGACCTGCTGCTGGTGGGGTACCACGCACACTCGGTGCTCTCCGACCGGTTTCTCGGCAGCACCGCGCATGCGATATCCATGGCTGCTCCGTGCAGCGTGATGTCGGTCAAGTAAACAGCGCGGCACAGTCGCAGCCAAAATCGGGAGGCAACAGTATGTTGCTCGGTGCTCGCAAGCGAAAGGTCATGCTCGCGGCCTCAAGCCTGGATTATTCACGAACATCTCAGATGACAGGCAGGGACGGGTAGCAGCCAAACTCGTCGCACGTTCGAGTGATTATAAACGCTATATGTCAGCGTGCGGAATTCGCGATCGCGATATAGTTGTCGACTTCGGCGCGCGTGGGAAGCGACGGCTGGGCGCCGGCGCGGGTGACGCTGATGGCGGCGGCGACCCGGGCGAACTCGACGGCGGCGGCGAGGGACTTCCCTTCGACAACGGCGACGGCGAGGGCGCCGTTGAAACAGTCGCCGGCCGCAGTCGTGTCGACGACATTCGCTACGAGGACGGCTGGAATTTGGACGGTTGTTCCGCCGGTGACGAGCAGCGCGCCGTCGACGCCGAGGGTGATGACGACCGATTCGGCGCCGGCCGCTGTCAATACGGCTCCAGCCCGCTCGACGGTCGATTCTCCCGTGAGCGCGGTGGCCTCGCCACGGTTTGGCGTCAGGATCGAGACGTTCCCCAGCAGGCCGGACGGCAATTCGCGGGAAGGTGCGGGATTGAGGATGGTCGTTACACCCACGCCATGCGCCATTTCCAGAGCCGCAGCGACGGTCTCGATCGGCGATTCCAACTGGCATAACAGTATGGCCGCGGACCGAATGACATCGGCGTTGTCCTCGACATCGCTCACGCTCAGCCGCCCGTTTGCGCCGGGAATGACAATGATCGAGTTCTCTCCGGTCGACGTGGCGACGCAGATCATGGCCGTCCCGGTCGAAGCCTCCGGGTCGCGGACAATGCGCGACGTATCGATCCCATCCAGCTCGAACTGCCGCAACGCGATGTCGCCGTAGCCGTCCTGGCCGACTCGGGCGATCAGGGTCACGCACCCGCCGAGCCTCGCCGCCGCTACCGCCTGATTGGCCCCCTTGCCGCCGCCGGCCGTCAGGAACCGGGACCCGATCACCGTCTCGCCCGGTCCGGGAAGGCTGGCCGTGTAGGCGACGAGATCCGTATTGCAGCTTCCCAGGACCACGATGTTAGGGCTGGAATGCATGCCTGCGCTCCTTGACTTTCCATTGCCACGAGGGCCTTGCCTGGATTATTCGCGAAAACCTCAGATAACAGGCGAGACGCCTGTTTCACGACAGGACGTGAATTATCCGGGCTCGAGAGGCATAAGTTTGACAGATGGTACCAGATCGCGCCGCGTAGCCAGTCGGGTCGGCCAGGTACAATCACGGGCATGAGCAAGAGCGGGACGATTCGAGACCGGGTGGTCCGGGGACGCTACGATGCAGTTGTCGTGGGAGCCGGGCCCAATGGGCTGGCGGCGGGGGCGTTTCTGGCGCGAAGGGGCGCATCGGTGCTGGTGGTCGAGGCTGCCGGCACGGTTGGCGGCGGGTGCCGGACGCAGGAGTTGACCCTCCCGGGACTACGCCACGATGTATGCGCCGCGATCCATCCGCTCGGCGCCGGTTCGCCGTACCTGCGCACGCTCCCCCTCGAGCAGCACGGGCTGAGCTGGGTGCACCCACCTATTCCGCTCGCCCACCCTTTCGATCAGGGCCCTCCCGCCCTCCTTCACCGCTCGATCGCCACGACCGCGGAAACGCTCGGCGGTGGTGTCGATGCCGGTCGTTATCGAAGGCTGATGGAGGCGCTGACCCCCGACTGGGACGCCCTCAGTGCGGCCCTTCTCGACCCGCGGCGCCTGGCGGGCTATCCCCTCGGCCTCGCAAGGTTCGGGCTGCCGGCTCTGCTGCCGGCGAGGGCGCTGAGCGACCTCAGTTTTCAGGGCGGCCGGGCAAAAGCCCTCTTTGCGGGCATGGCGGCCCATGCGTTTCTCCCGCTCGACCGGCCGTTGACCGCGGCCTTCGGCCTGGTGCTGGCGATTGCGGGCCACGCCTCCGGCTGGCCAATGGCGCGCGGAGGATCACAGGCCATTGTCGACGCACTTGCGTCGCTCATTCGGTCGTGCGGCGGGGAGATCCTGACGAGTGCACCGGTGGAGTCGCTGGATGAGCTGCCTGAGTCGCGTGTGGTCCTGTGCGATCTCGGTCCTCGGCAATTCGCGCGCATCGCCGGAGAGCGATTACCCGCCGGTTATCGCAGCCGCCTGCGGCGGTTCCGTTACGGAACGGCGGCGTATAAGGTTGACTACGCCCTCGACGGTCCCGTGCCGTGGCGCGATCCGGACTGCGTGAGGGCTGGCACGCTTCACCTGGGCCCGACCCGCGCCGACATCGCCGCCGCCGAAGCGGCGGCCCGGGCCGGTCACGCGTCGGCCACGCCCTTCGTGCTGGTGTCCCAGCAATCGCTCTTCGACCCGGAGCGAACCGCCGGCGACGGGCATCAGGCCCTCTGGGCCTACTGCCATGTGCCGTCCGGCTACGACGGCGATGCCGCGGACGCCGTCGACGCTCAGATCGAGCGCTTTGCCCCAGGTTTTCGCGATCGCATCCTGGCCCGTCATGTGCTCACTCCCGCGGACCTGGAGCATTACAACGCCAACTTCGTTGGCGGCGACATCAATGGCGGCGTCCTCGATATCGGCCAGCTCCTGGCCCGCCCGTCCCTGAGCCTCGTGCCCTGGGCCACTCCCGTCCGCGGTCTCTACCTCTGTTCGGCGTCGACCCCGCCCGGCGGAGGCGTCCACGGCATGTGCGGCTACTACGCGGCGTCCATAGCGGCGCGGGACCTTTCGTCTTGAAGTGTAACGCGAGTTGCGCAAAATGGGGTTCGCCATGCCCGTCGAGAGCTACGGGCATGGCACCCGGAGATGGACGGGCAGACGTTTTAAGGGACCGTGGCTAGAATCGACGCCCCTTTGATTTCGCCTTCATGGCACGACGCCGTTCCGCTCGGGACCCGACGATTTCCTCTTCGGGGGCCGCGGCGCGCGGGGTTACCGCGGTGAGCGGGCGTGCGCCGGACTCTCGGGGCGCCTCCGGGGTGTTCGGCTCAGACTGGATCTGCAGGAACGACACCACGCGGACGACCTCTTCCTGCGCCGAGTTGGTCATCTCCTCGAACATGTCCCGGGCTTCCTTGCGGTACAGCACGAGCGGATCGGTCCCGGACATGCCGCGCCATCCAATGCCTTCCCGCAGGTAGTCCATATTGGCAAGATGCTGCATCCAGTAACGATCCAGGGACTGGAGCATGATCCGGCGCTCGAAGGAGCGCAGTTCGCCCACGCCTTCCTCCTCGCCAATGACCTGACGGAACAGCTCTTCCTTGTCCGCGTAAGACCGCTGGGCCGCGTCGACCAGCATCTCCTCCATCTCGTTGCGGCGCTTCCCCTTGATGTCCTCGAGGGACACATAGTTGGCCAGTGGGAAGAGCTGGTTGAGGCTCTGATAGAGGCCGTCGAGGTTCCACTCGTCGACCGACAACGACTCCGGGGCATGATTATTGATGTCCGCGAGAACCGCATCTTCGAGGTAGTGGGCGATCGTGGCACGCAAATCGGCGCCCATCATAATGCGGCGTCTCTCGGCGTAGATCTGCCCGCGCTGGATGTTCATGACATCGTCGTAGTCGAGGGTGTGCTTGCGCATGTCGAAGTAGTGCATCTCGACTTTCTTCTGCGCATTTTCGATCATGCGGGACAACAGCGGCGCGTCGATCGCCTGATCTTCCGCCCAACTGGCGAGCAGCGGCGAGTTCGACTTGTCACCGAAGATTCGCATCAACTCGTCCTCCATCGAGACGAAGAACCGCGATGCTCCCGGGTCGCCCTGGCGGCCGGAGCGGCCGCGCAACTGGTTGTCGATACGCCGGGATTCGTGCCGCTCGGTACCGAGAACGAACAAACCGCCCACCGAGCGCACATCATCGGCTTCCTTCTGGTGCTCCGCGCTGCCAAGCGCGCCGACCGGAGTCAGGCCTACCGTGGGGTGTCCCCCGCGCCGGTACTCATGCGCGTCTTCCTCGCCCTCCTGTTGCAGGTCACTGACGATGGTGCCGCCGAGCAGGATGTCGACGCCGCGGCCCGCCATATTGGTCGCGATCGTCACCGCGCCCTTGCGACCGGCATCGGCGATGATCCTGGCTTCCTTCTCGTGATACTTCGCGTTCAGAATATTGTGCGGGATGCCGTGGCTGAGGGCCTCGTCAAGGTAGGTGCGATTGTCCCGCTTGACCTCCAGGAGAGAAGCGACCGCATCGACATTCCGCGGGTCCGACATCGACGGCGGCATATCCAGAGCCCGCGCGACGTCGGCCAGCTTCCCGGCCGTGAGAGTCGTGAGCTTCTGGTTGATCAGATCGCTGTACTGAAGGTACTGTGTCTTGTTCAACTTCGCGTTCTCGAGCTTCATGCGCATGAGATCGGTCAGCGCCAGCATTTCGAGGCGGTCGAAACGGAGGCGATCGGAGACTCGTTCGGACGATTCCACGGACCGCGTACCTACGAGCACCGGTTGCTGTCGCGTGTACAGACCGAGGATCTCGCGGGCGATCCCTCGCATCTTCGCCTCTTCGGTCTTATAGATCATGTCCGGATTGTCGATACGGATCATCGGCCGGTTTGTGGGGACTGTAACGACATCGAGCGCGTAGATCTTGCGGAACTCGTCCTCCTCGGTCTTCGCCGTTCCGGTCATGCCGGCCAGCTTGGGATAGAGGCGGAAGAGATTCTGGAAGGTGATCGTGGCGAGTGTCTGGCTCTCGTTCTCAATCTTGACTCCTTCCTTGGCCTCGACGGCCTGGTGAAGGCCGTCGGACCAGCGGCGGCCGAACATGAGGCGCCCGGTGAACTCGTCGATAATGACGATCTCTTTCTTGCCCTCCTCGTTCTCCCGAACCAGGTAGTCGATGTCCTTTCGGTACACGGTGTGGGCCTTGAGCGCCGCTGTCGCGTGCTGCATGAGCGAGATGTTCTCGGAGTCTGTGAGGTTGTTAATCCCGAGAGCCAGCTCCACGCGGCGCTGGCCGTCATCGGTGAAGACGGCGGTTCTCTCCTTTTCCTCGATGGTGAAGTCGCGTTCCTCCCGAAGCTGGCGGATGACGCGGTCCATTTTGACGTAGAGCTCGTTGGTCGACTTGGCCTGGCCGGAAATGATCAGGGGTGTGCGAGCCTCGTCGATCAGGATGGAGTCGACCTCGTCGACGATAGCGAAGACCAGCTCGGGCTGGTTTAGCTCCTGTCCGGGCACCGCCAGGTTATCGCGCAGGTAGTCGAAACCGAACTCGTTGTTTGTTCCGTACGTGATGTCGCACAGGTACGCGTCGCGGCGTCTCTCGGCTGGCCGGGCAAAGTCGTATCGGGGGTCCGGATGGCGGAAATCCGGATCGAAAATATAAGAGCCGCCAATATCTCCGGTCTCCGCACTCTGGCCCTGGATAATGCCCACGGAGAGGCCCAGGAAATGGTAGAGACGCCCCATCGTCACCGCGCCGACCTTGCTCAGGTAGTCGTTCACGGTCACCAGGTGCACCCCGCGCCCGGTCAGCGCATTCAAGTAAATCGGCATGGTGGCGGTCAGCGTCTTGCCTTCACCGGTGCGCATCTCGGCAATGCGGCCGTCATGCAGCACCATTCCGCCGACTAACTGCACGTCGAAGGGACGCATGCCAAGGGTCCGCACGGCTGCCTCACGCGCCACTGCAAAAGCCTCGACGACGAGTGGGTCCAGGCCGGCATCGGTGACAAGGCGCTTCTCCTCGCGGTCGAGGTCGTCCCATTCCCTGTCATAACGCTTGCAGGCCTCGTCCATGCTCACCTGGACACGTTCCTTAAACTCAAGCGTCTTGGCTCGAAGCTCGTCATCGCTCAGCTTCTTCATGGCAGGCTCGAGAGCATTGATCTTCTCGACGACCTTGCGATAGCGCTGGACCTCGCGCTCATTATTATCGAATAGTTTACGTAAAAACTGCATGGATGTTCTCGTTCCTCAAATCTCCGTGCGTCGCATCGCGCGCAGCAACGGTGTTACAGGACAAACGGCACGAAATTCCGGAATAAAATCCCCGCATCCAGGGTGCGTGATGAGAGATGATTACAGTCGAACCTCGACAATTCGTTCGAGAGTAAAGACAGCGTGGAATCCAGGCGGCCAGATCCGCGGCTCGGAGTGCCATACGCCGGCCGGATCGGGTTCCGCGTTCACACCGGAAGATCCAAGTCGACGAGTCGGGAAGACGTCGAGTCCTTCCTCGATTGAGTTGCCGGCTATGGGGCTCGCGCGTCTACGGACAAGACGGTTTTTGAAGGTCGCAGAAAGCTGTCGCCCGGCACTCTCCGCATAACTGCGCCGCTTTGACCGGGAATGTACCGGTGGGATGCGACGGCAACGATCGAGCGGCCGGAACGGCGGGCGCGCTGCGCAGCGAGGGGAGCGGTGTAACAGCCTTGCGCGAACTGTGTCACGCACCGAGCGGGAACAGAAGCAACAAGCGCCCAACCCGCCAGCGCCGGCGCCATTACCAGCCAGATATGCAGTTGGACGATCGTTTGTACCGACATCGGATCAGTATAGCATACCCGGAATCCCCTTGTCAAAGTTCCGAGACGACGTCGACCCTGATGCCCCTGCGGCCGCCCAAAACCAACTACGGTTTTCAGAGTTGTATCAGACGCGGGTCCTACAATGGCGTTGGGTTCGAAACCCGGTCAGCAGCCGGTTAGAACCCCGGGACGGCGTGTCTCGACGGCGGCGCTGCAAACTCGATGCGTTTCGCGCGGAAACGCAAACCGGATAAAGCAATGCCGTCTGATTATGTCCGTAAGCCCGCAACGTGGGGAACGCCCGACAGAGTAAGACCGTCAAACATCTGTGTTAGCTCGCAGTGGAGGGAACGCCATGTATCGAGAAGCAACATGGACGACAAACGTCCAACTGAGCAGGCCAAGCCGGCAGCCGCAGCGCGGCGATTTGCGCAGTCCATCCGACGATTGGCACATCGGGGGCTCGGACCGAGAAGATCCGTCGTGGACCCTGGCCGAGATTTCGCGTCTTACCGGTGTATCCGAGCGAGCGATCCGACTCTACATTGCGCGCGGCGCCATCGACCGCGCCGATGTTGGTGGAATGTTCGGCCCGTCCCATCGCAGCCGGTTACTGACTTTGCGGCAGATCGAGCGGTCGCGCCGCTTTCAAGCCGGCATCGCCACACTGGCGGCCGCCACCTTGATTCTCTCGACGGTAGTGTCCGTCGTACGGACGTCACCGGTTCCATTTGCGATGCCGGCTGCGCCGCACTGGACACATACCGCAGCGGCAGCTCCAACTGCGACCGGCCACAAACCGGCATCCGATCCGGTCGAATTCATTGTCGACCGATGGCGGACATACGCGAACAACCTGAAGGCGTCGGCCGATGCCGCCGACAATTAGGGTCGTACGACAGGTCGGTGTCTCGCGTTCCGATGGACCGCGAAGCACCGGCCAATTCTTTCGCCCACCTGTAACGATCACCCGACAAGCGACTATTTCTCCTTGGGAAGCGCATCTCGAAACATTTCCGGTTGCGACACATCCCGGATAAATATTCTGACGATATGCAATGGACAATTCCGGCAGGTATTATGCAATGGAGTGCAGAACAATCTGCCCAGTTTGTTCCCGCCGGCCGGCGGGTTTCGACCGGAGGATTCTGATGAGCCCTATGCCACAAGTTCGCCGTCGCCGAAATCGATCGCTCTTACCGCAGCTTCAGTACACTAAGATCGAGTTGCTGGTCCGACATCACGCGCAGGTGCTCTTTAATGCGCTGCCAAACTATCCGCTGCAACGACTGGTTGAGCAATCGCGCGGACATGCCATCGATCGGGCACGGGTCGACGCTCTTGAGGAACGGGCTACGCGGGTAGTCCTCTCGGAACTCCGGTCGCTCACTCAAATTGCCGCCACCCATCCGGACCGGTCAGAACTTCCGGCGCTGTTCGCCGGAGTGCTGCACGTGTTTGCGCTGGCGCTCGTCTTTCAGGACGGTGAGTGGTCTGTGCGGCGGGCCACGGTGCGCGCACTCGGTACGATCTGGGGAGACAACCAGATTGTTCCAATGCTGGAGTTTCTGCTCAACGATGATGCGACAACCGTTGTAGCGCGGGCCGCCGCCGAGGAGCTTGCGGCAATCTGCGACGAGGACGCAATTGCGGTCCTCGTCGATGTCCTTGGAAACAAAAACGAGATTGTGCGCGAAGTTGCAGTCGCAACACTCGAACATAAGAACAACCGGAGGCTGGCCATTCCCGCCCTGGAACGAGCCCTTCGACACATCGATCCGAACGTCCGCCATGGGGCGGCACACCTCCTGCAAACCCTCAATAGAGTGCCGCAAGACGCTGAGATGACCGGCTGGTACATGGTGGCCGCGCAGCGATGGGACGAGGCGGAGGCACTCGGCGAAGTTGCCTTTCCCGCCCTCGAACATGCTATTCTGGGTAAAGAACCACGGATTCGACAGTTGGCGGCGGCAACCCTCGACAAAATCGGGTGGAAACCGTCGTCGTACGGCATGCGGGCAAGCCACCTGGTCGCCCGGCAGCGCTGGTCGGAGGCGGCAGCAATGCGGTTTTCCGCCGGCCCGGCCCTGGTTCGAGCGCTTGAGGGTGACGACCCATCGGTTGCGCAGTCGGCGGCAACCGCCCTCGAAAGCATTGGTGTCGACGCGGTCCAGCCTCTTGTGGAGGTCATCCGGGAGAACCGCGACCGGATCTGCGTCATACGGGCCTGCGCCGTCCTGTCCCGAATCGCCGCGTCTTTGCGCAACCGTCCGCAACTGCGTTCGGCATCGTTGTTTTCACCCGCAGTTTCGGCTCTTAACAGCGTTGTTTGCGATCGTCGCCGCCAGATAAACGTGACGGCAGTTGACGCGCTTGGCGAGATCGCCGACTGCCTTCCGATTGACGTCGACATTGCGGGCTTGTACGCGGACGTCCTCGATACTCTGCACGACAGTCAACACGGACAGCATCATGTCGTACGCCAGAAGCTCGAGACGAATCACGCGCGCATCAAGAACGCCGTCAAGGCCCGCCTCGGCAAGACTCCTGTTTTTCCCGTTCCGACAACAACCGAGCGGCCCGCATCGTTGAAATAGAGACACGCAGCCCCGGGGTGACAAGCCTCCGGGGCGCGCGTCGCCTTAGCGGGTCAGCAGTACCCACGCCATTTCCGGATTGAACTTCTGATGCACGATCAAGTAAGTCAACAGAGCCCCCACCGGTTCCAAGAGACGTGAAATCTTGAGCGGCCCGGCATCGCGAGCGTCAAAGCCAATCTCCGTGGCGAGCCTTGCGGCAACGGCCTTTGCCTCAACATCGTCGCCGGCGTATAGCATCGTCGCCGCAAACTCTCCATATTGAGGATTGGACATGCTGTTAAAGCCGGTCATGTTGAAGATCTTCACGACACGGGCTCCCGGCGCCCACTCGGCAACCTGCTCGCCGGCAGATGTCGTAAGGCCCACGCTCACTCCTGCCAGATCCGGTGTGAGCGGATTGGCCGGTTCGAGCAGTATTTTTCCACTGAGGTCGCCCAGTTCGTCGATCACGCCCCGCACGGTCTCCCAGGGCACAGCCAGCAGGAGCACCTCAGCGACGTCCGCAGCCTCCCGCACGGTCCCAACGCGGGCCGTTACATCAGGACCTTCACAAAGCTTGAGCGCCGGTTCTCGATCCTGTTCGCGAACTCCGTAGATGACCTGATGCCCCTTTGCCGCCCAGGCGGGACCTAAACTCCCCGCGACGCGTCCTGCACCGATAATTCCAATTTTCATCTTTCCCTCGAGTGCGCCGGCCAGTATCAACCGGCCGGCAAGCTATTTCAAGAGGAAATGTACCCGGATTCGCCGATTATTGCCAGTGCGGCTCCGGTACGCCTCATCCTCGAAGTGGCTTTGGGGGGAATAGACGCTGAAATCGGTCACAATCGGAAGATTGGCTTACCGCACAGGCTGCACCAGCCACAGGGGCTATTGCGCTCGACCTGTAACGGTCGGCCAGCAATCTCCTATTACTCTCACAGAAGCCACTCTTTTCAGCCGCAATCGGAGAACGGGAGTGGCCCCACCCGGTTCGATGCGAAGCGATACGGTCGTCTGGTCGGTTCGGAACAATTACGAGGCGCAAACCGTCCGACATATTGTAAAGAGCGAGCAGACGCAGGCTCCTGGGCATCATTCATCGAAACCGGTGGGAAGGCGCGAAAGTTAGCCGCTCCAAGTGAGGAGACCGGCACTTGTTCGAGGAGAATGCACCGATGATCAGGTCAGAGTCAGTAGAATATGTTTCGACGGTTGGAACACCCGCGGGCAACGGCCGGAAATATGGGTGGGACGCGAAGCCGCCAGTCCTGAATGCCGACCTTCCGATGTGGAACGGCGATGCCTGCGAAGGACCTGCGACTTCACTCGACAGCGGTCTGCCCCAGTGGACCGGCGCGCCCTCGGTATACAACACTCCGCCACAGTGGAATCCGCTCACGCTCTCGAATTCGGAGAACCCGGCCCGATCAACGTCGCCCGCAGCGCGGCCAGTCGTTCGCGCGCTCACCACCGGATGCGTGTTCGCCCTGTTCGTGATGATCCTGGCCGCATCCGATGTCTCCCGCGTCCACGGCCGTGTTCAGGCCGGGCGCGCAGTGTCCTCGATCTCGTACGAGCAGTCGTCCGTTCAGGTCGGCGGTGTCATGCGTACGTCCCCCGTCGTGCAGTAAACCCCTTCGTACACTTTTGCGATACACTACACGGGTGTTAATGTTCGAGGAGCAGCGCCAGGCATTTGGCGGAGCCGCCGGACTTGAGGAACTCCGATAGGTCCGTCGCGTGCACGCGGAGGCCGCGCGCGCGCAGGGCCGTCTCGAACTCGGTCGAGCCCGAGTGCAGCACGACATGCTTTCCCAGGACGACCGCGTTGGCGGCAAAGTTCAGGGCGTCAGCCTCCGACAGCACGATTTTCTCGCCGGGAAGGTGTTCGATGACCGACTGGCCGGCATCGTCGAAGGCGAGCGGAAAGTAGGCGATCAGGTCCGCCGTGAGCGGCACGAAACACGTATCCAGGTGGTACCAGCGGGGATCGATGAGGTGCAGCGCGACGACATCCCGGCCCAGCATTTCGCCAAGAGCACAATGGACGGTCTTGTCGGACCGGAATCCGTATCCGCACACGAGTTGGTTTCGCCAGAACAACGAATCGCCCTCCCCCTCGTGCGTTTCCTGCGCGTGGTTGGGGATGGGCTGCACGCTGAACTCGTGTGTGGCAAACCAGCGGTTAAAGTAAGGGGTTTCGCCCTGACGCTGCGGGTAGCGGAGGCGGCCCGGAACAAAGCGGCCGGAATCGACCACCCCGGCGTTGGCCGTGAACACCATATCCGGCAGCCCGGCGTGGGGAGCGATGAGCTCGACATCAACGTCCATGCGAATGCTCAGCAGCGTGTAAAGGTCTTCCCACTGCTTGCGTGCGAGGCGGGAATCCGGCGCGCTGGACACGTGCATCCACGGATTTATTTCATAGACCACATCATAGTGATCCGGCGGGCACATTAATATTCGCATAGTCGTTCTCACATTATATCAGACAACTGGGCATGTTTTCGGATTAGTGAGACCGACGCCGCGGAACCTTCAATATCGCTCCTGGAACCCACTCCGACGCGACACGTCGACCCTCCCGAAGCAGGTCGGGGCGCGGCGTCCCGCACGAGGTCCCAACGCGATTTCCGATCAGTACCGCGTGAATGCCCCGTATCGAACCGGGCGTCGCGGAGTCGACGGGGGTGGATCGACCGGCTTCTCGTGTTTGGCATCCTCCATCGCCTTGGCCAGCAGCTCGATCATCTCCTCGACCATGGTCAGCATGCGGGCCGGAGTGTCCGGCGTGGACAGAAAAACGACGTCGGGCAGGAACTGGTGCTGCATGTGCTGCCGTGAAAGCCGCTTGATGGTGTTCACGCTCAGATGCGTCCCCTGGAACCGAATCGCGACCCGGCGCTTCTCGGCGACAATGCTGCCGACGCTGATCTCCCGGCAGCGCAGGCGCAGGCGCAGCGTGGCAAGCAGATTCCAAACCGCCCGCGGCGGATCTCCATAGCGATCGTCGAGCTCCTCCTGGATTCGGTCGACATGCTCGCGCGTGCGCACCGCCGCCAGCTTTTTGTAGATGAGGATGCGCTCCGCCTCGCTCGGGATGTAGCGTGACGCGATGTGGGCGTCGAGCGGAAGCGACACGTTCGGCAGTTCCCACTCCTGCTGAACATCCTCGCCCTTGAGCTCGTTTATGGCCTGGGACAGAAGCTGAGTGTAGAGGTCGAACCCTACGGTCGCTACCGTGCCGGACTGCTCGGCACCGAGCAGATTCCCGGCCCCCCGGATCTCGAGGTCCCGCATGGACACCTTGTATCCACTGCCCAGGCTCGAGAATTCTCGTAATGCTCCGAGGCGCTTCTCGGCGACCTCGGTGAGAACCTTGTCCTTGCGGTACATCAGGTAGGCGTAACCCTGCTTTCGCGACCGGCCAACTCGCCCGCGAAGCTGGTAAAGCTGCGCCAGACCGAGCTTATCCGCGTTGTCGACCAGGATCGTGTTGACGTTGGGAATGTCGAGCCCGCTCTCGATGATCGTTGTGCAGACGAGGACATTGAAGTCCCTGTTTGCGAACCGAACCATCACATGCTCCAGGTCGTCCTCATGCATCTGGCCATGGGCGATCTCGACTTTCGCCTGCGAGACCAGCTTGCGGATGTGCTCGGCGATATGGGTGATGCTCTCGACACGGTTATGCAGGTAATAAACCTGCCCTCCGCGATCGAGCTCGCGCAGGATAACCTCACGGACAAGCTCGTCGTCGTACTCCTTGACGTAGGTCTTGATGGGAAGCCGGCCCTCCGGCGGATCGTCGATCAAGCTCATATCGCGTATTCCGGACAGCGACATGTGCAGTGTTCGCGGAATCGGCGTCGCGGTCATCGTCAGGACGTCGACGTTCCGCTTGATGGCCTTGATCCGTTCCTTGTGCGCCACGCCGAAGCGCTGCTCCTCGTCGACTACCAGCAGGCCCAGGTTGGAGAACTTCACGTCCTTGCTGAGCAGCTTGTGCGTGGCAACAACGATGTCGACTGTTCCCTCGGCAAGCGCCTTGACGATCCGATCGGTTTCCGATTTGGAGACGAACCGCGACAGCATCTCGATCTTGACGGGATACTGCGCGAGCCGGTCCCGGAATGTACCCAGGTGCTGCTGCGCCAGAATCGTGGTCGGACACAGGACGGCCACCTGCCGGTTTCCGTTTACCACCTTGAATGCGGCCCGGATAGCGACCTCCGTCTTGCCGTAGCCGACATCGCCACAAATGAGCCGGTCCATCGGTTTCTCGTCCTCGAGGTCCTTCTTGACATCCTCGATCGCGGCAAGCTGGTCGGGAGTCTCCTCATACGGAAACGCGTCCTCCATCTCCTCCTGCCAGGGTGTATCCGGTGGCGCAGCGTGGCCAAGAGCCGTTTTCCGTGCAGCGTAAAGTTTGATCAGTTCGGCCGCCATTTCCTGAACTTGCTTGCGGGCTTTCTTGGTGGCGCGCGCCCACTCACCCGTGTCCAGCCGTGTTATCGACGGAGGTGTGTCACTTGAGCCGATGTACTTCTGGACCCGGTCGACCTGGTCGGTCGGGACATAGACCTTATCGGGCGCCTCGTACTCGATCAGCAGGTAGTCCCGCTCGGCGCCGTCGGGTCCCTTCAGGCGCTTGATCCCTGCGTAGCGTCCGATCCCGTGGTTGATGTGGACCACGTAATCGCCCTCACGCAGCTCGAGGTAGCTGGTGATTTTCAACCCCTCTTTGAAGGCGCGTTTGCGATCCTTCTGATGCGCGCGGTGTCCGAAGATGTCGGTGTCTGAAGCGACGATCAACGACGCTTCCGGGATCTTGAAGCCGGTGAACAGGTTTCCCTCGAGGACGAAGACGCCCCCTTCTCCACCGGACTGCAGCCGGTCGGCCGGGGAAACGGGCACCTTATGGTCGCCCATAACCTCTCGGACGCGCGACGGCTGCTCGGTAACGATCACGACGCGGAACCGGCTGCCGAGCCACGCATCGAGGGCCTCGAAGAAGGTGGGGAGCCGTCCGGCGAACATCTCCATCTGGCCGGACTGGGTGTGTATCGAGTGCCGCGTCCGCAGGCCGTCGACACCCCGGCCGAGCAGGCTGAACATCACGGTCGCGCGAGCCTTCGTTGCCGAGCGCACAAGGTCATCGAATGGGCATGTGAGCGCGGCCAGTGGCTCCTTCCCGGTGGTTGCGCCCGGTTTGCGCTCCCTGGACTCCGGCGCATAAGAGTTCAGCCATTCGCCGCGAGCGGCGCGTGCTGTTGCGATCTCGGCCATTTCGCCTTCCACCTGATCCCAGCGTGCGCGGGCCTGGTTCGGCTCGTCGAGCACCAGGACTGCATCGGCGGGCAGGTAGTCGAAGGCGCTTACGGGCTCCGGGAAGAGGTACGGCAGGTAGTATTCCGTCTGGTCCGTGTAGGTGCCGGCAGAAAGCTGCGCGATATCGCCCAGAACCCGTTCCTCGAGCCGCTCGGCATGCTGCTCCCCGCGTCCCTCCAGATTCGCCCGCCTCAGCTCCGCAATCCGAGCCGGCATCTCCCGGCGAATCAGCTCGACCGCACGTCGCACGGCTGCCGGGTCGTGCGGCACTTCGCGCACGGCGATCAGGCGAAGGGACTCCTTTTGGCCAAAGGACCGCTGGGTCTGCGGATCGAACGGACGAATGCTATCGATATCGTCGCCGAAGAAATCGACACGCAGCGGCACAGCGGCATCGCCGGGGAAGATGTCGACGATTCCGCCACGGCGTGTCCATTGACCGGGGAGCTCGACAGCCTCGACTCGCTCATAGCCGTACGCAAGCAGCGTCTTCTCGAGGCCGTCGATATCCACTGCCTCGCCGGAGGTCAGTGTTACTCGGAGTTCACGAAGCTGATCGACGGGGACGGTACGCTGCAGGAAGGCGGAGATCGGCCCTACCACGATCTTCAACTCGCCACGAGCCATGCGCTGCAGAACGGCGGTCCGGCTGCCGAGCAGCCCGAGGTCCGGGGCGCCTTCGGTGAAGAACAGGCTGTCGAGTGAAGAATCGAGGCGAGCTATATCGTCGGGCGGGATACCGAACCGCTCGAAATCGATCGTGAGCCGTTCCGCCTGGTCGGCGTTATAGGTTACAATCACGATATGCCGGCCGGTTTCGCGAGCAAGCTGCGTCAGGAGGAGCGCCTTGGCCGAAGCCGGCAGGCCCTCCATCTGGAAGAGACCGCCGGCCGTAACTTGTTTTCTCAGCTCGTGATACGCCGGGAGATCATCCGCAAGCACCGGCAACTCACGTAATTCCATGAACGATCCTCTTTCCGGACGCTTTGTCCGGCCTCATCCGGATCTACGGGCGCCGTGCTCATATACCGTGATGAGCGTGCCGACCCCGTTCGACTCCGAAGATAGCGGGCAAGCTTGACGCACTCGAATGTCACGCCGAAATGGCCGCCACGAGTTTCGCGGCGGCATATGGTCTTCCCTCTTGAGCCAAAAATGCAGGCTGTCGACGCCGGCCGTCCCACCTGCGGTCGTCCGCGTCGAAGCGCCTTTATGATACCCCCATGGCCGACCGTTTGGTCCAAGGAATCATTATCTACCGTGGTTCAGAGCCGTTGACCGAAGATCCCGTCGATCTCGTTTGAGCCTGTGCGCGCCTCATATCTTCGAGGCAAGTTACTACTCCGCCGACACGCCCCAGCGACCGCGGAAGCTTGTACTGGGTGGGAGCGCGACGAGACCCCAATCCGGATGGTTGAAGGCATCGGAACCGCACGTCATCGGCTCTATCGCGAGGGACGTACGGCGCAGACTCTCCGGGAGAGGATCGCCGGAATAAAGGACGGCATATCCGAAGGACGCGTCCATCCAGACTGTGACCGCGCGGCCAGTGGCAGGATCGGACAGGACAACCCGAGTTAGCCCATCCGCACCGGCCGTGGGGTCGACGAAGCACGTATTGAGTCGGGTGTCGCCGATCACGCGGGGTGTCCGGAAGTCGAAGGGTGTCCCTTCGACCGGCAGCACTCGGCCTGTCGGGATGAAGCCGTCCATCTCCAGGGTGGACTCGAACGGAACCGTCAACATGTTACCGTCGATGCGGCCGGTCCCGACCGTGAAATACGGGTGAAATCCGGCGGCGACAGGGGCGGTTCGGTCGCCGTAGTTTGTGATGGTGACATCGGATTCCGTGCCGTGCTCGGTCGCCGTATAGGCCAGGCGAACGTCGAGCGAGAACGGGTAGCCCTTCGACGCATATGCGGCGGCATCGAGCCGGGTGCCGAACACGGCGCGGCTTTCGGTCTGTTCCAGGACGGTCCAGGTGGCCTCGCGCAAAAACCCGTGTATGGCGCTCGGGCTTTCCTGGTCGTTCCGAGGAAGCTGGTAGTCGACACCCTCAAACCTGTAGGCGCCATCCTTTATGCGGCCCGGAAACGGGATGAGCACGTCCCCCTGCCCGGCCACCTTGTTCGCAGCTCCGCGGTATTCGGTCACAATCACGATGGGGTCCCCGCCGGCATGGCGTGACAGGCCGCGCAGGGAGGCGCCGGCCGGTGAGACGGTCAGGCGGATGTCGCCGGCAGTCAGCGTGATGTCGATGTCGTTGGTATAAGTTGTAGACATTAGGAATATCCTTCGTTGAGGTCGAGCGATCTCGTGGGTGAGACCGCGGGTACGCCGGCAAGTATACCTGTCGACACTGGCCCGTGGCAAGTTCCTGCGGCAGAGTTCGCAAGGGTAAAGTCGCTCCCGAACACGGGACCGACCTCAGCAGCTCCCTCGTGAGGCGCTAGTTTCTGCCGACCGGAACAAGATTGAGGACGCCGGGCTTCTGTTCTTGGGCACACCACACCACGTGCCAGCGGCCATGCCAGTCCAGGCTCGTGCGAACGCTGAAGGCGCCCGTTCCCGAGGCGTACCGATAATAGTCGGTGGCCTCCGCCAAAAAGAGGGGACGCGCGGGCTCCATGGTGGTCGAAGTGCCCTGAACGCCGGCAACGGCTCGGCCGGTATGGTACAGCAAGTTCGCACCCCGAACAGCAACCTGTCTCCACGGGCCGGGCTCGATCAGGGTGCGCGCGAGCCTCTCGTCGCCGCTTTGTTCCGCGTCGATAAATCGATCGGCCACCCGGCGGCTGCCCGGCAGCGCCCGATGTACGGCATAGTCACGCGCAAGCGACCATACGATCATTGAGATACACAGGATTGCCGCCATCGTGGTATATGCGTGAACACGCTTTTGCGTCAACGCCGGCCGTTTCACCGATTCGCTCATAGGTCCTCAGTTGACCAGCCTCAGGGAAGGCGGCCGGAGTCGACGCAGCCGGTAGACGCAGGCAACGGCCGACAGATAGCCCATTCCCACCCACCATCCGGCCTCGACACCAAGGATGGCCTCGATCTTCCGCACGATGAGAGGGTTTGGAGACAGGAGACTGGCCATCGCGTTGGGCAGCGATATAAAGGTGAGCGCGATCGCGGCGGCGATCAGGATCGACTTGCCGGCATACCGTGGCGCGGCGTAGGCAGCACAGATTCCGGCCACGGCCGGCACCACAACCAGAGCCGTGCCATCCAGAATCTTGAAGGCCCACATGTCCACGGTGAGAGAGCGTAAACTCTCGGACACCGAGGATAGCCCTGCAAAGATGAATGCTCCCAGCCACGCAAAGGGAAGCCGGGCGACGTAGAACCAGACCACTCCGGTGGCAACACCTGTCCATAAGGAGCCCGGATCGAGGCCGCTCCATCCGGCCTCCGAGGCGATCTCCCTGCCGATTTCCACGGGGTCGCCGAACTCCAGCGTGGCCCGCCGAACCGCATCGTCCGGATCTGACTTGTTAGACAAATTGCGAGTGATCAGCAGTTCCAGATGCTGGCGCACTTCATCGATCTGCTCGGCGCGCTCCGTCTCGGGCAGTTGCCACAACTGGCGCTCGACATCGCTGAGATACCACCGCAAACGGTCATTGTCAGGCGGGTTGTTCATGCAGCCTCCCGATGACGCGGCGCACGGCCGTGTTATGTGCGCGCCAGGCTTCCCATTGCCGAGCAAGCTCTTGATGTCCTGCGTCGGTGATCGTGTAGACCTTCCTGGCCGGGCCAACCGGTTGAAACTCCCACCCGCCGACAATCATGCCATCGTTTTCGAGTGCCCGCAGGGCCGGATACAGTGCCCCTTCCCCCATACTGAGCGCATGGGCGCTCCGGTTCTCGACCTCTCGCGCGATGGCATACCCGTGCCGCGGCCCGTCGGCAAGCACGCCAAGAACGAGAAGAAGGGTCTGATTGCGTTGTTGATCGCGGTCGCCCGGCACGGTTGCCCCCAAAGATGGTCTATGTCATTAATATACATCATTTACAGATGTATGTCAAACGGCATGGCCGGACGTCGCGAGTTGGCTACCGAACCCGGCGTCGCCGCACTTCTTATAAGCGTGGTCCGATGAGCCTCGCACATGAGTGCGCGTCGACAGCTCCATGCAATCCCGGCTCCCGGCTTTGTCGCACAAGAATATCATATTAAAATTGTGCATCAACCAAACGCCAGGATGCTAAACCTGTGGAATAATGATCTATACGCCCGGTCGCGACGGATGAGCTGAATCATTGTGAGATCATGATGTCCGAACGAAGAATCTACGAAACCAGTATCCGAAAGATCATTGATCAACTCGGCAAGAGCGCGGTCGAAGCCAACCGTCTTGTTCGTACTGGTGGCTGGAGGCTCTGGTCGGCCACGGCGACGGCTCCGGAGAAAATCGGCGACGTCTGGTCCTGGGATTTCTCATATCGCTTCCACCAGAATGGACCTATCATTACCGCCGAGCAACAGCAAAACGCTGATTACGGTCCGCTGATTTCGAGCTGGATCCGCCTTGCGTACGACGACGAAATGTGTAATGTGATCTCGGACCGGGCGATGAAGATCGGCGCCCCGGGCTACCATCTGGTTTATCGGGCGCGACTCCGGAACGGTCAAACTTGCTGGATCGAGGAAAATGTCCTGCTGCAACCGATCTCCGACGGCCGATGGTATGTGGTCGGGATTTGCAGTCCCACCGTGCCGGGTACGTCGGCGAGCGGCTATGTTATCGGCGACATGGATGCGGATCAGTTGATGAAACAGACGCCGGCCGACGTCGATAACGACTCGTTGGATGAGCCGGTCAATGTCGGCGTTTGCCAGTTGCAACGCGAGTTGAAGCGGCTGAAGGAGGATATGCATCTTCTGGTTCGGAGCGGTCAGTGGCTCATCTGGTCTGCCAACGTCTCCAAGCCGACTCCTGACAGTGTTCTGTGGCACTGGGACTTCAGTCCGGAGTATAGCGTCACCCTGCCGGCATGGTTCGACGTGGACAGGTGGGATGACACCGACCTTTCGCAAACACTCAGCCGCGTGCGCCTGGACGAGGACAGCTTGATTTGCAACGCGAACGTCAACCGGGCGCTGGCGCTCGGCTTGCCCGGTTACAGCCAGACTTACCGCGTTCGCCTGCGCGACGGGCGGATCAGTTGGGTCGAGGAGAACGTGTCCATTCTCGCCACGTCGGCGACCACCTTCCGCCTGGTCGGCATCTGCATTGACGCGACGGAGCGTAAGCGCGTCGAGGAAGATCTCCTGAAAATGCGCGAAGAGCTGATTGTGCAAAACGAGGAGCTCAGCGCACTCCACGAGACGCTGATCGAGGAGAAGCACGCGCTATCCGACGCGAACACGCGCCTGGCAAGCCTGGCAACCACGGACGGCCTGACGGGGATCCACAACCATCGAGCATTTCAGCAGCGGTTGGAGTCGGAATGGCGTGTGATGACCCGCGGGAAGCCCCTTTCGCTGCTACTACTCGACATCGATCACTTCAAGCATTATAACGACAGCTTCGGGCATCCGGCCGGCGACGAAGTTCTCATTCACCTGGGACAAATCATGCGAGATTGTGCCCGCGACTCCGACTTTATCGCGCGCTACGGCGGCGAAGAGTTCGTCGTGGTCCTACCACAGACCGACGGGCATGGCGCCCGCGTTATCGCCGAGCGTCTTCGCGAGAGCATCGAACAGACCGTATGGAAGTATCGCCCGGTAACGGTGAGCATCGGTGTCGCCACCGCATCGCACCGTGTGCAGGATTCCAAAGAGCTCATCTCCCTGGCCGACCGTGGGCTTTACCTCGCGAAAGCGAGCGGTCGCAATCGAGTATGCGAAGCACGCGGCGATGCGGTCAACATAAGCGAGACTCAAACGGTGGATGCAATAATCCCGGCGATTTCCCGCCGGTGAACTCGCATGGTTGAAGATTCCCTTCCGTCATCGTCGACTGTTTTATTTGCAGGCCTAGGCGTCTTGAGAAAGTTCGGCGCGAATTCTCTTTGAAGTTGATGCAAGACGTTTGTTCGGGTCGTGGAGGAATCGCGTCAGTACTCGCCGAGCGGGTGTCGTCCTTCCGAGGCAGATATCATACTGAAATCCGGCTCGATCGGCCATTAAGATGCAAAACCTGTGGAATAATGATCTATACGCCCGTTCGCGGCGTAACGCAGGGCGAAAAACCTGGCGAGCATGGAATATTACCTACAGGGAGCGAGCGCAGCAGTTTGTCTCCGCCCTGTTCGTGAATAAACCGGGTCTGGAAATTGCCGATTCTTTGCTGTTTTTAATCGATTGAGTTTCGTCCATCGATGTCGATGACGCGGTCAAGTGGAATCACATTATGAAGTCCGAACGTCAGATTTACGAAAGCTGTATCGAGGAGATTCTCGCTCAACTTGGCAAAACGACGGCCGAACTCGACCAACTTGTCCTGACCGGTGGGTGGCGGCGCTGGTCAGCTACCGCGACGGCTCCGAAGGACGATAGAGACGTGTGGGCGTGGGACTTCTCGTATCACTTCAACCAGAACGGACCGTTCGTCTGCGCCGAGCTGCAGCAAGATCCGGAATCCGGTCCCCTGATTGCAACCTGGATCCGCGTATTCTATGATGACGAGATGTGCAATGTGATCTCGGACCGGGCGATGACGGTCGGAGCGAAGGGCTACCACCTGGTCTATCGGGCGCGACTGCATAATGGGGAGCCCTGCTGGATTGAGGAGAATGTCGTGCTGCGGCAGATCTCCGATTGCGGTTGGTATGTCGTCGGCATATCCGGTCCGACCTCACCCGCCACGTCGGCAAGTGGCTACGTCCTTGGGGACCTGGATGCCAAACAGTTGCTGATGCACTCGCCCGTCAACTTCGAGGCGGACCTGGTCGACGAAACCGTGGAAGTCGATGTCCGCCAGTTGCAGCGCGAGCTAAAGCGGTTGAAGGACGACATGAAGCTACTCGTACGCAGCGGTCAGTGGCTCATCTGGTCCGCCAACGTGTCTAAGCTGGATCGGGAAAGTGCGCCCTGGCACTGGGAGTTCAGTCCGGACTACAATGTCACCCTGCCGGCGTGGTTCGACGTGGACCGGTGGGACGATACCGACCTTTCACAAACACTGAACCGCGTTCGCATGGGCGAGGACAGCGTGGTTTGCAGCACGAACGTCAACCGCGCGCTCGCGCTTGGCTTACCCGGCTACAGCCAGACCTACCGGGTTCGCCTGCGCGACGGGCGGATCAGTTGGGTCGAGGAGAACGTGTCGATTCTCGCCACGTCGGCGACCACATTCCGCCTCGTGGGGATCTGCATCGACGCGACGGAGCGTAAGCGCGTCGAGGAGGACCTCCTGAAGATGCGCGAAGAACTGATCGTGCAAAACGAGGAGCTCAGTGCTCTCCACGAGACGCTGATCGAGGAGAAGCACGCGCTTGCCGACGCAAACACGCGCCTTGCAAGCCTGGCAACCACGGACGGCCTGACCGGAATCCACAACCATCGAGCGTTCCAACAGCAGTTGGAGGCGGAATGGCGTGTGATGACCCGCGGGAAGCCGCTTTCGCTGCTGCTGCTCGATATCGACCACTTCAAGCATTACAACGACAGCTTCGGGCATCCAGCCGGAGACGAGGTTCTCGTTCAACTGGGACAAATCATGCGAGATTGCGCTCGCGACTCCGACTTTATCGCGCGCTACGGCGGCGAAGAGTTCGTCGTGATTCTGCCACAGACCGACGGGCACGGCGCCCGCGTTATCGCCGAGCGTCTTCGCGAGAGCATCGAACAGGCGGTCTGGAAGTATCGTCCGGTAACGGTGAGCATCGGTGTCGCCACCGCATCGCACCGTGTTCAGGACGCCAAGGAGCTCATCGTCCTGGCCGACCGGGGGCTTTACATAGCGAAAGCGAGCGGCCGCAATCGAGTATGCGCCGCGCGGACCCTCGATCTGCTCACGCCGGCATAGGCTGCGTTCGAGACAGGGTCCATTGGATCCTCTTGATCTCGGTAGTACAGTCTTTATCCGGATCATCAAGGGCGATCTCAAGCGGTTACTTTCCGTGTAGCTGTTCTTACTCAAGCTTGTGGATTGCCGACGTCACCTCGTCGATTGCCTTCTTCGCCGCGTCGGCGTCAATCGTTGAGTCTTCCCGAGCCTGTGTCAGCGCCTCCCGAGCGGCTTCGAGTTCCTGCACGTTCGACGTCAACGCGGAACCGTCGATTGAGCGGGAGATCTGGCCGAGGGCGGTCGCGGCATCGTTGCGAACCGCGGAGTCGGGATCTCGCGCGACGGCGTCGACCAGGGCGGGGATGGCGGGCTCGGCGGGCGCTCCGGCATTTCCAAGGGCACCTGCGGCGCCGCGGCGATAGCTGGAATAGTCGCTCGTCATGGCCTCGACCAGTACGGGCACAGCGGCGGTCACCGGTGTGCCGATCCGGGTGAGTGCCTCCGCTGCGCTGAACCGAACTATGAGATAGTCGTCCTGGAGGGCGACCGTCAGGGCAGGTGCGGCGGACGCGGCCCCCACCCCAATTCTGCCAAGTGCGTATGCGGCGCGGCTGCGAGCGCCGCGTTCAGGATCTTTCAACGCGACGATGAGAGCAGGTACAGCGGATTCGGCCGGAGCGCCAATCTTACCAAGGCCTTCCGCGGCGAACGTACGCACGACTACGTCGCCGTCTCGCAGGGCATCGATCAGGGCGGGCACTACGGCCGCGGCGGGGGCAGGGATCTTCGTGAGCGCCTGCGCACTGAACAAACGGACATCGGGCACGGGGTCCTTCAGGGCGCCAATCAGGGCGGGCACGGAAGATAATGCCGGCGTCCCGATGTCGCCCAGAGCCATGGCAGCGTGGTATCGCACGTCCGCATTGTGATCCGCCAGCGCAACATCAATGGCGGACACCACGTTCGCTCCGGGTGTTTTCATAAATCCGAGCGCCAACACAGCCATGGCGCGAGTATTCGGGTTTGCGCTCTTCACGGCGGCAAGCAGTGCCGGCACAGCCGGTGCGCCAATCTCGCCAAGAGCTTCCGCGGCGCTGCCGAACATATCGGTTTGGGTGAGCGCGCTCATCAGTTTCGGTACTGCCGACGCCGACGACGGCCCGATCTTGCCCAGGGCGGCGGCGGCCGTCCAGCGGACTTCCACATTGGTGTCGCTCAGGTCGGCTATGAGGGCAGGCACGGCGGGCGCGGCGTCTGGTCCGACCTCGCCGAGGGCTTCCACGGCATCGAGTCGGACATATCGATCATCATCCTTGAGGGCTTTGATAAGGGCGGGAACGGCGGGCGCGGCAAGTGGTCCCATCGCTCCAAGAGCCACGACCGCATAGCCATGGACTTTTTCGTCGACGTCCGAGACGGCGGTGACGAGGAGGGGAATGGCGCGTGCAGCCGGTGCGCCGATGTGACCAAGCGCGTCCGCGGCGGAGCCCCGCAATTCCGGATCTCCGTGCTTGAGTGCGCCAATCAGGGCCGTAACAGCCGGCGACGCACTCCCACCCATTTTGCCAAGGGCGAACGCGGCGGCCACTCGCACGCGGGAAGCAGGGTCCGCGAGAACTTTGACGAGAGCGGGCAATGCGGACCTTGCCCCCATACCGATGTCGGCGAGGGAGCCCGCCGCGGCGGCAGCCTCGCGGGCATCGCTCCCACGATCCTTTAATGCGAGGGTCAGAGCCGGGACGGCCGCCGGGCCAATTCCGGCGAGACCCCTTGCGGCGCTCGTTCGAACGGAGGCATCGCGGCTCTTCATGCCATTCAGGAGGATCGGCAGCGCGGGCGCCCCCATCTTGCCAAGGGCAGCCGCGGCGCTGTTACGCTCGTCCGAATCGGCGCCTCGAAAGACACGCTCGAGGGCCGGTACGGCCGGCGCACCGATCTTGCCGAGGGCGACCTCGGCATTGTCGGCCTCGTAGGAATACCAACCACCTTTCAAAATGGCGACAAGGGCAGGCACGGCCGAAGCTGCTTTCGGGCCGAGATTGCCGATGGCATGGGCTGCCCCGCTCTGAACGTTCGGGTCGGTATCGCCCAGGGCATGGATCAAGGCCGGCAAGGCACCCGCAGCGTGCGATCCCATCTCCGCCAGGTCTTCGGCGGCATCGGAGCGTGCCTGAGAGTCCCGTGAGTGCAACAGGCCAATATCGCGCTGCAGGTTGGCATCGACGGGCTGCCCGGCGAAAGACGGCGTCGATGTCGACAATAGAGCGGAGATGAGGACGCAAAGGGCAATGAAACCGGTGATGCGTCGTCCGTTGTTTGGCATGATCTACGGATTCCTCTCCTGTTCCTCGAACACAGATTGTAATTCGCAGGAACGTGCGTGCATCCGCAAGCGGGGAGTACCAGGTCGCGGCGGCCTCAACGACGGCCGGCTCTCCAAAGAAGTTGCGCTTCTTCTCAGCCTTCACGCACTACTCATGTAGTCATTGAACTCCGGTGCGCAAGGTTACCACGTACGGCAGTAGTGCTCCCGAGTATGTTGTGGGAGCAGGGATCGGTACGGGCTGCGGTGCCCGGGTGTTGTTACTTTCGTGGGTTGCGTCCACAACGTCGTTCAAACTATGCGCGACCGAGAAGGTGATTCTGATGCCGTGAAATGTCACGTTCCAGGAGAAGCTACGTAATGTTATCCCCATGCAGATGTCGTCGTGCCGCAATAGGCCATTACGTCCCCGGTTACGACGACCTCGACAGGAACGCCCTGATACTCTCGAGGCAGAGCATCGCCCGCGTCCTGGTTTTGTACGTAGATGCGTAACGTTCCGTCGCCGATCCCAAAGCCCGTTACGCCCTCGACGTGCCCAAACTCGTCAAGCGCGCGCCGTTTAATTGCAAAAATATCCACGTCTCCAACAGCCGAACTTGTTGTCATGGGATGCCTCTCGTTGATTCTACCACATTCATTTAATATTCCCGTAACGTGCTTCTGAGGAACGAACTCCCTGCCTGTGTGCATAAATACTATTATCGCTGACATATGCGGACTTACCGCATGTCCGCAAAATAGATTGCACCCAAATCTAAGTGTTGGGTCCGGTTAAGTCCATCCACTTGTAGGGTATTATCTGCGACATGCCGGCTCGTGACTTCACGCGGATCACCATTGAGGATCTGCACCGATTACGGGACATCGAGGCACGAGAGCGCAGCGCGTTCTTCGCACGCGGTCCCAAATGCCTGGCGCTTCAGGATCGCGTCCTCGCGGTTGCGCTCTGCCAGGGGGCCGCGCTGCACTACGTGAAGCACCGCAACGGCGTCAAGGATTTCGATATCTGGACGTTCTACTCGTCGCCGGGGCTCGCCGTACGATTTCCGCCCCGATGGCGAGTCTCGACGGATTTTGGCGACCCGAAGTTCGGCCAGACGCCCGACTCGCCCCACTTTATCGGCCGGCGGGTTGACCTTCTGGGCCGTTCCCTCGACGTTGACCTCGACGCCGACCCGGTCGAGACGCTCTATCAATATCTGCAGAAGGGCGAAACGGACAGCGCCGCGCTACTGTCGTGGAAGGCCATGGTGCTGCTGGACCCCCTCCCGCTGCTCGGAACCGTCGTGTGGCCCAGTTCGATTCCGGTCCGGAGACGAAAGCGCAGCATCCGTTTCCGGCCCTCCGAGTAACTCGAATTGCCTGTGCTTGCCAATTCAGGGCAGTGACCAGTAGGGGTATGGCCAGGGCAGGCGGCGCTCCGACGCGTCCGAGAGCCTGTGCGGCGCTGCAGCGAAGGCCCGGATCAGCGGACTTCATGTCGTCAAGCAACCACGGCACAGCGGATGGCGCGGGCGCTCCAATCCGGGCGAGCGCACATTCGGCGCTGCCTCGATCCTCCGCATTGCCGGCCTTGAGCATACGAAGAAGAGCAGGCACCGCGGACACGGCGCGGGGACCGATGTCGCCGAGGGCAATTGCGGAGGACCTCCTCACGTCGGAATCGGCGTCGTTAAGGGCATGGGTCAAGGCGGGCACGGCGTCTGCAGCCGGCGCGCCAATATCGCCAAGTCGATAGGCCGCGCTAAAGCGAACCATCGCATTTCCGTCCCCCAAGGCGTCGATCAACGCCGGCACGCTGTCCAACTCGCTCACGTTTACGGAGCGGCGCGCCACGTTGTCCATGTCGTTGCTGAGAATCCACAGGACGGCATCCGCGGAAACCATGAGAACAACGATCACAGTGATTACGCGAGTCACGAATCGTCTCATGGTTTTGATCTCCTCCTAGAAGATCGACGTCGTCTCTTCGACAGGCTCATAACAGCGTTCACCAATGAGTTTCGACCCTTGCGGCAGGCAAATGTTGCAGTGCGCCTATCCCGCTACGGCCTTTCCTTGATGCGTGTGACGGCCGAGGTGACCTCGTCGATGGCTTTTTGAGTACGTCGAGATCGTCGACGTCGACTTTCCTGGCGTCGCGCGCTCTTGCGAGCGCCGTCCGCGCCGCTTCCAGATCCTGCACGACGGAGTCTGAATCGGTGAAGTGGCGGCCAGATCTCGACGGCGATGCCCGCAAAGCCCTCAAGTGGTTTGTCGATGACTGCCTGGAGTTCAAGGCCGCCCATGATAGGCGCAGAAGCTTCCCAAAAACGTGGCGGAGCAGACGTCATGCGGGGGCAGTGCTACTCGCACTGCCCCCGTGGGAGGAGTTATACCGGGTCGATCCGGACGCGGATCTTGACGCGGGAGGTGCTGGTCGGGACGGTCACGGTGAGCGCGGCGGCGTCGAAGTTGCTGTACGGCTTGCCGTCGACGGTCACTTCGCCGATCTTGATGCTGCCCTTGGGCAGGATGTCCGGCGAGACGTAGAGCGTGTTGTTCTTGAAGCCGCCGGGAAGCGGGCTGAAGTAGAGGTTGAGCGGCTTCTTGGTGATCAACAGGTTGGTGTAGACCTGGGCCAGGTAGCCGAGCTCGGTGGAGTGGTAGGCGCCCATTGAGTGGCTGCCCTTGAGCCGCTCGTTGCCGAGCAGGTACGGGACGCCGTCGGCCATCGTGTTGAAGTACACGCCGCCGTTCTCGACGTCGAGGAACCAGGCGTTGTAGAACGCCGAGGATTCGCGCGCCAGCTTCAGGTATTCCGGCTTCTTGAGGACGCCGTTCAGGATCAGGTAGGCGAGTATCCCCTGCTCCTGCTGCCACCAGGCCTTGCGGTCATGGTAGACGAGGCGGTGGAACTCCTCGCCGGGCTGCCTGGAGCGCTCCATGACATCGTACCAGCCGCCGCGCTGCAGGTCCATGCCGACATCGGGCATGATCCCGGCAATCTTCTCGGCGAACGCAATGTACTTGGGGTTCGGCCGGACGCTCTGGATGCGGAGCAAATTCCAGGCGATCTTAAGGTTGTGGCCGACCACCGCGCGGTTCTGCTGCCAGCCCCAGCCCTGGTCATGGCTCCAGTCGGTGAAGAACCGCTCGTTGACGAACGGGCTGTTGGCGTAGTCGGGGAAATGCGCCTCGATCGTGTCGGCGGTGTACGCCAGGAAGTCGGCGTACTTCTCTTCGCCGGTCGCCAGGTACAGGTTGATCAGGTAGGCGGGGGCGTGGTCGCCGACCGAGTTCCAGTTCTTCTTGGCCTTGTTCGCGCCAAGCGCCTCCGACGTCGCGCTGAAGTTGGCCGGGTCCAGGTGCGAGTAGTAGCCGCCCTGCGGACCCTTATCCTTGTAGTACTCGTCGAACAGGACGATCGTCTTCTCGATGTCGCTCAGGATGCCCGGGTCGCCGTTGATGCGGTAGGTCTGGGTCGGCCCGGCGATCGCGTAGATCTGCTCGTAGGTGGGCATTGCGCCGTAATCGTCGCCGAATTGCGAGGGGAGGATCTCCGTGACCTGATTGCCGTTGACGTCGACGGCGTGCAGCCAGTACACGATTCCGGCCCGGTCACGCTTGGCCATTACGTCCTGTAGATACCTGGTTCCCTTCTCAGCCGCCTCGAGGAAGCGGTCCTCGCCCGTCAGGAGATAGGCGCTTGCGAAGCCGTAGACGGTTCGCGAGATAGTGTCTGTTTCCTGTCGGGTGTTGCCGCTTTCCGCCATCAAGTGCGTGGGAGCGAACCCGTATACGGTGCGCGAGACCGGCTGCTTGACCTCGATGGATTCGTCGACCCGGGAGCCGTCGAGGAATAACTTGGTTCGGTACTTCCGGAAGTCGATCTCGCCGGAGCCGAACTGACCGTTAATGTAGAAGTCGCCGATCTCGCGGATCTGGTTCACCCACCAGTCCGCCTGTTCAAAGACGTATTCCTCCGGCGACGGGCCCGGAAAGACAAGGTGCTTGGCCTCCAGGAACGGGGCGCCGTTCTCCGGATACCAGAGCCCGAAGGCGAAGACATACTGTCCGGTCGCCAGCATGTCGGTGTAGGCCTTCGGCGGGTTGGTCCATCCGTCGCCCAGGTTGCGTGTCTGTTCGGCATAGGTCGCCGAATTGGTCAAAACAGTGAGTTCATCTCCACCGGGTGTCTTGACTTGAAACGACCCCTTGGCGGGATTGCTCGATGTCACGTATCCGGCAATGAGATCTGAATACGGCGATCGTACTTGGGCCATCGTAATTCCTCCCCCTCTCGAAACTCGCGTCTGCCGGCGATGCCGGACTGCCTAACTTCATGAACACATGCCCTGCATGGCATGACAACAGCGACGGTTCGTCCATATATATAAGCTGTTCTCGGGCGTTCGCGCCCTCCTGCGTCAATGCGACAGGCGATAGGACGTCACTGCTCCCGCGAGCTGAGAAGAACGATGCTTCTCGCCGTCACCAGGTAGTTTCCGGAAATCTCGACGGCCTCGTGTTGCCGCTCATGGTCCACAATGTCCTGGCCCATCGGCAGTGCCGTATCGATGAACCGCTTCCATACGCGCCCGTCGACGACCGGTACTTCGAACCTGGCCGGATACCAGAACATGTTCATCATGACGTGGAGGTCGTTATCGTGCTCAAAGCCGGCGAGCGTAAACGCCAGCATACGGGCGTCCGGGTTGTTCCATTCCGGTGCGTACAGTTGGGTGCCGTGCCAATCGATGTCCTTGAGGCCTCGCGCATTCACCTGACCCGTGAAGAAACGGGGGCGAAGCAGAGCGGGATGATCGCGGCGGTAATGGATGATGTTCTTGAAGAACCGGAACATCTCCTGGTTTTTTTCGACCAGCGACCAGTCGAACCACGTGAGTTCATTGTCCTGGCAGTAGGCGTTGTTGTTTCCCTTTTGCGTTCGCTGGACCTCGTCTCCCGCGATGAACATCGGGACCCCTTGCGAAACCATCAGAAGTGTAATGAAGTTCTTGATCTGCCGCTTGCGAAGATCCAGAATCCACTGGTCGGTGGTCTCCCCTTCCCAGCCGCAGTTCCAGCTCACGTTGTTGTCGATACCGTCGCGGTTGCCCTCGCCGTTCGCCTCGTTGTGCTTGTAGTTGTATGACACCATGTCGTTGAGGCAGAAGCCGTCGTGGCAGGCGACGAAGTTGATGCTGTTAACAGGAAGCTGCGCATTATTCTGATAGATGTCGGCGCTGCCGGCGATGCGGCTGGCTACATCGCTGATAATCCCGGGGTCGCCCTTCACAAACCCCCGAATGGCGTCGCGGTACTTGCCGTTCCACTCCGCCCATCGGTATCCCGGGAAGAACCCGATCTCGTAGAGGCCGGCCGCGTCCCACGCCTCCGCAATCACCTTTGTTCGAGCCAGCGTTTCCGACAGCTCGATGTTCCAGATGACCGGAGGATGGGCCGTCGGCTGCCCTTGCTCGTCGCGACAGAGGATAACGGCCTCGTCGAACCGGAAACCGTCGACATGCATCTCGTTCACCCAGTACTCGAGGCAGTCGATGATGAACTTCTCCGCGATCGGGTGGTTGGCCTTCACCGTGTTCCCGCACCCGGAGTAATCCATGTAGTATTGCTTGTCGAACTGGACGAGATGATAGTAAACCGCGTTATCGAACCCCTTGAAGTTGATCATCGGGCCCTGATGGTTCCCCTCCGTCGTATGGTTGAAAACGACGTCGAGGATCACTTCAATGCCAGCCTTATGGAGTGCCTTGACCATGTCGCGGAACTCGCACAGATGCTTGCCCTCTTCCGGGGAGACACAGAAGGCCGAATGGGGGGCAAAGAAGCTGACCGTGCTGTAGCCCCAGTAGTTCATCAGCGGCTTTCCGTCGATGGGGCTGAGACGCAGAACTTCTTTCTCGTCAAAGTCGAAGACCGGAAGCAGCTCGACAGCCGTGATGCCCAATTCCTGAAGGTACGGGATCTTCTCTACCAGACCCGAATAGGTGCCCGGATTCTTCACGTTGGATGTTGGCGATTTTGTGAATCCGCCGACGTGGGTCTCGTAAATCACCGTCTCGCTCATCGCGCGGTTAAGCGGCTTGTCGCCTTCCCAGTCGTAACCTGCCGTGTCGATGACCACGCCGCGCAGGCAGGTCTTGATGTTGTCCGCCGGACCGCACGCGCTTCCGCGATCCCACAGGTTGTTCGTTGTTCCTCGAGCGTAAGGGTCAATCAGCACCTTGTTCGCGTTACATCGGTGTCCGCGTCCACTCGTATCCTGCGAGCCGCTCACCCTGTACGCGTAATGAATGCCCGGCTTGAGGTCCTTCACGTACACGTGCCAGAAATGGAATGTCTTGTTGATGTTGGGATCGAGGTCGATGATCTGAATCGGATCAACATCGTCATGCTCATTGAATAGGAGCAACTGGATACCGGTCGCCGGCTCAGAAAAGACGGAGAAATTCACACCGCCGGCATCGGGGATGGCTCCGAGCGGATGAGGAGATCCCGCTCCGATTGAGTATCCTTCAATGGGTCCGATAGCCGGCGTGTCAAGCGCTTCGTGTGGGTCGACATACTCCGGAGCCGCGTCCACACTATACGGTGCGACCTTACGTTCGGCTTCCGGTCTTGTTTGCAATGAAACTGGCATAGCTCTTAACTCCGCAATTCCGTTGATTGTGATAGCACATCGTTGCAGTCGGGCGTTCGCACCCTGTTGCCGCACACATATTGCTATTGGTTGAGATCACCGGCCAGAACGGATCGGGCGATGCGCGAACGACCATGGCCCGAACGTTGTTCCGTCGAGAAACCGGCCGCTACGGCGCCGCCAAACCGGGTGGATTCTCCTGGTCGGTATATCCTTGACTGATCTCGACAATGTTCCCGTTCGGGTCCGAGACCCAGACCGTTTTCCATCCCGGAATAAACGCATCAAAGCTCATTGGCCCCTGAGTAATTCTGGCGTCATTGCCCATGCCCGCGAGAACCGCATCGACGTCGTCCACCTGAAACGCAATGTGGCGCCATGCCGGATAGCCCGGGCCGTCCTTCTGGGCGTCGCCGACGGGAGAGTCGCCATGCGCCTGGAAAATCTCCAGGTAAACGTCGCCGGCTTTCAGAAAGACAATCTGCTCCTCTCCGAGCGGGATCACCCGCGCCCGCTGGAAGCCGAAATGCTTGCTGTAGAATCGTTCAACCGCGATCGGATCCGAACAGGAAATCGCGATATGAGAAAAGTTCATGCCCATCGATATTACTCCTGATCGTGGTCAGTGGATAGTGGATAGTGGATAATAGTGGTCAGTGGATAGTACGAACGTCGTCTTCGCTAGCCACTCTTCACTATCCACTTCCAACTATTCCCTATCCACTATCCTCCGCTATTCCCTATTCCCTCGCCCCTATCATGTCGATAATCTTGCGCGCGAACAGGTGGCAATGTCCCCCCGTGCGGGCTGTGACCAGATCAGATCCATCGACGACCACGTCCTCGTCGACATAGATTGCGCCCATATTGACTGCATCGCCGTGCAGGTTGTTGTGCACAACCACGCGCCGTCCCCGTACCAATTCCGGGGCCGGCGCCACCAGCCACATCCCGTGGCAGATGATGCCCTTGATAATGCTCTTTTCGGCAAACGCTCGCTTCAGGAACTCGGTGGCCGGGGGCATCTTTTTGATATCCTCGGTGTACCGCAGGCGGTCCGAGACAATTCCCGACGGCACGATGATCGCGGAGTACTCGCGCAGTTTCTCGTCGCTGGTGCCCTCGAACGTCTCTTCAATGTCGGTGAAGGGAACCTTCCACTCATGTCCGGTGAATGCAATCGAATTCTGGCCCCACAGCCTCGTCAGGAAGTGCAGGTCGATTCCTTCCTCACGAAACCGGTGCTGATAGTAGTGGATCTCCGGCTCGTAGAAGTCGCTTTCGATCAATACGGCGACCTTCTTGCCCTTTAAGCTGCCCATAGGTTTTCCCTCTTAACTCCCGACGTAGCGGGACATGTACAATCGCGATTTCGCGGTAATTTGCCCGGTCACCCTGTTAGATGCCCTTGATCATGTCCGCGGCCTTTTCGCCGATCATGATGCACGCCGCGTTCGTGTTGCCGCTCGCAACGTTCGGCATGACTGACGCGTCGGCCACTCGCAATCCTTGAATGCCGTGTACGCGCAGTTGCGAATCGACAACGGAAGTTGCGGGATCGGGTCCCATCTTGCAGGTGCCTGCCACATGCCACACCGTGGAGCAGTGGTTGCGAACGTACTGCTTTACGTCGGCGTCCGACGATCCCACGCCGGGAGCGGCCTCGCCGCCGTTAAACTCGCTGAACGCCCTGGCTCCGGCCAATTCGCGCAGGAGCTTGATACCGCTGAGCAGAACGCCCATGTCGGACTGTTCCTGAAGATAATTGCCGTGGACGACGGCAAGATCCGTTGGGCTTGCCGACCGAAGGGTGACCGTGCCGCGACTTTCCGGCCGGACCAGGATCGGTACGAAGACGAAATTGTCCGCGGAAACCGTGTAGTCCGGCGGGTTGAACGGCGGGATACCCGCGCTGAAGTGGTACTGCAAATCGGGCGCGCCCGGATCGCCGTGCGGCCGCGTATGTGTGAACAGCCCGGCCTCGGCGATGAACATCGGCCAAGGCTGCTTCACCTTCGAGTTGTAAAAGACCGGCAGAAGTATGTGATCCTGAAGATTCTGGCCGACGCCGGGCAAGTCGGCGGCCACGTCAATGCCATGCGACTTGAGGTGCGCCGCGGGACCAATGCCCGACAACATCAGCAGGCGCGGAGAATCGAATGCGCCGGCACTGAGCACAACTTCCTTCCCCGCGGACGCCGTCTTGACTTGCCCGTTCTGCAGATACGTGATTCCGGTGACGCGGGTTCCGTCGACGACTATCCGGGTCGTCAGCGCGCCGGTCTCGATCGTCAGGTTCTTTCGGCTCAGGATCGGATTGAGAAACGCGACCGCAGTGCTGGCTCGCTTTCCGTCCGCGGTGATATTGTACTGGTAGAGGCCGGCCCCATTTTCCTGGTCGGCGCCGTTGAAATCCCAATTGGGACCGCGGAAGCCGTTCTCAACCGCGGCTTGCACAAATGCTGATGCCACCGGACTGGACTCCGGGTTATCGCGGACGTCAAGCGGCCCGCCAACTCCGTGGTAATCGGAAGCCCCCCACGCGTTGTTCTCGGACTTCTTGAAGTACGGGACGACGTCGTCAAATCCCCACCCGGGGTTACCGAGATCGCGCCAGCCGTCGAAGTCGCGACGATTGCCGCGGATGTAGATCATCGCATAAATCGAGCTGCAGCCCCCGAGCACCTTGCCACGGGAGACAAGGATTTTACGGTTGTTCAGGGCTGCCTCGGGCTCGGTGAAGTAGAGCCAGTCTACGTCCGATCCCCAGAGCTTGAGAACATCTCTTGGTTCGTGGATTTCGGGCTTAACATCCGGGCCGCCTGCTTCGAGCAGCAACACGGATGCGTCCGAATTCTCACTGAGCCGGTTGGCGACGACGCAGCCGGACGATCCGGCGCCAATCACAATGTAATCAAAAGTGTTATCAGCCGCCATGCTCCTATCCTCTCACGCCGGTAATGCGCCAAGCTGTTTGAGCAGCGTCAAGACGTCGGGCAAATCTTGAATCGCAACGACTTTGCCGTCCGAAAAATGGTACAGGTCCATGCCCTGGTATGCCACCTTATTGCCGGTGGCGGGGATGTTCAGATACGAATCGCTGTGCGTGCCCGTCGAGGTCCAGTAGCACCAGACATCGTCGCCATCTACGGTCACCTTGTGGATTTCCATGC
>JBKQWH010000449.1:0-30835 GCA_052139635.1 Capsulimonadaceae bacterium
GATCGGTACGTTTACCCGACTGTTTCCGTCATGTCATTTCCGCATGGCGTACGACCAGATGACAATCGTCTCGCCTGTCAGCGTAGGATGTGATTGCCTGGCATTGCTCAAGACGTCAGCCCATTACCGAGCCTTCATACTTATAGTCCGAGAGAATGGTTGGGCGACACCCGCTTCCGGAGCAAGCCACCCGTCGGAGTGAAAATCGGCACGTCGAAGTGCCGCGGATTGACGCTGGAATATGTGGTGATAGGTGCAAGATGGGCTCCCAAGACAAGCAGACTTACAGAGTTCATTCTGCGGAGTTGCCTACGTTCCGCTCGGCGCGTCCCGACGACAACCGGTGGACATCGCCCTAGAAGCAAGGTGGAGCCGCTTCATTGAAGCCACGTACGCTGGAACTCGTCCGCAGGTGACGGACGGCCGAAGAGATAGCCCTGAAACGAATGACAGCCCATTGAGGAAAGAAAATCTCGCTGGTCTTCCCGCTCAACGCCCTCGGCAATCACGACAAGACCCATGGAGTGGCCCATTGAGATGATGGCCTGAGCGATGGCGCGACTGGGCCGGTCGACTAATATATCCTTTACAAATGCGCGATCGATTTTTAATTCGTCGAGAGGCAGTGCCCGCAGGTAGGCGAGGGACGAATAGCCGGTCCCGAAATCGTCAATGGAGAATCGCACCCCGTGGGATTTCAATTGTGTCATTTTGGCGACGGTTGACTCAAAATCATTCACCAGCGAACTCTCTGTGAGCTCAATGAGGAGGTTGGCAGGGTTCGCTCCGGTGAGATCGAGGAGCGCGAGCACCCGTTCCACAAAATCAGGCTGGCTAAGCTGCCTCGCGCTTTTGTTCACTGAAACATGAATTTCCCCCAATAGATTGTTGGTAGCCCACGCTGCCATATACTCGCATGACTTCCGCATGACCCAGTCGTCAAGAGGCAAAATCAGGCCGGTCTCTTCCGCTATCGAAATGAACGCCCCCGGGGCTAAGAGGCCGCGGTCGGGATGGTTCCAGCGGACCAAGGCTTCACACCCAATTAGCCGGGTACCGTCCACCTGCGGTTGGAAGTGCACATCAAATTCCTCCGCCTGGATCGCTTTACGCAGCTCGGTTTCGATTTGAACGCGAGCATACACGTTCGCCTGGAGTTCCGGTGAGAAGAACCGGATCGTGTTGCCGCCAGCCTCTTTGGCCTTGAACATGGCGATCTCGGACTGCTGCAACGCTGCTGAACTTTCGTTCCGTTCGCCCCCAAACACCGTGATTCCGATGCTCATGGAGCAATGGCATTCGCGCTCGTCCAGCAGATATGGGTGGCGGCCTGCGTCGAGGATTGTCTCGCCGATCTGTTTGGCTTGCTTGGCTGCTTCCGCGGGTTCACGGCTCAGTCTCTCAAGAACAACGGCAAAGTCGTCGCTGCCAAGACGGGCAACGGTCCCCGCTCCAAGCACGCAGGCCGTAATTCGTTGTGCGGCCTGCTGTAGTAGATGGTCCCCGGAATAGTGCCCAAGAGCCTCGTTGAGCGAGGTGAAGTTATCGAGGTCGACACACAATAGGGCGCGTGCATAAGCGTGGGGGCTCTGCGATTGAGCCAAGAGATCCAGGACCGATCTGCGATTGGGAAGGTGTGTCAGCGGATCATAGAAGGAAAGATCCCGAATCGTCTTTATCGCCTCTTTCGCATCCGTTATATCTCTTGTGGCGACCAGAACATGCGGAACGCCTTCGATATCCATCACGGTGGCGGACGATAGCCCCCAGAACAATTCACTGGTCTTTCTTCTAAATGGCACCTCGACGTCTCGTATCCTGGAACTGCGCGTCATTTCCTCGACAATAGCGCTTCGATCCATCGGATTCGCCCAAATTCCAAGTTCCACCGTGGTCTTCCCGATGACCTCGTCTCGCTCGAATCCGGTCAAATCCAGAAACGTCTTGTTCACCTCGACAATCCTGCCGTCACTCAATCGGCTGATGTTCAGGGCGTCGAGACTTGTTTGGAACACTGTTCGGTAACGGGTTTCACTTTGCCGCAGTTTGCCCGCAGCCGCCGACAGATGTTCCTCGGCAGCCTTTCGCGCCGAAATATCTTCCACGAATGTCACGAGATGCAGAGGTTCCCCCTTGCCATCTCTCTGGATCGACGATGTCAACCTGGCCCAGACGCGACTTCCGTCCTTTCGAAGATATTGCTTTTCCCAGCTGGCCTCGTCTACCTTGCCTGTCGCCAGTTCCCGTATCATGTCATTGCTTTCCGGCACAAACTCAGGCGCTGTGAGCTCCTGAAACGTTTTGCTAATAAGGTCGTCGGCGGAATAGCCAAGGAACCTGGCGAAACGCGAGTTGCATCGTAGGATCTTGCCGAAGAATGAGCAATGAACAATACCGACGGCAGCTTGTTCGAATGTTGATCGAAACCGCTCTTCGCTGTCGCGTAATTTCGCTTCACTCAGCTTCTGCTCCGTGATGTCCTGCAGTGTGCCGAAGAGGCGCGTCACCTTGCCGGAAGGATCGCGCCCTGCGAATCCCCGCGCGCGTGTCCAGCGTAAAGCGCCATCGCGACGTTCGATCTGCAATTCTAAATCCCAAGGATCGCCGGTCGCCATGCTTTGCTTGACGGCAGCATCAAGCCTTTGCCAACTCTCCGGGGTGTAGATTTTGGCGCGATCGAGATGGCCGGGCGGAGACTTGTTCGGGTCCCATCCGGTGATCGTGTAGAGCTCCTCCGACCAGGCGGTAATGTCGGATTCGGCGTCCCAGGTGGAATGGCCAAGGTGAGCAACTGACTCGGCTTCTTTGAGCTTGTTGTCACGTTCGAGGATTTGCAGCTCCGCCAGCTTGCGATCGGTTATGTCTACAATAAAACCTTCAATGATTGGCGTTTCGCCGTCGACTGAGAGTGCTTTACGGCTATTGAGGGAGACCCAGATCGGTGTTCCGTCCTTGCGCTTGAACAGCGCCTCAAACTGCCGTATTACATTGGCTTCTCCAAGACGGTGATAGTACGCCGCGAGTTGCAGGGGGTCGGCCCACACGTCTCGTGCATCCGGAACGGCCTGGGTGAGCTCTTCCGGAGAGGTGTAGCCGAGCATCTTTGCAATGGCCGGGTTTGCGGTCAAGAGCTGTCCGTCGGATGACGTCTGAAAGATGCCTTCCAGTGCGCCATTAAAGATTTCGCGATACATTCCTACGGCATGCAGCCTTGCTCTTTCCTCCGCTCTCCGTTGCGTGACGTCCTTGCCGAAAACCGAGATACCGGTAATCTTGCCGTCCATTACGATCTGATTGAAGCAGAGGTCTCGAGTTCGGCCATCGTCAAATATAAATTCGACCGTGAATCGCCCCTCGGATATTGCTCGCCGATAGAGGGTAATCCACTTTGCTCCGAGATCGGGAGGAAGCTGTTCATCGTGGCGCTTGCCAGCCGAGAGCGGACGACCGTAGTGGTCCTCGAAAGACCGAGCCACCGCGCGGTTGAAGCTGACCACCCTGAAATCAACATCGACCGACCAAATGTAGTCTTCCGTGCTGTCTAGCAACTCAGAAAGGTAAGATTCCTTTTGATCGTTTTGCATCCAGATCCTCGTCCCCGGCGCACCGCCAAAAGTGCGGTTAACGTGATGGCAATCAGATCGGAAACCAGCAATGCTGGTTTATCGTCGGTCGATCTGCTCAATGTTAGCAGCTTACGTCACGCAATTGAACGATCCTGGTTCACTCGATCGACCTCCGGTTTTCGGGTTTTGAAAAGCGGGGCTGAAGCAACGACCGGGGTTGGATGGTCGATAAATGCATTCCACCTCAGTTAATTGTGTTGAATCGACCCATTGACGAGATTTTAGCACAGATTTGCCGAAAACGCCAACCTTGTACGCCTGGCTCGGGGCGTAGCGATGTGTGACAAGGTGACATCACCCGATTGGACGCGGCACCCGTTTCCGGAACACACCACCCGTTGGCACATAGATCGGCACGGCATAATGCCTCGGATTGAGGATGGAATTTGTGGCGATAAGTCCAATATCCGCTCCCATTTTTGAGTTTAATGCTAACATCACAACGGGAAACTTCTGCGATTTACGAAAATCGAAGCGGAACCCGGCGGCTATCGACGTTTGACGCCGGCACCCGAGATCAGAGTGGACGCGATAGCGCCGGTCTGGGCGTCGGCTTCCTGGTAGGTCAGCGCAGCGCGGTTCGTGGTGCGGTCGGTAGTGCCCAGGCCCGGTTCCTGACAAAGAGTCAGGCGGTAGCGCGCATGTCGGCAAAGCAGGCAAGGGAGTGGAGCCCGCGCATCGTGGCTTACTGAGAATCCGTCGCAACACGACACCGACAGCCGCCCGGTTTCACGAATTGCGACCGGTTGCCCTTAAAAAACTGGCTTCCCCGCCTGCTTCAGCACATCGAGGATGATCGAATAGGGAAGCAGCAACGACAGGGGCGCCCCGGGAACCGGGAGGGCGCCATAGGTTTTGTACCACGACGCAACGATTTCGTCCTTCGCGTCGATCATCAGCGCCGTTCCGCCCATTTCGGCCGACGCGCGGATGCAGCGCCGCGCAGCAGCGATGAGCAACTGACCGCCGAGGCCCCGACCCTGGAGTGACTTGCTAACGGCAAGCCGGCCGAGGCGAAAACCGCCAACCGGATGACGACCGCCGGCCGCCGGTCGGGCGGCAAGTGGCGCGCGGTCAAAGTCAACCTGGGCAGGGCTCAGGGTGTAGAAGCCATGGATCGTCACGCCGTCGGAATCATCAATTGCAACATAGGTTTTCGAAGCGCCGCTGTCGTGCGCTTGACGGGCGTGTTGTGCGAGGAAGGTATTGAGGTCGCTTTGCCCGCAGTCGAAGCCCTTGCGGTTGTGCTTTTTTGCTATGGCTTCCTCATGCCATGCCGGGATGGTCATGGTCGTTCGACCGGTAACCTTTTGGCAGCCGCGAGCAGTCTGGCATTCGGTTTCGGGGGATTATCCAGGAGATCGAGCCAGAAGCGCGTTTGCTCCTCCGTGAGCGTTATATGCTCGGCCTTCTCGATTATGGCGTCGGCGGCGTTTAACGCATTCCGCAGCATGAACTCCGTCAAGTCCGTATTTTGAATCGCCGCCGCGCGCGTCAGCCGCGCCTTCTCGGCGGGCGGTATACGCATTGCAAAACGATGGTTGTTCTGAATAACCGCTCTTGGCATAGGTGTCTCCTTCTCAATACCTATTCAAAGGGTACACCATAATAGGTTCTTTGTCAACCTCTGTGTCCAACTTCAGTATCGGTTGCTATCGTCGGACGTTCGCAACGCCCATAGTCACCCATATACACACGGCTCGAGGGAGATGGATTTCGTTGGTCACAGCGGTAGACGCACCAAGCGTATTCCGTCCGAGACTTCAGCGAGAACCGGCAGCAGGAATAAGCCTACGGCATCGATCACGTCGGGCAATGTAAGGGTGTTGCGCGGCGGTGAGACGTTCTGACGGAGGATAGCTTTCCATTGGTTTAGCTTGGCGGCGTCCTGTTCGAAGGCTTTGGACAAGCCGTGATGCGCGCATGATATGTGGGATTGTCCCAATAATAGTGAGAAGTAGCAGTGGCTATCTTTGCTGGGCGGGGTGATCTACGGCATGGTCACCATGATCGTTGCGCTGCAGCACTCGTCCGGGGCCGAGATCAACCTGGTGCGCATTGGCGTTCCGGGCTATTCCGGTGGCAGGTTCGCAAGCTGTTGCCTGGCGATGCTCGACGAGGGGTACATGCTTAACGCAAGCTGGAACTCGGCGCGGGCGTTGGCGACGTCGCCGGCCGTCTCGTATGCCATCCCCAGGTCATTGATGTTCTGTTCGAGAGGCTGGATTTGCACGGCCTGCTTCAACTCGGAAATGGCGTCGGCGGTGTCGCCGGCCTGCATGAGCGCGCAGCCAAGGTTGAAGTGGGGCAGTTCGTCCCCGGGATCGATCGAGACCGCATGCCGGTATTGAACCAGGGCGCCTGCGGTCTGCCCTTCGCGCAGCAGGACGCCTCCGAGAGCGAAATAGGTTCGCGTATCGTTGGGAGCGAGCTGAACGGCCTTGCGGCAGTCGGCCTCGGCCAAAGTCTCCTGGCCGAGATGGGACAGGATCTGGCCAAGGCTGAACAGCGCCTCGGGGAAGTCCGGGCGGAGCTCGACCGCCTTCCGGCACTCCCGGGCGGCTTCGTCGTATCGCCCAAGAGCGTCGAGCGCATTGCCGAGATCGTTATGTCCCTCGGCGTCCCCGGGGTCCAGACGGGTGGCCTCCTGGAGTTGTGGGACTGCCTCCGAGGGACGTCCTACCCGCTGCAGGGCGACGCCCAGGTTGCGCCGGATGTTCGCATTTGCGGGGGCAAGGGAAACAGCGGTCTGCAGGACATCGACAGCGTCGCTGAACTTATTCTCGTCGATCAGCGTCGCCCCGAGATCCTCGCAGGCGAGGAGATTATCTGGCCGCTCCCGGACCATGTCGCGAAACTGCTCCTCGGCTTCCGACAATCGGCCAAGTCGACGCATCGCCATCTCGTAATCAAGTTGCAAGTTGGCGTTGCCGGGCGCTCTCCGGACGGCGTTGCCCAGCAGGGAATAGCTGCCGTCCCAGAGCTTCACCTGCTGAAAGGTCAGAGCGCCCAGGCCGATCAGCGCCGCTGCCATCACCCCGTAGCCCCCCTTTGCACCGGGGGCACTGGCCTGGGCGAGCATCATCGAAACGACCAGCGACGGTCCCAGCATGGTCAGATACATGTATCGATCCGCCACGGTAGAGTACGACTGAAAGATAAACGGGGCCAGGCCCAGTACCGGCAGCAGAAACGCCAGGCTGACCAGGGTCGCGCCGACAAGCCACGGGTTCTGCTTGCGACGCATATAAACAAGGATTCCCATGGCCATCGGGACGAGCGATGTCGCAAAGGCCGTGCCGGAGGCGACCGAGCCGGGCGTGCGCCCGTAATCGATGGTCAGCCCGACGGGGGCGAACAGCTTCGCCAGATAAAACGCAAGCGCATCTCCCGCGACAAACGGCCGCTGCCAAACGGCCACCGTGTCCATCGCCGGCACCGGCTGTGCGGCATGGGTGATGATGGTCAACGGGATCGCGAGCAGGAGCCAGGGCGACACCGACAGCAGGCAGGCGCGGAGAGGTCGAGCGACATACCAGCGGTCGAGCGCAAAGAGCGCCAGGGGCAGCCCCACGATGCCTGGTTTGCTGAGCAGCCCCAGGACCGTTAGGAGGATCGCGGCCCAGTACGTCGCTCGCCGGACCGGCGCGCCCTCCGCGGGCTTGTCCTTCGTTCCGACCGCGGTCAGATAGCACAGGATGGCGGCCAGGGCGAAACATCCGCTGAGCAGGCCGCGTAACTCGGAGATCCACGCCACGCTCTCCACCTGCAGCGGGTGCAGCGCAAAGAGCAGCGCGCCCGCGGCGGAGGGAGCAATACGCCGCGTGACCCGCGATAATATTATCCAGACCAGCAGGACGTTCATGGTGTGCAGGGCGAGATTCGCGGCATGGAAGACGCGCGGATTGAGGAGCGTATCGAACACCGTGACGCCCGGGTCGGCATGGGGCATGCGGCTTGCACGGGCCAGCAGCATAAAGGCGGTGTAGCTGACCGGGATGTAAAGCTGCCCGTAGGGGTGTCGCCAGAAATGGCCGATCCCGGACACAATCCCCCGATCTATGTAGGGATTCTCGAACACATGCAGGTTATCGTCCCAGTACACGAAATCCTGGTGCAGCACGCGCGCATATACGCCGATGGTTGCGGCCACCAGCAGCGCAACGATGCCGATGACCGCGCGTACATCCAGCATCTCTGCACGCCCAATCGTCGGAGGGCGCGGCGTTACCGGCTGCTTCTTTGCTTTGTTTCTCGCAGACAATGAAGTTCTCTCAAACAGGAGTGCGCCCGAGTTGTCTGGTCGGGCCTCGATGCTGGGTAGTTCAACAGCCTGTTGCGAAATACCTTCCTCACTGCGGCTGCGCAATCGCAATGAGGCGGCTCGTTTTCGAGTGTCTCGAGTAGTTGACACCGGCTCGACATGCCGCAAAGCGCGGGGCAAGAATTCTTCTAAACATTTACCGCTCAACGCATTGACACGGATCTGTTCCATCGCTATAATGTGAACGGCCCCACTTCTCGTCTGTTCCGTCTTACCGAACCGTTCAATGGGACCAATCCAACACCTTTGACTGGAGACATAACGTTGTTTCACACGAAGCTTCTGAAATGCATTTTTGCGCTTGCGTGCTTGACGGTTGTACTGACTGGCGGCAAACCCGCAGTCGCCGCCCCTCCACCGCCATCTTACGTGGTTGCAAACCCGGGTAATAGCCAGATCGAAATCTCCTGGGCCTACTCCGCCGGGGCAACCAGCTACGATGTCTTCCGCGGCACGGCCTCCGGGCAGGAGGGTTTGTTTGCCGATGGCATCACTACCACTTCCTATGACGACGTATACGCGACTAACGGCGTTACCTACTACTATAAGATCACTGCCGTCAGTAACGGCCAACAAAGTGTATCTTCGCCGGAGGTGTCCGCATCGCCCGGACTCATGCAACTGACGGCGACCCCGGGTAACGGTTCGATTGCGCTTTCGTGGCCATCCGTTGCGGGCACGACAGTCTATTACATCTACAAGGCCACGCAGCCGGGCGGGGAAGTCCAGACCTACGTTACCGGTGGTACGTCGTACACAGATACAAATGTGACCAACGGGATCACGTACTACTATTATGTGAAACCCTACCGGTATCCATCGGGGTTCACGGGGGTATCAAGCCAGGCGATTGCAACGGCCGGGTAGTTGCCGCAAAATACGTCGTCTGAGCCGATATAAGTTCGACACGTTGCACGCCTATCCGAACAGGACAAGGTCCATGTCGGATCGGCGTGCAACTTGTTTGCCAAGACAACTGCTCCATTGGAGCGAAGCTGCAGAACCCTTCCGATATCGAATGGCAACATTAACCCGCTCCTTGCATTTGGGCGTAAGTTCGAATCAAATGGCGTCATGGTTGGTAGACGACGTCCTACGGGCTCAAGGACGTCGGAGATGGCCTGTCCTCCTGTTCAACGGTCGGAATGGCCGCTGGCGTTCGCGGTCTCGACGGTGGCGTCGAGGATGCCGTGGAGCACGAGGTTCTTTTGCCGGATCGTACGTGTCTAAACTGGGAAGGAACGGATATGCCCAACCAACCCATCATTGAGGTCAAGGACCTGGTCAAGACCTATCCCGGCGACGTCAAGGCGGTTCAGGGCGTCTCGTTCGACGTCCGCGAGGGAGAGTTCTTCGGGTTCCTGGGGCCGAACGGCGCCGGAAAGACAACGACGATGAACATGCTCGTCAATCTCGTGAAGAAGACGAGCGGAACCGTGGCCATCGACGGGTTCGACATTGACAGAGCACCGGCGGAAGTTTACAAACGCGTCGGGTTTGCCATGCAGGAGATCGGTTTGGACGAGACCGCGACGGCGCGGGAGATGCTAGAGCTGCACGGGCGGCTCTATCACATGCCGACTCACAAGATCCGCAGTCAGATTGCCCGTTTGCTCAAGCTTGTGGAGCTCGAGAACGTGGCGAACCGGTACACGTCGACCTATTCGGGCGGCATGCGCCGCCGGTTTGATCTGGCGCTTTCCCTGATCCACGAGCCTCGGGTCCTCATCCTCGACGAGCCCACCCAGGGGCTCGATCCGCACGCCCGCCAACTGATCTGGAGCCATCTGCGGGAGCTCAACAAGGCCGGGATGACGATCTTTCTGACGACGCACTTTATGGAGGAGGCCGAAGCACTTTGTGAGCGGATCTCCGTGATGGACAAGGGGAAGATCGTGACAACAGGCACGGTGGAAGAACTGATTGCCAAACACGAGGCGATCACGCTGGAGGACGTTTTCCTGAAGACAACGGGAAGCAACCTCGCCAACGAAGAGGTTAACCTCAACGCCTCCGACCCCTATGTTCGAGCCCGGCACTAACCATGAACCATTTCTTGTCCGACTGGTACTACCTGTCCATCCGCAATATCAAACAGATATGGCGGCCGCTCCTCGCACTGATTCCGTCGTTGTTTATCCCGATTTTCTTCTTCCTGGTGAACTCGACCGCGCTGAGCGCCTTCTCCAAGGTCCCCGGCTTTCCGCACGTGCCCTATCGAGACTTTATCGCTCCGGTGGCGCTCTTCACGGCAGTCTTCTTCTCGGCGGGAAATGCCGGGATCGAGTTGGTACAGGACATCTCGAACGGCTACTTCAAGAAGCTGATCATCATGCCGATCAGCCGGCTGACGATTATCCTGGGGAAGCTCTCGGAAGTGGCGGTTCAAGCGTTCTTCCAGGGACTCATCGTGCTGGTGCTGCTGGTCGCGGTGGGCGTGCGCATCCATGGAGGCTTCACGGGCGCTGTTGCGATCTTTACGATTCTCGTTCTTTTTGCCATGGCATGGAGTTGTATCGGCATGATCGCGGCGCTGACCACGCAAAACGCTCGATTGGTGCAGTCGCTCTTTGTGGTTGTCTTTCCGCTTCTTTACACGACGACGTCTCAGGCGCCGCTGAAGCTTCTCCCAAAAACGTTCGCAACTCTGGCGGAATGCAATCCGGTCACCTACATCATCGAGGCTATTCGCGCCCTGGTCCTCACCGGCTGGGGCGGCGACGCGGTCTGGAAGGGCTTCGTGGTGGCGGTATCGATGTTCGCGATCCTGGTGACCCTCACTGTCGCTTCGTTTCGCAGGGCGCTCAAGTAACTTCTATTATGCCGATGAGCGTGGCGCCCGGACAAACACCACTCGGCGGATTGAGGCGGAGATGAAAAAGCGGGTGCGAGACGAAATGTCCCGCACCCGCCGAGCGCCGGAGCGCGCCTAGTTGTCGATCTCGATGCCGTTGATCTGCGGCTGGTTCACGTCGAGGGCGAACACGATGATGATTTGTCCGCTGCTGTTCGACGTCGCGTTGAACTGCTGGATGTTGGCTACGTTTTCCGCGCCTGCGGTCTTAAAGATGTCGAAGTTGGTCAGCACCTGCGTGCTGTTGATCGACACGTTGAACGTCCGGTCGCCGGCCGCGTCGAAGTAGGTCTCGGCGAAGTGCAGGCGCACGATATATCCCGTGCTGGCGGTCAGACCGCCGATGGTATAGGTCATGGCGCCGTAGCGGTTGCTCTGGTAGACTGCTTCCGGAGCCGGGCTGGTCACGGCAGTTGTAGTCACTGTATTGGTCACTGTCGTCTCGGTGCCGCCGTTGTAGTCGGTGTCCGCGACCCAAGTACCAGTCGCAGCGCCGCCGGCGTTGATGCCGATGACCATGGTCGCGGCGGCAGGCGTGGCGCTGACCTCGCTCGAGGCGGCTGATGTGCCGGAGCTATTGAGCGCCTTCACAGTGTAGTAATACTTCGTGCCGTTAGTCAGGCCCGTATTCGTGTAGCTGGTCGTGGTGATGCCCGTGGCAGTCGCCGTGGTGCTCTCGCCGCCGGAGGCCGTGCCGCGGTAAACGTTATAGCTCGTCGCGCCGCTGCTGGCGGTCCACGCCAGGGCGACCTGCGCGTTACCCGCCGTGGCGGTCACGCCGGTGGGAGCGGACGGTACGCCGGACGTCGGCGTCGCAGAGGCCTCCGTCGACAGGGCGGATGTGCCGCTCGCATCGAGGGCCGCCACCTTGTAGTAGTACGCGGTGCCATTGGTCAGGCCGGTGTTGGTATAGCTGACAGCGGTGATTCCGGTCGTAATCGCCGTGGTGCTCTCGCCGCCGGAGGCCGTGCCGCGATAGACGTTGTAGCTCGTCGCACCGCTAGCGGCGGTCCATGTCAGAGCAACCTGGGCATTGCCTGCCGTTGCAGTCAGCCCGGTCGGGGCGGGTGGAGCGCCGACTGCGGTCGCGCTGGCTTCGCTCGACAGCGGGGAGGTTCCGCTTGCGTTTACGGCTGCCACCTTGAAGTAGTACGTTATGCTGTTCGATAGGCCGGTATTTGTGTAGCTGGTTGTAGTGACACCGGTCGCGATCGGCGTGGCACTCTCGCCACCGGAGGTCGTGCCGCGGTACACATTGTACGAGGCGGCGCCGGTGCTGGCCGTCCAGGAGAGGCTAACCTGCGTGTTTCCGGTAGTCGCCGTCAGGCCGCTCGGAGCGGCGGCGATGGTGATCGCCGAAGCTTCCGTCGACTGGGCCGAGGTTCCATAGGTGTTGAGGGCGGCGACCTTGTAGTAGTAAGTCGTGCCGGCCGTCAGACCGGTGTTCGTGTATGACGCCGTTGTGACGCCGGTGGCGATGGCGGTCGCGCTCTCGACGCCGCTGGCGGTGCCGCGGTAGACGTTGTAGCTGGTGGCGCCGCTGCTGGCCGTCCACCCAAGGGCGACCTGTGTCGTTCCGCCGGTGGCGGTCAGCCCGGTCGGCGCCGCGGGTGCGGAGTCGCTGCTGCTCGAGTCGATCTCGATGCCGTTGATCTGGGCGTTGTCAATCACCGTGGTGAATACGAGAACGATCTGGCCGCTCGAGTTCGACGTGACGCTGAACTGCTGGATATTGGCGATGTTCTCGCCGCCGGCGGTCGCGAACATGTCGAAGTCGGTGAGGACCTGCGTGCCATTGATCGAAACGTTGAATTCTCGATCGCCGGCTGCGTCCCAGTACGTCTCAGCGAAGTGCAGCCGCACGGTATACGCGGTGCTGGCGGTCAAGCCGGCGACCGTATAGGTGCAGGTGCCGAACCGGTTGGTCTGGTAGACATACATCGGCGCCGGGTTGGTGACGTTGGCGGTGTTGATCGTCGCGGTCACCGTGTTGGCTGTGCCGCCGTTATAATCCTCATCGGCGACCCACGAGCCTGTCGCCGTGCCGCCGCAGTTAATTCCGAGGACCATGGCGCCGGTACCGGCCGTCGGGGTCGCGTTGACCTCGGCGGACAGTGCCGACGTGCCGCTTGCGTCGAGCGCGGCGATCTTGTAGTAGTACGTCGTGCCGTTGGTGAGGCCCGTGTTGGTGTAGCTGAGCGTGGTGACGCCGGTTGCGATGGCCGTGGCGCTCTCGCCGCCGGAGGTTGTGCCGCGGTAGACATTATAGCTGGTCGCACCGCTGCTGGCAGTCCAGGCGAGTGACACCTGAGCGTTGCCGGCGGAGGCAGTCAGGCCAAGCGGCACGCCCGGTGCACCGGCGGGAGTGGCCGTTGCCTGCGTCGACTGAGGGGACGTGCCGTAGCTGTCGAGGGCAGCCACCGTGTAATAGTACGCCGTGCCGTTGGCGGCGGCCGTGTCGGTATAGGTCACGCCCGTGATGCCGGTGGCATAGGCCGTGGCTCCCTCACCTCCGCTGGCCGTCGATCGGTACACGTTGTAGCTGGTGGCGCCACTGCTGGCGGACCAGTTCAAGACAACATCGCCGTTTCCGCCGGTGGCGGTCAGGCCGGTCGGAGCGGCGGGGGCACTGCCGCCGCTGGTCGGGTAGACCTCGATACCGTTGACCTGTGCATTATTGATAACGCTGACGAAGCCGATGACGACCTGTCCGCTGCTGTTCGCGGTGGTGGTGAACGTCTGGATGTTGGCGTTATCGTAGCCGGCAGTGGCGTAGATGTCGAAGTTGGTCAACACTTGAGTCGACCCGATCGTGACGTTAAAGGTCCGGGCGCCTGACACCGTAAAGTAGGTCTCAGCGAAGTGCAGACGAACCGTGCACGCCTCGCTGGCCGTGAATCCCGGGACGGTGTATGTAAAGTTGCCGTAGCGGTTGGTCTGGTAAACGGCCTCGGGGGCAGGATTAGTGACCCCGGTTACACTAACGTCATTGGCGCTCGTGGTCTCCTCCCCGCCGCTGTAGTCGGTGTCGGCCAGATAGGGCGACGCGGCATTGCCGCCGCAGTTAATCGGGATGTCCCCGGACGGATAGACGGTCGAACTCGGAGTGGCGTTGATCTCGTTAGAAACAGAGCCGGTCCCGATGCTGTTGACGCCGCCCACCATGTAATAGTAGGTGGAGTTGTTGGCGACCGCGGTATCGCTATAGGAGGTTGTTGTGACAACGGCGAGCGGGGTGGTTAGCTCGCCGTTGCTGCTTGTGCCTCGGAAAATGGCGTAGCCTGTCGCTCCGGTCGCCGGGGTCCAGGTCAGCGCGACCTGGCCGCTCGTTGCGGTACCGGCGAGGTTGGTGGTGACGAGCGGGATGGTCGAGCCGGCGCCGCCGCCGGCGACGATGACTTCCTGGGCTGATGGCGGCGAGAAGCCGGTCGCGTTGTGCGAGATCACGCTGTAGTAGTATTTCGTGCCGCTGGTCAGACCGCTATCGGAATAGGACACGGCGGTCAGCCCGGAAGCAAGGGCCGCATCTGATGGTATGCCGCTATTGCCGCCGTCGTTAATGCTGCGGTAGATACTGTACGAGGTCGCGCCGCTGACTGCGGTCCAGGTAATGGTAGCGCCGGTTCCGCTCGACGTTCCCGAAATTCCTGTCGGAGCGACCGGATAGCTGGCCGCGGCGCCGCTTGTGCCCGGCTGGACGCCGTTCGGACAGAAGGTAATGGTCCAGGTGGTGCTGCCGCCCTGTACGGTGTGCAGGCCCCACCAGTCGTCCCACGGGTAGGAATAAACCTCGCCGCCGTCATTGTGGATGTCGTTGACATACTGCTGGGCCGTGGCAGGCCAGCCGTTGACCGAGTCGCGGCAGTCCTGCGGGGCCTGCATGGTGCAGCAAACCTGCGCCGTCGCGTAAACGTTGCAGGGGTTCTGGCAGTAGGCCAGGGTTCCGCTCACCGCGCCGGTCACCTGCAGGGCGGCCGGGCACTGCGAGATGACATCGGTCGTGTAGGTCGGTTCGTACCCAAGTCCGTTCGACATGGTGATTGAGATCGGGAAGTCGTAAGCGTCGACATTGCTGACGTCGTACCAGTCGGTGCCTGTGCTCGAGCCGGCGAGGGTGAACTCGGCGAGGCTCGTGCTGCCCTGTCCGGTTGAGCCCTCACACTCCGCTCCGGAGCCGCCGCAGGAGCCGCTGTCACAAGCGTAAGGGCTGTCGGCGGTGTTGCAGTTCTTACGGGCCCAAACGCGTCCGCTGAACGTGCTCGACACGGGGAAGCTGACCGACGTGTTCGCGGCCATCGTCCAGCCGCCGTCGTCATAGGAGTCCGGGGCAATGGCCGGGTAAATCGTCTGGTTACAGTCATTGTTAACGGTAAAGGTTACCGTTTGCGCGTTCGCCATGGATGCCAGGAGCATTGCGCCAATCAGCAGCATCGCTCCAGCAAGAGATCGAAGTATCTTTCTCATTTGGAATATCTGTCCCTTCCTACCGATATGGGAGTTTGCCTGTATAGCAAGCATATCGTATAACACGAAAGTTGGCGGTCAACATCACAGTGGCGTCATAGAACGCGCCCTGTACGGTAACGATCGCAATCACATTATGTGCGGTCGGATGTTGGCAACCATCATCGCGACACCGCGCGACTATTATACAATTGATAAACCGGTTTGTCAACTGCGATTTCGTCAATACACCGGTTTATCGAACTGGATGAATTCGACCGACCGATGTGAAGCAGGCGAATCGCCCGGATCTATCCGGTCTCGCCGTCGATCAATGTGGATGGAACGCAGATATTGAGCCCAACGGGCTTGCCGTTGATGAGATCGTACACGGCATCGACCGCGGCGAGAGCGACCCGGTCCCACGGAACGAGGACCGTTGTCAACTTTGCAGGCATTCTCGGGAGCTCAAATCCGTCAAATCCGATCACCGCTATCTGGCCGATGCGGCCGGTGGCCTCGAGATAGTCGAGTGCGGAGAGGGCGCTGCCGTCGGACCAGCCGGCAATGGCGGTGGGGCGCTCACCTTCCGGCTTGGCGAGAATGGCGACTTCCTCGCTGCTGATCGAGTTGTCGTAGTTCGCCGCCATACCGATATACACGTGAAGGCCGAGATGTCTGGCTTCCGACAGGAACCCGTCCCGGCGGTTGTTGGCCGACACGCGCTCGACCGATGGCATGCGATAGAGAATGTGCTTGTGCCCCCGTGCGGCAAGCCGGTGCGCGACCAGGCGCGATCCGCCGGCGTCATCGGCAGTAACGGAGGGGATCTGCGGGTGCGCGTCGGCCAACGCCACCGCGGGGAATCTTCGCGCGGCGATCATATCCACCAGCGGGTCGCCCACCTGCGTATAGAGGATCACGCCGTCGACCTTGCCGCTGACAATCTCAAGAAACGTCTTGTTGGCATCCTCGTGGCCGCCGACTCGGTGGATGAGCAGGTCGTAGGAATGGATGTCACAGCCGGCGTGCATGCCGGCGATCACGGCGCTGAGGAAGGGATTTCGGGCGTCGATATACCCAAAACCGTTGTAAAAGCCGATCGAGAGTGTGACCCGGTGCCGAAGCGATCGCGCGACGGCATTGGGGCCGTAGCCAAGCTCAACGGCGGCCTGGCGAACCCGCTGCTGAGTTGCCACGGACGCACGGGCAGTGCTCAGAAGGCCGTTCAGCACGGAAGAAGCGGTCGCCCGGCTCACCCCGGCGCGGTCAGCCACGTCTTGCAGTGTGACCGCGCGATCCATCGGAAGGCTCATAAAAATGTTCTGTTTGTCAGGCACCTTCAAATATTCCATCTGTCATCGTCAGTCCCGGCAAACCGCGTGTTTACCGTCGAGAAATACCTTATTAAGAAAGATTAGCACGATTACGCCGGAGAGTCAATGCCGGTTTAACATTCACCCCGCCAATAACCGAAGCTCCCGGCCTCAAAAGCGGGCGTGATGATTGACACAAGGCCCGCGACATGATAGAATCGGCCATGCCTCAAGCTTATCCACCCCAACTCAAGCTGTCACCGGTGAACGCACCGGTAGAAGCCGCTGTCCGGCTTCCCGGATCCAAAAGCATTACCAATCGCTCGCTGCTTCTGGCGGCCATGGCCGACGGAGTCAGCGTGCTGCATGAGCCGCTGCACTCCGAAGACACGCGAACGATGATCGATGCGCTACGGGTCCTTGGCGTGACCATCATGCAGGACCGCTCGGGCGACCTGACCGTACACGGCCTCAACGGCAGGTTCGACACGCCGTCCGAGGCGGAGATATTCACCGGCAATTCCGGCACGACAATCCGGTTCCTGACCGCTGCCGCCTGCTTGATGCCGCGCGGAGCCAGCGTGATCCTCGACGGTGTCGCGCGCATGCGCGAGCGGCCGATCGCCGACCTGGTCGACGGTGTCAACGACCTCGACGCCCGGGTCGACTACGTCCTGAGCACCGGGTTTCCCCCCGTGAAGGTCTTTGGCGGCGGGATCGGAGGCGGATCGGTGACCATGCACGGCGATGTCAGCAGCCAGTTCTTGACCGCGGTGCTCATGGTGGCGCCATTTGCGCGCATGGACGTCGCGGTCAAAATCGCCGGTGAGCTAATCTCGAAGCCCTACGTTGATCTGACCCTCGCGGTCATGAATTCCTTCGGCGGCCGTGTCGACCACGACGGGTACTCGATGATGCGTATCCGGTGCGGCCAGAGTTACCGGGGCATTCCCTACAATGTCGAGGCCGACGCCTCGAACGCTACCTATTTCATGGCGGCAGCCGCGATTACCGGGGGAGTGGTTCGCCTGACAAACCTTTCCGCGCAGTCCATCCAGGGCGATGCGCGGTTTGTGGATGTCCTCGAGCGCATGGGCTGCGGCATCGACCGCGGCGAGAGCCTCACGGTCCGCGGTCCGGCCCGCCTGCGCGGGATCGACGTGGACATGACCGCGATTCCGGACACGGCGCAAACGCTTGCGGTCCTGTGCGCGTATGCCGACTCACCGAGCCATATTACGGGCCTGGCCAGCCTGCGGGTGAAGGAGACCGACCGCATTACAGCGATCGCCACGGAGCTGACGAAGATTGGGGCACAGGTGGACGAAGGCCCGGACTACTGGACCATTACGCCGATCGCGCAGTCCAATTTCCTCCCGACCGGGCCGATCGACACCTATGAAGACCACCGGATGGCGATGTCGTTCGCGATCGCCGGACTGCGGACGCGCGGGGTTGTCATCGAGAACCCCGGGTGTGTGGCCAAGACGTTCCCGGATTTCTGGGCCCGCTGGAAGGAGGCGTTCGGTGTCTGACGGCCCGATCGACATCGACGCGGTTGCCGTGGCGGGGGCGCTGGCCACCAACTTCGCCCGTGACGCACGCACGTTTCTGCCGGTCCTCGCCGCGGTCCTCGAGGCCTCTCTGCCGGATGAAACCGTCCTTGAGCGCAAGGGATCGCTCTTTGCCCGGGAGAGGCCGGTCCGAAAGGTGCGGGTGTCCGCGGGAGACTACGTCTACGAGATCGAGGACTCCGGCTCCGGCCGGCTCGTGTCGACCCGGACCCACGTCGTGCGCGGGATCGCCCTCAAGCACGAGCCGCTCCCCATCAACGATTGGCTCACCGCCCTCTCCTCCGAAATCGCCCGGCGCGCCGCCACGAACGAGCAATCCTATTTCGCCCTCAAGAACATGCTGGACTTCCAGTAGGCTACTAGCCGTCACAGGACGTGATGCTCCTTGATTCGCGCAAGCCTTCGCTCGCCCTCGCGTTCCCGCTCATGAGTCTCCATGGTCGCCATGCGGGCGTGGACGCGGGTGAATGACCCGGTGTCGATGGCGAGATCGCCGCGAAAGGGGTATTGCAGGGCATAGATCAAGAGCAGCACAAGCGCAATCTCACCGGCGAGCAGCGCGGTCATCAGGGCCTGGGCGCGGCCGCTTTCGGCGCCGAAGAAGTATGTGAAACCGACCGTACCGATACTCCCGCAAATCAGGATGATCCAGATGAGGCCGGGGAGGCCGTCGCGCGCGGCCAGCAGCCGGAGGTGACGGTTGTTGCCGACGTCGTCAAGCCGGCTGATCGACTCCTGGTACAGAGCGTTCTCCCGGTTCGTCTTCGGATTGATGGTCCCATAGGTCACCCAAAGGCGGTCTAGCGCACGGTCGGTATCTTCGCTGGACTTGCCCTTTGCCATCGACGCCCACTCGTGATTGGTGACGGACTCGACGTAACCGTGAATATCATCGCGGATCATCTGGCGGTCACCCGCGTCAAAGCCGTACGACAGGTGGTACAGGTCGGCCACGCCGTTTGCCTCGAGGTCCACTGCCGTCCGTGTGTTATCGTATTGAGACCACACGACGAAGACCACGAACGCCTGCAAGACGCCGTAGATGGCCCCGAGAATCGCAATCAGGAAGCCGGCGACCTCATGATGCCGCCGCAGTCGCTCGGGGCTCGCGGCTCGGCGAATCACCCACATCCCCGCAATCGAGAGGGCGACCGACAGCCCCACGACGATTGCGGCCATCACGGCCATTTGCATGTCTTTCATCCTTTCGGCGGCCGGGAGGCCGGCTGTATTGGCGGAAGTACTGTGAAACGACACGGTTGCAAAGTCTGGCTTAGATATACCCGTCGAGCGCGTCGAGGATGCAAAGGCGCTCCGACAGGCCGGCTGCGCGTCGGGTTGGTCACAGAAAGACAGGCAGGGAGGTCTGTCCCACGATAGGAGTGCGTTTGTCGGAACCGGGGCGGGAGGCCGGGGCCAGAGCAGACAGGCAGGGACGGCTGTCCCGCGATAGGACATGAATAATGCAGGCTAGCATGTCCCGCTCTCGTAACCAATCGGGCGTTTGACGAATGCGCGCAGATGATCGCAGGCGCGGGCTCGCTGCTCTCGGCCATCCGCGCTATCCCTCCTCTGCGTACTTCTCCTTGAGGCTCGCCACGACGCCCGGGTCGGCGAGGGTTGTCGTGTCGCCGAGGGTGCGGCCTTCGGCGATGTCGCGCAGGAGGCGGCGCATGATTTTGCCGCTGCGGGTCTTGGGGAGTTCGGCGGTGAAGAAGAGGTCGTCGGGACGGCAGATGGCGCCGATCTTCCTGGTGACGTGGGCCTTGAGCTCGGCGTTGAGTTCCTCGGTGGCGGCGATGCCCTCCTTGATGGTGACGAACGCGGCGATGGCCTGGCCCTTGATCTCGTGAGTGCGGCCGATGACAGCGGCCTCGGCGACGGCGTGATGGTCGACGAGGGCGCTCTCGACCTCCATGGTCGAGACGCGGTGTCCGGCGACATTCATGACATCGTCGACGCGGCCGAGCAGCCAGAAGTCGCCGTCGGCGTCCTGCCGGGCGCCGTCGCCGGCGAAGTAGTATCCCTGGGCCAAAAACCGGCCCCAGTAGACCTGGCGGTACCGGGCATCGTCGCCCCAGAGCGTGCGCAGCATGGACGGCCACGGGCGTGTGATCACGAGCAGCCCGGGCCCCTCGAAATCCGGCGGAAGCGGGTTGCCGCGCTCGTCGACCACCAGCGCGCTGATGCCGGGAAGAGCGCGGCCGGCGCTGGCCGGCTTGGTGGTCGAGAGCCCGGGCAGCGGCGAGATCATGATTGCCCCGGTCTCCGTCTGCCACCAGGTGTCGACGATCGGACAACGCTCGCCGCCGATATGCTTGTGGTACCAGAGCCAGGCCTCCGGATTGATCGGCTCGCCCACCGACCCGAGCAGACGCAGGCTGCTCAAGTCGCGCCGGCCCGGCCATTCCGTTCCCCATTTCATAAAGGCGCGGATGGCGGTTGGCGCCGTGTAGAGGATCGTGATGCGGTACTTCTCGATCAGCGCCCAGAACCGGTCGCGGGCAGGCGTGTCCGGGGCGCCCTCGTAGAGGAAGACGCTGGCGCCGTTCGAGAGGGGGCCGTAAACAACATAGGAGTGCCCGGTCACCCACCCGACATCGGCGGTGCACCAGTAGAGGTCGTCCTCCTTGAGGTCGAAGATGTCGCGGGTCGTGGCGGTCACGCCGGTCAGGTAGCCGCCGGTCGTGTGGGCGATGCCCTTGGGCTTGCCGGTCGAGCCGGACGTGTAGAGGATGTAGAGGAGGTCCTCGGCGTCCATCGGCGCGGCCGTGTGGGCCTCGGGTGCGTCGCGCATAAGGTCTTGCCACCAGCGGTCCCGTCCCGGCGCCATCGGGACGTCGGCGGCCCTGTGGGTGCGGTTGACGACAACGACATTCTCGATGGTCGTGTCGCCGTCGACCGCGGCATCGGCGGCCTGTTTGAGCTGCACGACGCCTCCGCGACGCCACCCGCCGTCGGCCGTGATCAGCAGGCGCGACTGGCTGTCCGCGATGCGCTCGCGGAGGCTGTCGGCGCTGAATCCGCCGAAGACCACGGAGTGGGGCGCCCCGATCCGCGCGCAGGCCAGCATGGCGATGGCGGCTTCCGGGATAAGCGGCAGGTAGATCGTGACGCGGTCGCCCTTTTTGACGCCGAGCGCCTCGAGCACATTTGCGAACTTGCAGACCTCGCGATGCAGCTCACGGTAGGTCAGCACGCGCGTATCGCCCGGCTCGCCCTCCCAAACGATCGCGCGCCTGTCCCCCCGCGTCTCGAGGTGCCGGTCGAGGCAGTTGTAGGCCACATTTGTCTGCCCGCCGACGAACCAGCGGGCATGCGGCGGGTTCCAGTCGAGCACGCGGTCCCATTTCCGGAACCAGTGCACCTCCCCCGCCCGCCCGGCCCAGTACGCCTCCGGGTCGGCCGCCGCCCGCTCGTAGACGTCCACATCCCGCACATTCGCCCGCGCCGCAAACTCCGGCGGGGCCGGAAACGTCAACGTCCCCTCCCCTTGTATCCCACTATCAGCCACAGCGACAGCCTCCCCGGTCTCTTGTATTCGGTTGTCATTATACTCGCTTACGACGAATACGGGTTCCGTCGACTGCAAGCATGAGCCCGGCCGGGGAGGGTCACGGAGCGGGTTAATTGGGTTTATCTGGGCGAATCACGGTGGTTTTTGAAAAACTTGATTTCGCATTTTTTCAAGTTGCCGCTCGATTGCCGGGCCGGGGGGTCGATCGAGGATGAATTTGGATGATGAATGAAGGATCGACCCGTGCGAGCGGGTTCAGGCGGCCGGAAGTCGGCCCTATATTTAGTATTCAGTTTTCAAGGAACAGATGGCACACGGTGGTGTCGGGGCGTGTACGATGCTTGCGCCCGTAAGGTCATTGTACCCGATATTGGGAACAAATGTTTGCCACATGGATATCTGTCCGGACGTGGATTAAGTTGATTAAATGATTGGATGACTTTTAGGACACGACGCACGCCGCTGCGCGTATCCATCGACGACACCTGACAGGCGGCGACCCGGCGACCGCCCCCCCCCCGCCCCCATAGATTCTCGGACGCTCGCTTCGCTCGCCACGGCCCCCCTCAATCCCCCCGCCGGGGGAGGAAAGACCCCCTCGGTCCCCCGCACGCGGGGGAGGATTCCGTGTTCAGAGATTAAGAGAGTTTTGGCAGGGGACGCCGCCAAACGGAACCCGACGCCGTTGCTGCGATTGCCCGGGTCGCTGAGGTTGCGACAGCCCGCGCGCGCGAAGTACGGATTGTTGCCCCACGCCCCGCCGCGCACGACCCGGCGAGCATCGGAACTAACCTTCGTATCCAATCCGGTATCGTACTCCGACAGGGTCCACTCCAACACGTTGCCGCTCATGTCCAGCGCGCCGTAAGGGGAAGCGCCGTCCGGAAAGGCGCCCACAGCGCTCGTTTGGCCGATTACCGTCTCAACGGTGTTCCCTTTATCCGCGTCGAACTCGTTGCCATAGGGATAGACGCGGCCATCCGTACCGCGAGCGGCCTTTTCCCATTGCTGCTCCGTTGGAAGCGTCACGGTTACGCCAAGCTTTACAGACAGCCAGCGGCAGAAGGCCATCGCATCGTACCACGAAACACCTTCCCGAGGGTGGTTGTCGAGCTTGAATGCTTGCTCACCGGGGCCACCCTTCTGCTGCTTCCTCCCTTTGTCGTGAAGGCCCTCCCACCAGCGCGGGTCTGCGTAGCCGTCAGCGGCGTCGAGGACCGCCTGGAACTGAACGAACGTGACCGGGTACTTGCTAATCCGGAACGCTGGCAGCGTCCGTTTGTCACCGTTCTGAAAGGTGAAGTCGCCAGGGGGCACATCGCACCAGACGATGTCGGGCAGGCCGTCGGGGCGCAGGCCGACGCCAGGACGCGGGTCGCCGATCTCGGCAAGGCGGCAGCCGGCGGCGATGCGGTCCGAGGTCGAAGCGGCTGGATCGCTGATTGTGGCCACGAGTCGGGCGGCTTCCGGGTTCGGGACGGGTGTGCTGGCAGAGGGGCGATCGACGCTTCCCGCTGATGAAGGAGTTGTCGCCTCCCGCGGCTTGGCGGCGCGCCTTCGGGCCCCTGGTTTCGCGCCGCCGGACGGGCGGGGTCTGATTGCTTTGGCCAATGCTTGAGGCCGAGGTGTCTGGGACGGCGCTGGAGGCGAATCCGGGACCGCGGATGGCGACGGACTGGGCGCAAGGCTTGGCGGCGGAAGGGCCGTGAGGAGGCGCGAAAGGGCCTGAGCGTAATCGGCATCGAAGAACTTGATGCCCTGGAATCTCCCGAGCAGAAGGAAATCAAGATCGTCGACAACGTCCTCGACGAGGGCCGAAATGATCCGTCGTTTGCGGCGTTTTGCCAGAGTCACCTCGTCGCGCACCCATTCGCTTTCGAGGGAACGCGTCGTCGCCACGAGGATGAACGCACGCGAGTGGACGATTCCTTCCGCAATCGCGCGGACCCAATCGTCGCCGCCCTTGATGTCCGACCGATCGACCCACACGGAGTGGCCCGCCTGGTTCAGGTCACAGATCAGGCGCGTGACAAACGGGTCGTCCCAGTGGCTGTAGCTGATGAAGATGGTGTCGACGGCGGACGTGAGCCCGGCTGCCGGCTCCGGGTGTTTTGCGGACGGCGGAGGACCGCCCACATAGACGATATTGTTGCTGCCCGAGACAATGACGCTTCCCGAGATGCCGCCGCCTGCGACGATGGCGCCGTCGCCCTGGTTGTCGATTTTGCCATCCATGTCTTTTCAGAGATATTACCGCACTTCGCTGTTATGTCTGACGGCTTACCGTGAAATTCCAGGAACGACAGGCGCCCGGGGACCGGAACGCGATGGCGCTTCTATCTGATCGTGGCGAGGGCGTGGGTGGTAGTCGCGGGCGCGCGATCGGGCACGCGCGGAGGCCTGACGGGTTGCGTGGGCCGGTGGATGCGTGCCTGTATGTGTCGTCACGGTCGAGTGGTCGTTCGCACATCAGCCGAGGGAGCGGACGAGGCGCCGGGTGCCCGTCCGCGATAGGAGCATTCGTGGGAAATCGCACTATTGATCCACCGAAACGGCGAAGAGCGTGTTGCGAACAACGAACGTGACCTGTTTGGCGTCGTGCGTCCAACGCAGGTACTCCGTGGGGCCGGAATCCGGACCGGCGCCGGTGGTGGCGATCGGGACCATGTTGGAGCCGTCGATGCCGCATACCCAGATCTCCCCCATACTGTGGCCCGGCACGATCGGCATAAATGGCACGTGACCGAGGGCGGGATCGATCTTCCCCCGGAAATCCAAGATCCAGCCGATCCGGCGCCCGTCGGGCGAGACCTCGACCTCACGCAGTTCCGCGCCCGCCGGCAGAGCGACACGCATCATCCGCGGCGGATCACCGGACATACTCCACACCCGGAACACGGCGTCGCCCGTTTCGGTTTGCCACGGGACGGCCAGGATACGCCCACCGTCGAGCCCCGCGAGGGGGTACACCGGGCGGAACTCGTCGAACGACTCCCCGGTGAGCGGCCGATCCGTTTGATCTGCCGGCCGGCGAGCCCCAAGGGAATAATGACGCCCCATGTAGCGGCCGTCGACCAGGCCAACGGCGGTGAAGCCCTTGCTATCAAAATCCCAAACGATAGAGAACGTGTTCTTTGGTACAGCGAATACAAAGACAGGAGTTCCCGTTATTGTCGACACCGCGCACAGTCCCTGGGAGAGAACTGTCATCAACCACCGGCCGTCCGGGGAGGCCATGTATTCCGTTTGCGCGTTGTTCTGGTAACCGGCGGCCGCCGGGTCTGCGTGAATGGCTGCCGCCAGACGGCTGAGAGAGCTCCAATGCCCGGTTACCGTGTCATAAACGGCGGTCATCTCACCTCGTCGAACGAGAATCGTGTTGTCGGTAAGCCACTGATAGGGAATTTGACCGGAGATGGAGGAGGGAACCCAATCGGCCGCGTCGACAATGCGGCGCCCCCGCGCCTCGATCCCGTAATTGCGTGGGTGCGGCATCGAGACGTAGGCTAAAACAGGACATACCAGCAGGAGTGCGACCAGGTAGCCACGCCGTTGTCTTCGTAAATTCGCCATACTCGCCCCTTGACCGCATTTTACCGCAGCCGCCGCGAAAACTGGCGCAGCGCGGCGGCGGCGCGATGACGTCGAAATCGCCTCGCCACGACGACGACGACGCAGTGGCACTTGACAATCGAACTGGGCCATGGGTATATTATCGACATACGGCGGCGTAGCTCAGTTGGTTAGAGCACACGGTTCATACCCGTGGTGTCGAGGGTTCGAGTCCCCCCGCCGCTACTCTTTGGCATTCGCGATCCCGTACGGCTCATTGTCTCCATTCCGGGGGCATTGTTCAAACTGAGTCGAGCAACGCGCGGCGTAGAGGGCTATTTGCCCAGGTGTGAAAACGCCCACATAAGACCGGCAGTCACCACGAACGCAACACCGCCGTTCAGGACCAGCGGCAGCTCACGACGATCGGTGGCCGAATGACCGTGACCGATCAATCCCATCGTGGTTAAGACCAGATATAAGAATCCGCCCCCGACATGGCCGAACACCGCGCCAAGCACCGGAGCAGGTGCTCCGCGCAAAGCGTAAACTCCCAGTATTCCACCGATCTCGGTTGTGGCCTCGATCGCCCAGGCCCACCCCAGCGCTCGTCGTCGACTATATCCGGCGGTTATCAACAGAACGGCAAGCGCCAGGCCCTCTGGAAGCTTGTGGAACGAAACCGCGAACATCACGGCCAGGCTGGTATTGCCCGCAAACTCGTTTCCCGCGGCCACTGCAACCCCATCCATCGTGCTGTGAAGACCCAGCCCAAGCATCAATAAGACGATCGTCCGGCCGAATCGGCCGTCCCCGTCAATCCCCGCCATGGCACAGGACGGACACAATGGTCCGATGTATTTTGCGAACAGCCAAAACAGAGCCCACCCGCTTCCCACCGAGAGGACAAAGGCGGGCCACGAGAGATCGGCTTTGGCGTCGGGCAGTATGTCGCAGAGCGTCACTGCAAGCAGAACCCCCATCGCCGCAAAGGCGAGTGCCTTCAAGTACCGGGTGGCGATGCTGCCTGCGCCTACCCCGATCCCCGCGCCAATGAAAGCGATCAGGGTTGCAATTGTTGTTCGCACAAAAACGAAAGCCATCATGTGTCCGTGCTGCGTAGGAGTGACTCAGGTACGCCGGCCGCCGCCGTCGTTGAACCCAATTTGTCGAAGTCGAAGTCACTATACCCTATCAGTGTGGACAAGTATGTATTACGGAGTTGAGGATTTGGAGAGGATATCGTCACCGGTATCGTCGAGGTTCTCAGGAATAGCGATGACAGTTTCACTCGGCATCCGAGGCGGCTGGTGCAGTGCCGCCTTTAGTCCGATTCCAGAAGCGAGCGAGCGACACGACAATGGCGCCGAATACACCTGCGCCGGCAATGCCGACAGGACAGGTCGATTGGCCGCAACAGGGACAATTGGTGCCGGCGACAGCGAACAAGCTTGTAATCGCTGCCCATTGCCCGAGGAACCGACCGACGCTTGGCCTCAACTTCACCCTGAATGACTTCATAGTTCGCGGCTTTGTGAAAACTCGGACTGGATGGTCCTGGACCGTTAACCGTAATTATGGGTCAATCGAGCTAAAAAGTTCCAGCCAATGTGAAAGCCGGCAAAGACGGCCCGGTTGTCGAATTAACGACGCGAGGATCTCTCCTGTCTGATGATCGGTTGGAACGCCGCGATTCGTGGTATATACTGTCCACGGAATCCTGAGAAGGCAAGTTTCGACGATGGAGGTATTAGCGTCATGAACGAGCATGTTGTTCACGAAGGTCATCCACATCAGCACGGAACCGGATGCGGCCACGTCGCAATCGAGCACGACGGGCACACCGACTACCTGCACGACGGCCACCTTCATCATCCGCATGAAGCACATGTCGACGAGCACTTCCTTGCGGTCAGCGCCCAAAACCCCGACGGCTGCACCCAGTCGCTTCAAGTTCACGGAAGCGCTGCCGGGCATGTCCACGGTCCCGGCTGCGGTCATGAGGCCGTTCCGCACGGCAACCATACCGATTACCTTGTTGATGGTCATTTGCACCATCCGCATGGGAGTCACTGCGACGACCACGGTCCCATCAAGGTACTGGCCGCCGTTTAGCCTTCCCGACGATGCGCCCGCTCCGCGTAACGGAGCGGGCGTTTGCATTATCTCACTGCCAGACCTCGTTGACCATTATACGTACGAGTTGCCGAGCCGTGTCAGCCGGTCGCGCTCACCGAAAGCGCGACAAGAGCGGCCCGGATAATTCGTCGACGCAAGCATTGCGATAAGTATCGATCTCCCATGAACGTGACAGGCTCCGGCTGGATATACCGACATTTCATGTCGATAATGCTGATTATACTCCATAATGTGTATAAGTGTGCTATACTTACACAGTGCCGCATAGCCGCAACCAAACTGCGGAGAAGAAGCGATTCCTCCTTCGTCCGGAGGACGTTGTCCACGGCAGCCCACGAATTCATTCGTGGGTCGATTTCGTCGCCGCCCGCGACGATTCTCACGATGGGTATCACATATTCCGGTCGCACGCCGCAAGATGCGACCGGATTGTTCATGCAAGAGGCCTTTCAGAACAACGCTCAGCAGCAATAGTAACAAATAATACACAATGCGCCACTTTTGATATCTTTGCAATTACCGGCCATTATGCCGCAAATTTAACAAATTCTTAACCTTCTTCACTGACCCGCTCCCTCATAATGACCTTGGTGACGGGCATTCTCATCGGAATTCCGGTCGAAGAGAGTCGGCAGACTCCACCTCATGCACACTCCTCGGCGTGTGCACTTACCATCCCGGGCGGCGTCTACCGCATGATTATTGGAACAGAGAAGGAAGAATGCGCACATCCACACTTATGAAGCAAGGGTTCACTCTGATTGAGCTCCTCGTCGTGATCGCCATCATAGCGATTCTCGCGGCGATTATTTTCCCCGTTTTCGCTTCCGCACGCGAGCGGGCGAAAGTGATTAGCTGTACCTCTAACTTGAAACAACTGTCCTTCGCGTTCCTGGCGTATGAGGAGGACTTCGACGAGGCCGTTCCGGTTGGCTACAACGGAAAATATATGTACGGTCCGATGGATGCCGCCCAGTACAACACCACCGTGCAGCCCATTGGGCAGCCAACCGGCATGGCAGCGCAGTTGTATCCGTATGTCAAGACCTGGAATGTGTTTGCATGTCCGGACGACCACCTGATGGACCTGCTCGATGCCCAGAACTACAACAAGATCCAGCACGGCTTCACAGCCGCTACGCAGGTGAACCACACCTGGGCGTGGTTGTATGGAACTTCCTACACGTTCACTCACGAGGCGGAAAGCAACCCGTTCTCCGTCAAGACCATCACCGGTTATGCGACCAGCATGCCGTGCAAGGATGTCGCCGCCGGCAGCAGCATACCCTGGGTTGTGCAGGGTCAGGGCAGTGAGTGCGACGTTCGCACCGACAACGAACAGGTGAAACTGGTCACGTCGGGAGGCAATACCGGATTCATGGGCGACGGCCATGACGTCGGGGCCTTCGGCTACGGGAACGTAACTATCAACTGCTATGCGCGGCCCTCCCAAACGCGGATCATGCACGAGGCGGTTGAGACCTTCCTCGACGATCCCGCGTCCACGGGCGGCGTTCGCGGGTTCCATCCCGGCGGCACGGTCCAGGCTTTCGCCGACGGCCACGTCCAGTTCCTGACCTCGATTACCCAGTACCACACGGGCTGCGACGGCCTCGACTTCGCCTTCGATATTGCGGGATCGTGCAACACCAAGCAAATCCAGCGCAGCGTCGACTAATCCCCCCTTTGATGTATCGAGCCCCTCCGCCATCGGAGGGGCTCGTTCGATGTGGCACTCCTCACGGGCCAAGTGTTACGGTCCTGAGGCGCCGCGCAGCCCGATGTTGTCGACGACAAGCATCGGGCCGTCGTAGGCGTACCCGTAGTTGCGGGTCGACGCGCGGAAGTTGACCATGCTACCGGTGAACCAGGAGCCACCGCGCAGCACGCGGCCGTTGCCGCTGGCCGGGCCCGCGGGATCCATGCCGTGATCGCTCTTCCAATAGCCCTCATCGTACCAATCCGAACACCAGTTCCATACGTTGCCCGCCATATCCATGATTCCGTATGGACTTGCTCCTGAGGGATAGGAGCCGACTGGCTTCGGGCTCGATAGATTGCCTGGCGGCACCGAGTTCGCGCATTTGGCCGAGTCCCAGTCGTCCCCCCACGGGTATTGGCGGACGTCGGTGTGGTTCCCCCACGGGGATTGGCGGCCGTCGGTTCCGCGAGCAGCCTTCTCCCACTGCGCCTCGGTCGGCAGGTGCACGCCTGCCCAGTCGCAATACGCCCTGGCGTCGTCCCAGGTGACGTTCACTATCGGCAAACTGCCGTTGCCCCATCCCCACGGAGGCGCAGCCGGCATCGCATGGCCGGTCGCGTCGCAGAACTTCTTGTACATTGCCTCGGTAACGTCGTTCTTGTAGATGTAGTAGCCGGAAAGCGTTACTGTATGCACCGGGTTGTCACCCTGATCGCTGCCGCCCATTAGAAATGGCCCGGCGGGCACATAGACCATCACGGCGCCGTCCTTCGGATTAACCTTTGTCGCTGTTGGCGTAACGACGGAGGGTGATACCGCGCCGTGCACCCGGACGTGCCTGGCGTGAACCACTGACCCGATTATGATGGCGATCGCGACCGCTACCAAGATTGTGGACGCCGCAACGACACGGGCCGCGTTCTCGTGCGCGTAGCTGATAAAAACCTTCGGAGGTTTGGAATCGATATCGGGCATGTTGCCTTCTCACCGCGGCGGACGTTACTCCTCAAGCGACCGTTCGGCCTCGGCGACCGCACTGGCAAAGGCCTCGTACTCGTACTCCTCGTACATGGCGAGGACGATGCGGCGCAGGGATGTAGCCGGGTGGGAGTGCAAATAGTCGACGATGGTGCCGACCGCAAGCGGAGCCGCCAGGTGGAGCGGAAAGCCGTAGACTCCGGTGGCGATCGAGCAGAAGCCGATCGAGTCGATCTCGTTTTCGTCGGCGGTGAGCAGGCTTTCCCGGTAACAACTCGCCAGCAGGTCCGGCTCGCCGCGCCGGCCGTCACGCCAGCGCGGACCGGGCGTGTGGAAAACAAATCGCTGCTTCAGGCGGTGGCCTTTGGTGACGACCACTGATCCCGTCGGCGCCCCTTTCGGCGCAACTTCCATCAGCTCCCGCATCATTTCCGGGCCGCCGGCTCGATGGATCACCCCGTCGATCCCGCCCCCACCCCGCATCGAGGTGTTCGCCGCGTTCACGATGGCCGCGACTTCCTGGTCGGTGACGCTCCCGCGCACCACTTCAATGGTAGTATTGTTGACTCGCATTGGTAACTCCGTTGGGTTAGTCCGGCGCGAAGCACCGGGTTGCAGGTAGCCCTTCCGCGTAGACATGCGGCAGACCCGACTGCGCTTATATCGATATGGTAGCACAAATACCGTCTCGCCCATCGCTCGCGGTCGTGTGGGAATTTCGTCGGATGCAGCGAGAAATCCTTCCCAATTTCGGGAACAATAGTTGCCTTAAGACGCCGCGGAGCGCAACATTTGTGGCTTACCGGCGTT
>JBKQWH010000450.1:0-8723 GCA_052139635.1 Capsulimonadaceae bacterium
CGTGAACGCTCCACAGTACGACGTCAACGTTGTCAGCGCCCCGTGGACCTCCATCCTGGGCAACTCCACACTTGACCCCTCGCTGGGGCCGGGACTACCGACCGACAATCCCGCGGACTCGCTGGCCCCCGCGTCGACGAACTACATGGTCGACTATCAGAACGGCGCCATCGCCGTGCCCGCCGAGACGTACGATCAGGTTTTCGTCTTTACCGTTACGCCCATGTCATCCGCCACGCCTCCGCCTTCGCCGGTCACGGTGACACTCGACGTACCGGCGTACAACTCGACCACGAACCCGAACCCGTACAGCGGTACCGTCTGGATGACCTTTGCGACCGGATCGGCGTCGATCAATTACGTGAAGACGGGAACGGTTCCGGCGGGGCCCTGGATTCCCGGAAGCGACGTGCTTTACCGGCCGTTCTCTTATGTCCCGAATCCCACCCCGCCGACCGCGCCCGCCTGGAATGCGTCGGGCCAGGACCCGTACCAGTACAGCTTCGCGAACCCGTCGTACGCCGTGGCCGGAACGTCGACCGTGACCAATATGCTGAACGTCGGGACACTGATCTTCAATCCGTATCTGCCGGCGCAACAAGGTCAGAGTGCGCTCAACGTGCGCGCCTCCTATGTCGTTTACGACTGGCACATCCTGCATGAGGACCACACCCTGCCTGCTCTGGCCGGCAACCCGGATACCACGACGGCGACACAGTCGACCGTGCGGCTGATGATCGGCGACATCAAGCGAACCGGCGACGTCGCCCAGGACGGCAGCGTCTATTCGGGACTGTACGAGGTTCCCCTGGTATCGAATTCCGACTTCACATTCGTCAATCTCGACACGGGTTTCCAGACCAGCACCTTCGCGATTACCGACACCGACACGACGGCGCTGGGGCCCGGACTGATCGGTGCCAGTTACCATAATGGGTACCTCTACCTTCCGCCGATGAAGGACCTGAGCGGCGCCCTGATGACCCACTTCCGCGTCTTCTACCGCGGGACCCTGGATTGGGGGGTCGCCGTGCAGCGGGCGCCGGCTGTGTACGTTCCCACGCCGTACATCACGACCGGAACGCCCGGGTACGCGACCTTTACCTACTTCGACACGCCGCAGTCGCTCGTCCCGCCGACATACACCGGGCCCCCGGCCACGACGCCCGTTGGGGCGGACACATACTTCCTGGGATCAGCCGGCCCGATCATGGCCTTCCTGCCGCCACCGTCGACGGGGAACTGGCCCACGGTCGATCTCAACACGCCCAATCTGTATTATCTGGCGCCGTCGCTCATGCTTTACCTGCCGCTGTGTGATCTTGGAAAGTCGATCACGCTGCACGACGTGACCGTGACAGTTGGCACCGGAGCGACCCAGCAGACAGGAACCCTGAACGCCGTCACCGTGACGATGCAGACGGCAGTAGCCGGTCTGGCCAGTTACACCGATATCAATCTGGACGATCCGCTGCAGTCGACAACGATCTACAATCTCATCGCGCAACTGGACACGGCCTACGGCGCGGGGGCTCCGCCGCCCGTATTAACGGTTGGGTCGGTAACCGGGGAATCGGTCCGGGCGGTCGTCGTGTGGCGTGAAAACAACGTGTGGCGAGAGCATTACCTGGATAACATTCTGGCGAACTAGCTATGTACAACAAACGACAGACTGGAATATCGGTCTACCGCGCATCGTGGTCCCGGCACTCGTCGCAACGGCGTGCGTGCCCGCAATCCGCGTTCACGCTTGTGGAGGTGCTCATCGTTATCGCGATCAGCGTGATTCTCTTTGCGCTGCTGATGCAGCCGCTGATCGACTCGCTCCAGTACACGCGGGACGCCCAGCTCGCCTCCGCGGCACAGGACAGCGCCCGAAAAACGATCGAGATCATGAGCCGCGAGATCGGCAGCGCCGCGTATGTCTACGACAACACGTCCCTCGCCATGAACCAGCAGTTGCCCAATCCCATCCCGCCGCTGTATCCGGGCGTGCAGCTCGAACAGTACACGAATTTTCTCGACTTGCAGGTGCCAACAGACGATCCCACGACGGGTCAGGTGATCCCGGTCGCTGTTGACGCCAACGGGAACAGCACCGCATCCGGGCAGTTGGCGCACGCGTATAATGCGAAAATCGACCTTGTCATGCCGTTGAACTCGGCGAACGGGAACAAGAACCTCGAGGATCCGACCACCGGCGATAATCCGGTCACTGTCGTTGGCGCGACAGGCACGGCCGCGCCGACTCCCACGGCGATCTCGGTCCCAATCGCGCCCGGTACCACCGTCATTCGCTACTTTATCGGTCTTGAGAATCCCGACAAGCCGTACTGCAATGTTCAGGACGGAATTAAGGGAACCACCCAGGCCCCGAATAACACTTATGTGCTGTACCGTGTGGCGTTTCAACCCTATGTCGGCGGGGGAACGCCCAATCCCGCACTTTTCTTTGTGGCGCCCCACGCAGATGCCGCTTCCGACGGCTCCGGCGGGTCGATTTCGCCGGCGGGCACTCCCATCTTCGACGATCCGGACTTTTTCCGGAAGGTTTTTCCGGGAGATGTGGACTGGATGCGCTCCGATCACGGGATTTACGACGTCAACACCGCGCAATTGCACAACCAGTGTTACGAAAACTGGAAAATGATCGCGAAACCGATCATTAGCGCACCCGCTATCGACCTGCTGACCCTGCCTCGCAACGGAAATGCGACGGGTGTCAAGCTCGCGTTCGACGGGGCCGGCCCCGCATCGGCGACCGATGAATTTCCCGGCGTGGCCCACAGCGGCGCCGATCAGGACGACGTTCCTAATCCGGCCCAGTTGTATCCGATCGTTACAACCAGCGTAACCTTCCTGCCCGGCATCTATACAACGGACATGACTCCCGGAACAACGTTGGACTATGCGCAGATCGGAATCGGCAGCGTGCCTCTGCCCGGGGCGACGACCGCGGGGATACCCTACGTCCCCACTGTGTACGACTCGACCGGGGCAGCTTGGACACGTCCGTACACGATTACGATGGTCTCTCCGTCGAAAACGTACATCATAACGCCTGCGACGTACTCGATCACGACAACGGGTTCGACTGGCGCCACCTACATGAGCCCCGGCGACATCGTCGAGTCCGACACATCGACCAGCCCGCCGACCCCCGTTTACAACCTGACCCCGCTGTCCGGCGTGTCTCCATTTATCCCGGTCGGCGGTGGAGCCCCGAGCACGGACGTCATTCCCTGTGCCGTCAACGAGGACACCGGTCAGATCAATTTCAGCGTACCCGCGATCTTGAGTCCCACCCAGCCGTACAGCCGGCGCTGGAACTACTCTTATCCCGGAGCGACACCCGGCCCCTGGGGAAGCGCAGCCGCCACGAACGTGCTCGATCTCACCCAGGTCGATACAACCCAGCCTACCTACACCGCGGGCCAGGTCTCGCCGCTGAACAACTACTCGGGAACAATTGGGAAGCCGCTCAACTACGCGTTTATTGTCCCTGGCAGCGTGCAGGTCTACGGTCCGGATACGATTAACGGTCCGAACTACTACATGAATGCGAACTCGAAAAATGTGCTCTACACTCCTGTGGCGAACGGGGACGTGCAGCCGGGCGACGACCAGTATTCCGTCGACTACGTGGACGGGTTGTTGATGTTTGGCTTTACAGCCCCGCTGTCGACGGCCGGCCCGAACGGGGCGCCTGTTTTCAACGTCTCGTACAATTACCAGTCGAACGTCCGCCCGGGCACAGCCACGGCTCCTGTGGGGCCGTCCAATGCGACGACGACGGCGAACCCGGCACAGCCGCTTGTGATTCAGGTTCAGTACAGCGCGCGCGATGTTATCGCGCTCCACGTGGGCGTGCGATACCTCGACGCGGTGGGAGTTCCGCAGAACTCGGTACTGACCAGTTCCGTGAAGGTCGGGAACATGAATCATTGACGCGCGTCAAACGGAGTAACCTCATGGGTAAGGAACGCACAACCGACATGGACAATACCACGAAGACGCTGGGACTCGTACCGGCCGCGCCGCGCCGCACACGGCCAGTTCCGGGTGCCATGCTCATAGCCCTGGATGAGCATGCCGCCGCCCGTCCGGCCACGAAGAGCCGCGCGCGCGCCCGGATATACGGTCAGACGGCCGTGATAGCCATGCTCGTCATGCTCCTGCTCGCGTTTATCGGCGCCCTGTTTGTCACCATTGTCGCCCGCAATCAGCAGAACGCACGCGGCGGCGAGCAGATTCAAACGGCGGATTATTATGCGCAGGCCGGCATCGACTACGCCAACAAGGAGCTCCTCAACAGCGACCTCGGGGCCGATTGGCGCCCCGTGCCCCTGAACGCGAAGCAGCTCGCGGCGATTCCGAGCACCGATCCGGATCAGAAGTACCTGCTAACCGGCTACGTTCGATTTAACCTGGCAAACGGACGCTTTCTCCTGCGCGTCACCTACAAGCCGGCCCCGACCCTCTCGACATGGACGCCCCAGGCCGGTCCGCCCGCTCTCACCAGCCAGGCGATCACGCAGGCCAGCGGCTCCAACACGGATTTAATCGAAATCGACTCGATCGGTCGGCAGGGGATCGTCGATCCGAACGACCCGACAACCTTCGCGTCGGCGAGCGGCCGCACGGCCTCGCTTGTGGCGTACAAGCGCCTCGGCCTGACCGACTATTGCCGGTGGGAAACGAATATCGACAATCGCTCCGATATCATGAATCTCGGCGTCCCAAGCGTCTGGGATATCCAGACAGCCGCGCCTCCGACGGGTGACACGACGGGCGACGTGGCCGCCCCATCGATCGTCACACCGGGAGTGGTGGATGTCAACAGCACCCCCGGCGGCTTTTACTCCTATCCGGTTGTCACGACGTACGGGGCTCCGGACGCGTATCTGGTCGAAAACGCCGGCACAGCAAATCCGGTGCTTGTGCCGAATCCGCAGGCCGGAGCGGCTGCCCCGACGTACAATACAACCGGCCCAAACGCGAATAAGTGGACCGTTACGACAACCGGCGCGAATCCCATCACCGCTTACTACGCTCCGGGCGGAGGAGCCATTCGCGCCAATGCATCCCTGCGCTTTTTCGGACTCAATGAAATCTACCTGAACAACGCCGGCTATCAAACGTATCTTGCCACAAATTGGGGCTCCGTACAGGCGCAGGAATCGGACCTGCTTCTGAACGAGCAGCTTGAGGTGTCCGGGGACATTTTGCTGGATCAGTACTCGCCCGCCCAGTACTTGCCGTCCAGTCCCACGACTCCTGTTCCGCTCGACGGAGAGACATCGCTGCCGTTCAATGGACAGCCGGCGGCGCTGCTGCTGAACCCGACGAACGGGACGGCAACCGAGCCGACCGGATCGACGGCGACGTTTCCGCTGCCTTACGTCACCCCGAGCAGCGCGATTGACGTTTCGAACAACAACGCGCCCTCGTTCGACGGCCAGGGCGCCATCCGGGACGGCGAGGCGGGCAGCGACATACACCAGTTTCCACGCCAGGAGAAGCGCCTCGACCCGCCTGTCATCGACAATGTCGTCACCGACACCGGCATGACACGCTATCAAGACATGGCGCTCAACTCCGCGCAGCGGCCGAACACGCCGACGGGTGTTGCTAATCCCGCCCTGAACGGGTTGGGGCAGATCATCTACGTGAACAATGCGTCCGACATTCAGAAGGACACGACGAAGGCCGGTGTCCCGTACAACCTCGAGGACGAGTGGCTCAATCGAGCCCAGTCCGCCGGAGAATCCGTCAACAAGTACGGCTGGAACGGCCCCATCTACACGCCGCCCGGTGTCGAGATCACGTTCGGGGATCTGCGCCCCTATGGCTACACGCCGCCAACGGGAACGAACCCGTCCACCGGAAAGACGTACGGCTCGTATGGTGTCTACCTGCTCCGGACCGACTACGACATCAACGGCAACCCGATTACGTGGCCGGGAGGCAATCAGGGCATGATCGTTCCCTACGAGCAGCTCAACGCGGCGAATCCGCCCTCGGTGATAAACCCGACCCCGCCCGCGACGGCCACGTATGCCAACAACGACGTGATCATCGTTGCCCAGGGAAATGTACGTATTAGCGGGTCGGTGAGCGCGGATGCCAGCGACCCCTCGGTCCTGCCGCCAACTCCGTCGTATCCCACCAACGCCTATCCGCGCCATGTGCTGATCGTAACTCTTGGCACTGCATATATCGATGGCAGCGTCTTGAAGGGGAATCCGGATTCGTCGATCGCGATCCTGGCGCACGACTACGTGTGCGTCAATACCACCATGTTTACGGCCGGCCGGCCTGTGAACGCGCAGCCTGCGACGATCGGCAGCGTGACGGGGCCCGATGGACTGACTTTCGGCGTCGGAGATAGTCTCGCCGAGCAGTTCTTGTTCGGCCTGCCGAGCTATAACCTCGCCACCGTGAACACGCCGAGCACCCAGTATGCGAATACCGAGCTTGCGCTGTATTACTCCGGCGCGGCCGGTCCGTCCATGGGAGGCTCCACCTCCGGCCCCCCGGCCTCGATTCTGGATTTCTCGCTCTATGATCCGATCCTCGGCGGCCCGACGTCGACCGTCGACGGCTCGGCCGGAGTTGCCCTCCCGTACGGACAGGTCAACCAGATCTATGTCGGCACTGCTCCCCCGTCCAGCCTGACCGCCGCTCCGGTCACGGATACGCTGCCGATTCCCGCCGGCAGTGGAAGCTCTCTTCTCTCGCTGGTCGAGAGCCAGCCGCTTCAGCTCTGGATCCAGACCGACCCCGGTGCGACCGATTCGACCGTCCTTTATCGCGCCGTGGTCCTGCCGATGGATGTCCGGATCGAGGCGGTGATGTACGCGCAGACAAAGTCGTTCTTTGTCATTCCCGGGGACTGGTTCAGCATTAACAACGCCGACACGCTTCCGGCCTATATTGCGTCGACATCCGGCACGGCATACCGGCCCGGCCTGACCATCAGCGACCCGAACCAGGGCAGGATTCCCTTTTACGGCCAGCCGCTGGATTTGAAAATTACGATCCACGGGTCGGTCTCGGAGGCCCGTCCACCGGATATCGGCGCCCAGAACGATTGGATGATGAAGTGGGGCTGGATCCCCCAGTATCACGGGAACCTTATCCCGGGGGCGCCCGCCGAGCCGCCCACGGAGCCGGGAGGAGAGCCGTCCGGCCACCCCGGCTATATCAGTGGCGTGAACGCGGGGCCGTCCGGCGCGCCGTCGATTGGACTGCAGATCATATACGATCCGCTGGCGGCGTATCCGGTGACGTCATTCCTGGGTACAAACAGTGGTCAGTATTTGCGGTATGACGCCTATGGGAATGTGCTGCCGTTTGTTCCGCGCTTACCCGTTTGCCCCGGCCTCATCTACGCCGGTCAGGCAAATCATCTCTCGCTGCAGTAAACCGGGCGATCGGTTAGCGGAGATGCTCGGCGGCGAGGCGACGATTTCGACACCACGGAACGCAGGGGCAGCCCGGCGTTCCGTGGTTGAATAGTTCGAGACCCGGACATGAAATCGACAAGAACCGTAGGGGCGAGACAGAGGGCACGGAGTGAGGGCGTTCGTCACGCACAACGCAGCCGCCGTGCCCGCCGACTACGCAAATGACTGCCGGAGGCCGTTTCCTCCAGGGGGTTTTGACCATCTAGCCAGATCGTTCAGGGCTCGCATGAGTCTTGCAAAAGGCTCTTCGGATTGGAGCGGCCGCGGTTTGAGACCGCGCCCCTCGGGTACCAGACTATGAAGACAATGCGCACGTCCATGCTACCGATCCTCGCGGCACTCTTTCTGCTCGCACCGTCCGCGTACGCCGGCGTTGCCGATATCGGGGCGCCAACCCGCACCATGAACGTTGGAATCGTGTACGATACCGGCCCCGGCAGCGCGCTGAGCGCGCCCGGCACGTCCTCGTTTTTCACGGTGCTGAATCAGCGGGCGGACACCACGCCCGTCGGGTGGCGGTTTGTCAATCCGTATCCCGGCGGGGGATTCATGCTGCCTTCGCTGCAGAGTCCGGCGGCGCAGAACCAGTACTGGTACGTCAATATCTACAACATGTCGGTGGCGCAGCTCTCCAAATACCAGGCCCTGGTCGTCTCGACGTCCGGAGCCGATCCCGGCTTGCCGGTTCCCGACACCGAGGCGCTGCGCCAGTACGTTGACGGCGGCGGAATCCTCTGGTTCGATTTCACCGGGTCGCCATCCGGCTCCGGGACCACGTCGTTGTGGACGGAGTTGTCGGGGTGGTTTACAATGATTCCGGGAAGCTTCACCCCCCCTGTGATGAAGGCGGGGTCGGGCATTGAGGCCATCAGCGCTCCGTATGATCTCACCCAAAGCGGGCTGTTCGGCGCCAACACATGGGCGTCCACGGCGACGCCGGCGTTCATGGCGCAGATCGACAATCCCACCGGGCCAACGGCGATCCTGTTTTCGTTCGATCTCCCGTGGGACTGGCAGGACAGCGCGCCGGACATCGAGGAGACGCACTACGGATCAGGGGCCGTCGTCATTTCCGGTACGGGCATTTTCTCGATCACGACGCCATCGTCGATCACAACCACGGACCTGCAATTTGAGCCGGGCCGGCGGATCGCCCATGCGCGTGAAACAATCCTTTCATGAACCGCGCCGCGGACAACGCGCTGGGGATTTACATCTCCGTTCCCTTTTGCCGGTCGAAGTGCACCTACTGCA
>JBKQWH010000451.1:0-25599 GCA_052139635.1 Capsulimonadaceae bacterium
GCGAGCACCACGCCCACCACGGAAAGCCCCCCGCATACCCTGGGATGCGCATTCGCAACTGGCCAATTAGCCATAGCATGGAATCCGGCCATTCCGTAGCGGTCCAGGACCCTGCGACACGCAGTTCGCCAGCCGCTTCAAGAGATCGCCAGGTACTCACTTTCTGCACGCTCCAAAGGTTCATCTGTTTCTCCGTCTCTATTCGCGCGTCATAGCATCAATCATTGGATAGCAACAGCGCGTCAAAAGGCTGGCGCGAAAACTGGCGCGGCGGCCGCCGCACCAGCCGGCGCACCTGCAGCGGCAGCACCGCCAGTTCCCACGATCAACTCAAGAAGAGCCACGGTTGCCCAGTACTGTGCGTCAGAGGTGTTCGCCAACTGCTGTTGGAATTGGTCTGGTTGAGACGCATCGGCTTCCCTTTCGAGTTCGTCCTTTATCTCTCTTTCCCACTGCTTTTTCAGCTTACGGTAGACATTCGTGTCTTTGTCAGGCGCATGACAGCCGGGGATTGGAATCGACCTCTGCCCGGCCTTCTTTGCGACAATGTGATTACCGCCTTGTTGTATGTCCCATCCGGCCTGGCGTGCCAGATCTTGTAACTCGTTTTGCTGTTGCCTGGTGATCAGTCCAGAAGGATCGTAAAATCCGATCGGATCGCCCCACGCGTACCCATACACGCTCGTCCCACCCGCAAACCCCAACGGGTCCACCGACAGCCACCTTGACGTCGATGGGTCGTACCATCGAGCCGAGCAGTAGATGAGGCCGGTAATCGGGTCGGTGTAGTAGCCGACACTGCCGCCGTAGCGGAAGGGGTTGGCGTCGGAGCCGGACGCCGCTATCGGCTGGCCGTAGGCGGTGTAGGCATAGGTGTCGACCACGGCGCCGGTGGAGTCGGTAAGCAGGCGGGTTTCGCCCTGGGGGCCGAAGTGGTACCACAGGGACCTGTTCTGCACCGGCAGGGTCTCGGAGACAGGGCCCGAGGCCCCCCAGGTGTACACGGCCAGCGGGGTGCCGTCGGCGGCCATCTCGCCGAGAAGCTGGTCGCCATTGTAGATATAGTATACCTTGTTGCCGCCGCCATCGGTCGAGGTTACTCTGAGGCCGTCTTCGGTGTAGCCGTACTGGTTGTTGCCGGCGCTGGTCAGGTCGCTCGAGTCGTCCCAGCCGAGGGAGAGGCCGCCGAGCGCCTCGAGGTCGCCGTCGGCGTCGTACGTGTCGGTGTCGCGCTGGCCCCACATGGCGTAGTAGATGTCGGTGCCGTCCTGGCTGGCCAGGTTCCCTGCCAGGTCGTAGCCGAAGCTGTGCGACTCCGATGCCGTGCCGGTGCGAGCCTCGCTGGTCAGGCGGTGGAGGTGGTCGTAGCCGTAGCCGGCCGTGGAGCCGTCGAGCTCGTTGACCGAGGTCAGCAGTCCCGCAGTGTTATTGCCGTCGTCGTAGTCGAGGGCGTAGCTCGCGAGCGGCGTGTTCCCCTGGTTGTGCGCGATATTGGTGACGAAGCCGCTGCCGTTGTCGATGCACCAGCGGGTCTTCGTGCCGTTCGAGTTGTTCTGGATTCGCATCCGCCCGGCGCCGTCGTAGGTCCAGTTCGACGCGTTGCCGAACCGGTTGGTCACGCTCGCCATGCGCCCTGCCCGTCATAGGACCCGCGCATGAACATTTGTTCCCATTATCAGGTATAATGACCTCGCGGGCGCAAGCATCGTACACGCCCGCCCGGCGGACGACCGCCGAGCAAATTGCTCATTTACAACTGAAGACAGTCAAAATACAAGCATGACGCACCGGCATGGGGTAGTACACACATCCCGGCATCAGACGGCACCGTTTCACCCGACCGCGGACAGCGAGATCCCGAAATTCCCGTACTCGGCCCATTTATCCCAATTAATTCGTCTCGAAGTTGAAAAATGCGCGTTTTCAAGATTAATCAAGCGCCGCAAAATCACCGTAATCGTGCCCCATTTGCCCCATTTGCAACGATATACGTCGGCAATTGGGGTTGCCGGCCGGACATCCTTGGAGCGCACTCGGGCAGTCGATCATTCCCGTCCATAGCCAGGGGCATCCGGCAGAACCGACGAAAAACGACCGCAAACCTGCCACCTAATCCCAATTCATTCGGCGCCCGGAGCGGCCCTCTGTCACGTCTCCGTTGAAGTCGGTGACGTGATTGTCAGCATAAAGGTTAGCGCGGCGTCGCCTGTCCCTCGATAGGAGCCGGCGCGGGTGCGGGTGGTTTCGACCGGGGGCGTCGACGGGCCAGGGCAACGGACGGGCACGGACGCCCATCCGACGGTCGGAGTTTTCGCTGCTTCTCGTCCCCGCCCGCGTCGACGCGGGCGGGAGCGAAGCCGACTTTACGGATAGGCGGCGAGCGCGGTCGCTATCCAACCTTTGAACGGTCCAAATGTGTCCTGCGTGAACGCGCCGGTGACGTTGTCGAGGTCCCAGATCGAGGCGCCGCCCGCGGTGCTGGTCCAGAGAAGCTGCGCGTTGCCGTCGGGGCCGTCGGTGATCGACGTGGGCGTCCAGCCGGGGTAGGGGCCGAAGCTGTTCTGCGTGAAGTTTCCGGTCGACAGGTTCACGTTCCACAGCGCCGCGGCGCCGCCGGTGGTCGTCCAGAGGACGTGGGTCGTGTTCGCGGCATTGACGGAGATGTCGGTCGCGGCCCAGCCGGTGTATGGCCCGAACGAGTCCTGCGTGAAGGCTTCGGTGCTTTCGTCCAGACTCCAGATCGACGCCGCTCCGCCGCTGCTGACCCAGAGGACGCGGGTCAGGCCGTCGGGTCCGTCGGCAATCGTCGTGGCGCCCCAATCCGGGAAGGGGCCGAACGTGGCCTGCGTAATGGAGGGCATCCCTGTATAGTTCCAGATGGCCGCCGCGCCGTTGGTACTCGTCCAGAGAACGTGCGTGGTACCGCTCGGGTTGACCGACAGCGCGGTCGCGGTCCAGTCGGGATAGGGGCCAAACGTGTTCTGGGTAAACGCGCCCGTGGAAGTGTTTACGCTCCAGATCGCCGCCGCGCCGCCCGTGCTCACCCAGAGCACCCGCGTCAGCCCATCGGGACCGTCGGCGATTTCCGTGGGCGTCCAGCCGGCGTATGGGCCGTAGCTGTTTTGGGTGTAGGATCCCGTCGACGGGTTGTAGTTCCAGAGCGACAGCGCGCCGCTGTTCGACCAGAGGACATGAGCCGCCGGGCTTGGGGCCGGCTCAAAGATAGCCGCCGCCTCATTCGACCGGGCCGACGTCCCCATGCCGTCGACGGCGGCAACCTCATAATAGTACGTTACGCCGTTACTCAAGCCCGAATCCGTGTATGCTGTACCGGTGGTCATCCCGACGGCCGTAGAACTCTCGCCTCCACTACTGGTGCCGCGGTAAACGTTATAGGATGTCGCACCCGCGCTAGCGGTCCAGGACAACGAGACCTGCATGTTCCCGGCGATTGCGATAAGACCGGTCGGAGCGGGCGGGCCTGTCGCCGCAGGCGTGGCCGCCACCTCGGTCGACTGCGCCGACGTCCCGTCGGCGTTGACGGCGGCAACCGTATAGAAGTACTGATCCCCGTTCGCGAGGCCGGTATCCGTGTATGATGTGCCTGTTGCCGTCCCACTGGCCTTCGAGCCCTCCGCGCCGGACGTGGTGGCGCGGTAGATATCGTAGCTTGTTGCTCCGGCGCTTTGCGTCCAGGAAAGCATAACCTGCGTATCCCCGGAAGTTGCCACAAGGTTCGTCGGCGCGGATGGCGGCGCCGAAGCTTCCGGCGTTGCTGACGCCTCGTTTGACTGCGCCGACGTCCCATTGCTGTTCTCGGCCGCTACAGTGTAGTAGTATTGGACGTTGTTCGTCAGACCTGTATCAGTGTATGCCGCGCCGGCAGCCATGCCCACGGCTGTCGATCCTTCCGCACCACTCGTGGTGGCTCGGTAGACGCTATACGATGTCGCGCCGGCGCTGGAGGTCCACGACAGTGTCACCGACCCGTTTCCTGCGCCGGCGGACAGTCCGGTCGGAACTGGGGGGACTTGTCCCTGAATGGGGATGAGGCTGCTCGTAGTCGAGTCTCCTTTTGCCTCTGGAGGAGTGCCCCCCGTAAAGGAGTATGAATACGCGCCGGTCTGGAGATAGGTCGTCGTAAAATCCGAGACATAGTGGTCCGTACCGCGACTGACCACGCATAACTCGTTCAGGTTGGGATCGTTCCCAAAGAGGTTCGACGCTCCATCCGCCGGGATCCAACCATATCCTGATCCTAATCCTGGAAAGTAGAATTCAAGAATGCAATGCCACGCATTTGTTCCACTCAGAAATCCGCATATGCACCGTGATGGGATACCGACATATCTCAGGCAAGCGTTCAACAGCGTACTGAAGCCAAGGCAGTCGCCTTGTTGCGAGTTGTAGACGCAAACGGCGTCGTAGCAGGAAGGGGAACTTGTATAAGTCGTTCGCGCGACGACCGCATTGAAGAGGTCTTGCGCCGCGTCGTAGGGTGTCGTCGAGGAAACGTAGTCGCTCGGGAGTACCGAGTTGACGAATTGCTCGATCACCGGGTCTGTGGACTCGACGAGCGTGTCGGGACTGAGCCAGCCCTGCATGGACGGAGCGACCGCCTGTATCTGGGACCAGGTTACCTGCCGAAGCAGCGTAGGATTCACGAGGACCGCACTGAGCGCCACCGTGAAGGTACTCGTGTTTGTCCATGTATCGTCGCCCGCGACCGGCGTATAGTCCGTGTAATCCGTCTCCCACACCGGATCGCTACCAGGATCCGTAGTGACTGTCTTGGCCCCTGCCGGAGGGATCGAGGAAAGTACCTGCTGGTATGAATCGGAGATCGGTTCGCCCATCCAGGTGAACCCGCTTGAGATCGTGCCTTCATCGTACCAGAACACCGAGTATGTCTGGGATCCGGTGTAGGTAGTGGTGTTATAATACTCGATGGGAGTCGAGGCAAATGCCGAGAAGAAGCCGCAAACCAGCAGGAATACAACGACTGCGCCCGTCATCGAAGGTGAGCGCCATTGGAACGATCTGTGTTTCATGGGTTGCCCTCGTCACCAGAATCTCAGTCCAGATTGTACCGCTTGACTGACATGATAGAGGACCGCACTTTATAGAACCTCGCCATAATGGCGGGTATGGCATTCCTCGAGATAGGCCGACAGCAGGTCGACGGCGGCTTCGATGTCGGCGGTGTGGCACATCTCGTTGACCGTGTGGATATAGCGCGTCGGAGTCGAGAGCGTGAATGCGGCAACGCCGGCGCGGGAGCGCTGGACGCTGCCGGCTTCGGTGCCACCGGCCGGGAGGATCTCCAGTTGATAGGGAATCCCGCGTGCATCGGCGATGTCGCGGAAGTGGCGGACCAGTTTCGGGTTGCAGATCAGGGCGCCGTCGGAGATTTTGATCGCCGTGCCGTGCCCGAGACGCGTCACGCGTTCGGCGTCGTCCGTGCCGGGGATGTCGACGGCGTGGCAGACATCGAGCGCCACGCCGACATCGGGATTGAGGGCGTAGGCCGCCGTTATGGCGCCGCGCAGGCCGACTTCTTCCTGCACGGTCGCCACGGCCAGCACGGTGGCGGTCAGCGGGCGGCCGGCGAGCCGCCGGAGGACCTCGATCAGGATGAAGAGGCCGACGCGGTCGTCCATATGCTTTCCGACAACCGTATTTCCGACCTGTTCGCACGCGCGGTCCATCGTGACCGGGTCGCCGATCTCGACCAGTGCGCGCACGTCGTCGGCGGTGCGGCCGAGGTCCACGAAGAAGTCCTGCAGGCGCGGTGCTCGGGCGGCCTCCTCCGGCGTCTGCATCTGCGGCGGCTTGAGGCGGGTGGTCAGCGTTCCCCGCAGCGCCTGCCCGGCGAACCCGTGGACGAGCACCCGCTGCGCGACCATTGTCCGTGCATCCCAGTTGCCGTAGGATTGCAAGTGCAGGAACCCGTTGTCGTCGATGTAGCGAACTCGAAACCCGAGGCCGTCGAGGTGGCCGGACACCATCACGCGCGGCCCGCCCGCATCGCCGCCGCGGACGCCAATCAAGTTCCCCATCACGTCGACTTCCAGCGAGTCCACGAGTGGCCGGAGCTCCTCGGCCACGATGCCGCGCACGGGCCCCTCCGCGCCGCTAATGGCGTGGGCCTCGCACAGCCGTTTCAGCAGATCAAAGTTCATGGTTTGTCCTATCTATACCTCGGTCCCCTCAAACCCGGATGATTCACGAACGTCTCAGATGACAGGCTCGGGCGCCTGTTCCACGATAGGACATGAATAATGCTGTCCGGCAGGACATAGCGTATCGCAAATTCCGCGGGGTGTCAATATCCACGTTCGCCCATGGCAATTCCGGCGGTGCGGCGCCGTCGTATTCTTTCGACGGCAGTTCTTGCAACCATCCGCGGTTTCGCCAGTCTAACGCTATATACGAATGAACGGTTGACGAGGAAACACGCCGTCATGACTAAATCATTCTTGTTGGGAGACTGAGGGACATGAACGAAATGATCACACAGGAGGGCCTTGCCAGGCCGGCATTTTCTTTTTGGGTCGATTCCCGCATTCAGGCGGATATCGAGTCGGCGCTGGCACAGGTGTCAGGGTTCGTTCAGCGGGGTCGCTCGATCTACGCCGACCGGTCGGATCGATCGGAACCGCGTCTGGTTTTGCCCAGCCCCGCCGAGATCGGCGATCTGGATTCGCTGGTGCAGTCGATCAACTGCTTGTCTTGCTGCTAAGGCGGGCGCTTCGCGACCTGCCGGTTTTGAAGGCAGCGAGCGATAAGCGCCCGGAATCGCGGGCGACGCCGCAGGAGTATCCGGCAATCGGAATGGCCGGCGCGCTTGACTGGCTCGTAGACGATCTGCCATTCCGGATCGCGGGCGAAGGCCACGACGACCGCGTTCGTGGACGTGATCACGCAATCGAAATCGTAGGCTCGAGCAACCTGTCCCCAGCCGGGCGACGTTTGCGGCCGGGCCAGGATGAGCATGTTGTCGAAGGTGCGGCCGGCATAGACGTCGAGGCGGCCGTCGACGAAGACCGGCTCGCTCGGCAGCCGCCACATCAAATAACCGCCGAGCGCGAAGTTGTTGAAAATGCGCAGGTTCGGGGGGAAGTGTTCGCGGTCGACAAATGCGCAGGCGTCGTCGGGATAGCTCGGTACGCGCGCGACTGCCTCTCCGATCCCTTCCGCACTGTATCCCTTCCGTCCGATCGCCGGCGCGAGTTTCGCTGCGGTCACCAGCGCCATGGACAGGATTGTGAGAACTCCTACGACCGCAACGGCGGCAGTGCCCGCCTTCCCGAAGCGGGGAGGGGAGGACATCCGCCCCTCCGGCAACAAGTCCGGCTGCCAGCGCCCGAGAACGCCGGCGGCGTGATGCGCGCCGATCATGGCGGCGCCGATCGCGAACAGCGGAATGTTCCGCGCGTGCAGGATCGACTCGACCAGCAGGGCTCCCAGCGCAAGAGCGTCGGGTATGCGGTCTGGTCTCCGGCTCGCGCACAGCACGGCCGCGGTCACCGCCGCCAGGACCAGGAACGCGTCCATCTGGGCGATCGGCAGGACGGTGATCGATCTCCATTCGGTCACGTTCGACATCATCTGTGAGTTGCCCACCGTGATCGCGACGGTTCTATAGATGTGCCAGCCGTACGGCGAGATCGTCGACGCCGCTGCGCAGGCCGCTGCTGTGGCGGCCATTGGCGCCGCCGCCCGACCGATGTGCCTGGGGCGCTCCCCGCTCCGGGTGACCGCCAGGATCGCCCTGAGGCCGTCGCCACACGCATAGACGGCAAGTGTCCCCACAAAGGCCACGACTCCGGGATGCACGTTTGCCCACAGAACCGCCAACGCCGCGACCGCCGCGAGCCGTTTCCTCGCCCCGGTTCTTCCGCATTCGATGTCCTCGCGCGCCCGCAGCAGGAGAGCCAGCGATACGGGCAGAAGGAGGTATGTAAAGGCATATGGCCGCTCCTGGATATAGTCGCTTGTCGCCAGGAGTGTCAGGAGAGTGAGCACGAATCCCCAGACGATCCCGATTCTGTTGGCGACCCAAAGCCAGATGACGAGGATGGCTGCGAGCGTCAGGGCAGTCATCAGGAGCCACGTTCCAAAGAAAGCGCCGGCCCGGAATGCGAGCGCATACAGGATGAATGCCAGCCACTCCGGCAGGTCCCACGGCGTGCCGCGATTGATCCACGAGTACGTGTCCGCGTGTGGAAGTCCGTGCGACTTGACGATGTCGCCCCCGATGCGCAGGATAAAGAAGAGGTCGTTTTCAGACTTGGGAATCAGGCATACCAGCACAACCATGAGGCTCACGAGGAGTGTGGCGGCAATAAGTGCCGGCTGCGAAACACGCAACCCCGCGTCCTCTGTCTGCCGGCTGCCCGGAGGCGATGATTGATCTATTTCCGGATTGTACCTGCACGACGTCGGGAACGGGGAGACCCACTGAGAGACGGCCCATGTGAGTGAGCGGTTTGACGACGCTTGCTCTATTATCGCGTACACTATCTGTAAGGAGCGTGGGCGACCGTCATCTTGCCGCCACCGGCCTATGCGCTCTGCTCGTTCTTCTGATCGGATGCCCATCCTGCGACTTCGTCGTGCATCTCAGTGCGGGGTACGTGCCAATGGCGCCGCACATCAACCCGTCGCTGGTAACGTCGATTGACATGACTTGCGAGTCACTTGGCGGCGACATGTGCGATAATCATCTACGAAGCGGAGGAAAAAGCAAGAATGGCAAGCGCAGCAGAATTGCAATATGCTCAGGAGCAAGGCATCGAACGGGGCATCGAGCAAGGCATCGAGCAAGGCATCGAGCGGGGCATCGAGCAAGGGGTGCTGCGAGGGCAGCAACGCGTGCTTCACCGGTTATTGGCCCGTCACATTGGCGAGCTACCGCCGAGTGTCGCTGCGCGGGTTGACACGCTCACGTCCGACCAGCTCGAGGAGCTCAGCGAGGCGATGTTCGACCTCAACTCGTATGCGGATGTCGAGGCGTGGCTCTCTCGACAATAAGCGAATTCCGCCGACCGGCCGTTCTTTGTGGCTGTCTCGTCGCGCGGTTGGTCTCCTCCACCGCACGATGCACCCGAAGTCGCGCGGCTACGCCATGGATTCGAACATGGCGCTGAAGTCGATGGGGCGGGGCCGTCGCATGGTGATCCGATATGAGCGAGCCGGCTTGCACCCGTGAATGCCGCCGGCATAAACGTCCTGCTCCATCCCTTCCCTACTGGCCCCGGTCTCCAAAAGGCTGCCGGACTGTCCGATGTCCGCCGGGGTCGAACCCGGAAGGATAGGATGGAGAAAATCGTGGTTGCCGGTTCTCGTCATAGGTAAACGCCGCTCCTGTCAATGGTTACTTCCTTATATACCCGTGTTTGTTGGTTGACAAACGTGTGGCATTCAGCTAAAATTAGTAGTTTTAGAAAGTATCGACCGCTGAAGTGATGGATGGCAGGATGAAAGTCGCGGTCATAACCGATGAATTCGACGCCGATGTCGAGCACGCCGTCGCTGTGATGGCGCAGTACCAGGTCCGCGGCGTCGAGTTGCGCCAGATGTGGGACAAGAATATCGTCGATGCTCCGCGTGAGTATTGGGACCGCGCGAAAGCCGCCCTGGACCGTCACGGTATGGAAGTCGTTGGAATCGCGTCGCCGTTCTATAAATGCGAGCTTCCCGGCGAGAACGGCGACGGCCCGCGAGGGCCTCTGCATAGTGCGCGGGTTCGCGGACTGGATGAGCAGCGGCACGTGCTCGATAGAGCCTTCGAGGCCGCGCGGTTCTTCGGCACTCGACTCGTGCGCGTCTTCTCCTTCTGGCGCCGCGGCCCGCTGACCGCGGAGATCGAGCAGCAGATTGTCGATGCCTATGCCGAGCCCGCCAGGTTGGCGGCGGAGGCGGGAATCGTGCTCGGGCTTGAAAACGAACACGCTTGCTACACCGGAACCGGGACACAAACGGCGCGCGTATTGGAAAAAATAGGAAGCCCATTCGTGCGGGCGATCTGGGACCCGGGCAACGCATTCTGCGACGGCGAGCAGCCGTACCCGCACGGCTACGAGGCGATTCGGGAATTTGTCGTGCACATACATGTGAAGGATGCCGCCACCGCGTCCCCGGGGCAAATGCCGGCGTGGACAGTGGTGGGCGAAGGCGATATCGATTACCGAGGGCAAGTGCGAGCCCTCAAGAACTCCGGTTACACCGGGTACCTGTCACTCGAGGCTCACTATCGTGGCCGCGCGACGCAGGAAGCCTCGACCCGGGCTTGCCTAGAAGGGCTCATCCGCCTGGTGGAATCGGCTTAAGACCGTCCACCGGCCAATCGCACGGAATAATCAAGTGAGAAAACAACGATGTCTTTTACGCTAAATCAGACGCGCAAAAAGTTCCAGCACGTGGGCAAGTGGTTCATGGGCTTCATGTTCTTCGCCATGGTTGGCACCACGTTCATGTGGAACAACGGCGGCGGCGGCGGGCGGGTTGAGCAGTCCGCAGCGAACGCACCCGATCCGGACACCCAGGTAGCCGAGGTTGATGGGCAGAAAGTGACCTACGGTGAGTTCACCAACGCGCTGGAACGCACGAAGCAGCAAATGGCCCAAAATGGGAACGCGATGATCGGCCCGACTCAGCTTGGATACCTTCGCTACTATGCCTTTGAAGCGCTCATGCAGGAAAAAGAGCTGCTCGCCCGGTACGAAAAACAGGGCGGCAATGTGAGCGACGCCGATATCGACAAGGTTCGCGACACGATCGTCACCGGGGAAAAGCTGCGGCAAACGCTTGGGCTGGCCTCGACCGCGTCGCTGTCCGATGTCGACTCGGCGCTTCAGGCGCAAGGCCATTCCCTCGATCAGGATCTCCCGAAGGAGGGCATGCGCGCGGAGGTCGCCCGAGAGGCACTTGAGGACCAGGCGACAAAGTCGGTAAACGTCAGCGAACAGGACGTGCGCGATTCTTACATACAGTACCATACGCGTCACATCCTGATCGACAACAAGAAGCGCAGCGACGTCCAGGCCCAGGACCAGGCGCAGAAGATCCTTCAGATGGCTTTGCAGCCGGGAGCAGACTTTGCGGCCCTCGCAAAGCGGTTTTCGGATGACCCCGGGACCAAGGCCAAGGGCGGCGACGACCCCTGGATCAGCTCCACGACGCCCTACGTGCCGGAGTTCAAGACCGCGGCCTTCGCCCTGAAGCCAGGGCAGATCACACCGCAGCCGGTCAAGACAGCGGAGTATGGCTACTTTATTATCCAGCTCCTGGCCACCAAGAACGCGCTGCCGCCCGACTTTGAGACAAATAAGGACAAGTACATCAACCAGTATGCCGACCAGAAAAAGCAGGAGGCTTGGAGCAAGTTCGAGACGGACGTTCAGAATTCGCCGCATACCATCACGATCTCGGATCCGATGATACGCGGCGATGAGGAGATGGCGACCGCGCAACAAACCCCCGACGTCGCTAAACAGACCGCCATCTACCGGTCGGCGGTAGCCGACTTGAAAAAGGCGATTCAAGGCTCCACGAATGATGAGGACAACGCTGCCAGCTATGTCGAGATAGCCCGTGCCGACGACGTCTTGAAGGACAGCGCCGACGAGCTCAAGGCGTACCAGTCCGCTGTGAGGCTGTACTCGGACGACCCGACCCTGCTCATGGCCGCGGGAGATTTCTATAAGTCCCAGAAACTCAACCCGGACGCCATCCAGGCTTACGAGAGAGCGGCAATGATGGCGAGCGACAGCGACCGTCCCACGCATGCGGCGCTGTCAACCGACTTTACGATGCTGGGCAGCAAAGACGACGCGGACAAACAGACGGCCTGGCTCGAAAATTACGACCGTCTGCATCCACCGCCGCCTCCGCCGCCCGGACAGAAGTCGAGGGTCATTGGGGAATACGCGGTTACGCCGGGCAAGAATGGGACCAAGGTTCGTCTGGTTTCCGGCACGGGGATTCCGGGTGGGCTCAAGTTAGGACCGTCCAATCCCGCGCCGCAGCCGGCCACAGGTGCGCAGCCCGCCGTTTCGGTGTCGCCGTCGCCCGGTGCGCAGCCAGCAGTCTCCGTGTCGCCGGCCCCCGCATCGCAACCCGGTGTCATGATAACACCTGGTGCGGGCGGTGCGCAGCCGACAGTGACCGTAGCGCCGGGCTCTCCGATTCACCCCACTGTGACGGTGACGGGGGGGCATGTGGGCCATGCGGGCGAGCCGCAGGTCCATTAGGCCCGGATTGTTCGCATGAATCTTAAGGATGATAGCTCCGGTTTCAGTCCGCAGTCATCGCTCATGCCAGGCGCAGAGAGAGACGGAAATCCGTCCCACGGCGGGGACGGCGCCGTTGGTGTCCTGTATGTCGTGTCAACACCAATCGGGAACCTGGAGGACATCACGCAGCGCGCCCTGCGTGTCCTCCGGGAAGCCGACCTGATTGCGGCCGAGGACACGCGGCATACTCGGAAGCTACTGTCGCACTACAGCATCAACACGCCGGTGACGGCCTACCATCAGCATAGCGAGGCTGGCCGCACGGCCAGCCTCGTTGCGCGTTTGACGCAGGGGCAGTCAATCGCTCTGGTGACCGACGCCGGCACCCCCGGGGTATCCGATCCTGGCGGCGATCTCGTTGCGGCCGCGATCGCGGTGGGTGTTTCCGTCGTTCCGATCCCCGGCCCGAGTGCGGTCTTGACCGCACTGGTGGCAAGCGGACTACCCACGGCAAGGTTCGCCTTCGAGGGTTTCCTTCCTCGAACTCGTTCGACCCGCGTGCGAAAGTTAGCCGCATTGGCCCGGGAATCGAGCACGCTCGTGTTTTACGAGGCCGGTAACCGCACTGCGGATACACTCGCAGAGATGGTCCAGGCCTTCGGCGCCGGCCGGCTCTGTTGCGTGGGGCGCGAACTGACCAAGCGGCACGAGGAGTTTTTACGAGGCCCCCTGTCCGAAGTGCTCACACGATTTCACACCGGCGAGCAGCGCGGCGAGATCACCATCGTTGTCGGTGGCCGGCCGGAGGACGGGACGCCGTCTCCGACCGAGTCCCAATCAGGCACAATCGAAGACTGTTTGCGCGCGGCACTGGCCGCCGGTCACTCGGAGCGCGACGCTGTCCGGCAGGTGAGCTCGGAGAGGAATGCGTCGCGGCGTGATGTCTACTCCGTGATGATCGGCCTGAAGGGATAACGGCCCTGCAATCGCCGAGACACGTGGCGAATACTATCCGGGCGCGGGAAGGCTTCCGCTTCAGACATGGATCAACAAAGCGAACAATCTTCTCCGTCCGAGGCCGAAACGAACAGCGCACGGCCCGTCTCGATCGACGACGGAGTAGCCGGCACCGCAACCGGCGCGAGTGGAACTGAGGAAGTCGAGCTGAGCGCGGCGGGACCGAGTGTGATCCGGGCCGGAGTGATTGCGGGCGGGTTGGCGGTTGTCACCGCACTGCTCTTCTGGACATCGGTCCACAACGGCTTTCTCTCCGTCGACGACAACGTTGCGGTTTACGCGAACCCGCACCTCACCGATCCGCTCTACTTCTGGGAGAATTCCTACTTCAACCTCTACACACCGGTCACATACGACATCTACTCACTGGTCGCTTTGGTCGCTCGAATGGGACACCCAATCGCGATGCCGGATGGCGGGACCTACAATCTCTCGCCGGCAGTGTACCATGCCACAAATGTCTTATTCCACGCAATAAATGTCGCGCTCGCATTCTGGCTGCTGCGCGTGCTGCTAATGCGACCCGGCGTCGTGCCGCCCGGTCCGCTGTGGCGGGTCGAAGCCGGCGCGGCCGCGGGAGCTCTCCTCTTTGGCTTCGACCCGCTGCAGGCGGAAGCGGTGTCATGGGTCAACGGCGCGAACAATCTCTTCTGCGGCCTCTTCTCTCTGCTCGCGTTGCTATTGTATATCCATGCCGCCATGGTGTTTCCCGTGGACCCAACCGTCGACGGTGCGAGATCCCGTCGGGCGGAAAGCATGCGCTCCCGCCGGCTCCTGGCGGCCACGGCCTGTTTCGTACTGGCGCTTCTCGCAAAGCCGACGGCGGTTGCACTGCCGCTCGTCGCGTGGGCACTCGACGTCTTTGTGCTGCGTCGAGCCCGCCGTGAATCGATACTGCTGCTCTGGCTTGTCATCGCGCTCATATTCGTGATGATCACAATCTCGATCCAGACCCGGGAAATCCCCCAGATTTCCCTGTGGCAGCGCCTGTTCGTGGCGTCCGATGCCTATGCCTTCTATCTCGAGAAGCTGGTCTGGCCCTGGCCGCTCGGTTTCGATTACGGCCGCAATCCGAACTTCGTGTTCCACCATACGGCGTGGTATCTATCCTGGTGTTTGCCGGCGGCACTTGCCACGCTGCTGTGGGCGTACCGCCGAAGGCTGCCGATGTTTGCAGTTGCGGGCGCCATCTTCGCGGTAAGCCTGCTGCCCACCGTGGGACTGGTGTCCGGCTACTTTAACGCAGCCTCCGTCGTGGCCGATCGCTACGTATACCTGGCCATGCTCGGGCCGGCTCTTGCGGTGGCGTGGCTTCTCGCCTGCCGGCCGCACCGGGCTGCGTTCGGAGTCGCGGCCGTCCTCATCGGATTGTGCGGGGCGGCGACACACCGGCAGGTATCATTCTGGCGGTCGACCTACACGATTATGGCTCATTCCGTGGCGGTTTGCCCGAACGGGTGGTTCGCGCAGACCAACCTGGCGTCGTACCTGGACCGCAGCGGCGACCCCGCCCGCGCTCTGCCGCATTCGGAGGCGGTGGTACGGCTCGACCCCGACAATCCTCTTGGCCATGCGGAGCTTGGGACGGTGCTAGCCGAGTTGCGGAGGCATGAAGAGTCGGCTGCCGAGTTCGAGAGGACGGCGGCGCTCGATCCCCCGACACAGCACGGGGATTCGGTCACAGCGCCGGACCTCTACGTAAACGCACGTATCGACGCCGCTATCCAGTTAAAGGCGCTGGATCGCAGCGACGAGGCCAGAGACCAGCTAAACGACGCACTCGTGTATGCGCCCGGTTATCCGCCGGCGGTCGCGGTTCAGGCAGAGCTCGACAGCACGTCGAAGAACGCGGCGCCCGGCGCCGCGCACCCGTGATGGAACTGTGGACACGGCCCCACAGGAAGGCTTTCGGAGAGGATATGGCTCAACGCAAACGCATACGACAATCGGAGGCCGGAGGGGACACCACGCGGCGCGATTCGCCCGAGCCGGCACGGGGCAAGCCATCGCCTGCCGCGCAGGACATCGCTTCGGGAGCGGCCGGCGCCTCAAGCGCACGACATCATCACGGACGAGCCTCTCGACGTTCGCATACGGCCGATACGACTGGCGTGGAGATCGTCGAGTCGACGGCGCCGGACTCGACCGTCGTTCGCGCTCGATTCATCGCCAGCGCTCTGGCGCTTGTGACAATACTCGTTTACTGGGTGGCGGTCCATAATGGCTTCCTGGCGGTCGACGACGACAAGGCTGTTTACGCTAACCCGCATCTCGCCGATCCGCTGTACTTCTGGACAAAGCCGTATTTCCGACTTTACACGCCGGTCACTTACGACATCTACTCGCTGGTCGGGTCGATCGCTCGGATGGGGCGTCCACTCCCCACGCCCATCGGTGGCACAACCGACCTCTCGCCGTCCATGTTCCATGCCGCCAATGTGGTGTTCCATGCAGCAAACGTCGCGCTCGTCTTCTGGCTGCTTCGCGTGTTGCTCACCCGCCCCGGTCTCCTGCCGGAAGGCCCCGAGTGGCGTATAGATGCCGGCGCTGCCGCAGGCGCCCTTGTGTTCGGCCTCGACCCGCTGCAGGCCGAAGTCGTGTCCTGGGTCAATGGCGCAAACAACATTTTTAGCGGCCTGTTTTGCCTGCTGGCGCTGTGGCTCTATGTCCGTTCCGCGATGGCCCACCCCACGCGGACCGATCCGGGGGTTCGCACGCGCTGGTTTCTGGCTGCTACCGCCAGCTTCGTCCTGGCGCTCCTGGCAAAGCCAACCGCCGTCGCTCTGCCGATTGTCGCCTGGGCCGTCGATGGATTGCTGCTTCGGCGGAAGCGCCGTGAATCGATGCCGCTGCTCGTCTGGCTGGTCATTGCGCTTGCCTTCGTACCGGTCACCATTTACGCGTCGACGGAGACCCAGAAGATCGTCCAGACGCCGCTCTGGCTGCGGCCCTTCGTTGCGGGCGACGCCTACACGTTCTATCTCTGGAAGCTGCTCTGGCCGGTCCATCTCGGCTTCGACTACGGTCGCAATCCGACTTTTGTGCTGCGCCACACGCCGTGGTTCCTCACCTGGCTGATTCCCGCGGCAATTGCCGCCGTTCTCTGGGCGCGCCGCCGTGTTTGGCCAGTTCCGGCAGGGGCGGGCGCCATTTTCGCCGCGAGCCTCGTGCCGACAGTCGGGCTCGTTTCGAGCTACTTCAATATCGTAACCGTCAGCGCCGACAGGTACGTTTACCTGGCCATGCTCGGCCCGGCGCTGGCTGTCGCCTGGCTGCTGGCCCGCCGCTCGCACCCCGCCGTCTTCGGGATCGCCGCCGTCCTGATCGCACTCTGCGGCGCCGCTGCGCACCGCCAGGTGACTTACTGGCGCACGACTTACTCGATTATGAGTCATTCCGTGGCGGTGAGCCCCGACGGCTGGTTTGCCCAGAGCAACCTGGCCACGTACCTGGACCGAATCGGCGATCCGGTTCGTGCCCTGCCTCATGCGGAGGCGGTCGTGCGGCTCGACCCGGATTACCCGGTTGGCCGCGCAAACCTCGGCGTGGTTCTGGGAGAGTTGGGGAGGCGTGACGAGGCCGTGGTGGAGTTCGAAAAGGCGGCTTCGCTCGACCCACCGGTGCAGCAGGGCGACCGGGTTGGGGTGACCGACAGCTACATGAACGACTGTCTCGACGCCGGCATCCAGCTCAAGGCCCTCGGCCGATTCGATGAGGCTGAGGCCGAGTTCCAGGACGCCGCGAAGTTCGGCTACCCACCCGCGGTGGCGGCTCTGGCCGATCTTCGGAACGCGTCGACAAACAGTGCGGCGGCGGCAACGGGGGCCGCTATCAACACCCGGGCCCATCAGCGATGGAATTCCGGAGACCACGCCGGTGCCCTCGACCTGTTCGCCAAAGCGGTTGACGCCGACCCGAACTCACCCGTCCTGCACTCGGATTACGCAGTCGCGCTCTCCCAGTCGGGTCGCAATGTCGACGCCGTCGCCCAACTCCGCGCCGCTATCGCCGTCGATTCCGGCAACGCCGGCACGCACCTCGACCTCGGACAACTCCTGATCGGCCTCCGCGACAAGTCCGGCGCCCTCACCGAGATTCGCACCGCCCTCAAGATCAGCCCCGGCGACCCCACGGCGACGATGTTGCTACAAAAAGCGATGGCTATGCCATAGCTCGTATGCGGAAACGCTGGGTATCCGCGAAGGTGACAGCCGTGGTGCGTGCACTACGTGCGAGCGCATGAGTTCAACTATGCTTCAACGACCGGTATTACCAATTCAATGCACCCCGATCGTACTCAAGTGCAATAGAAATCCTTCTTAGAAAATGAAATGAGAAGCCGTTTAGCATAATCATCTCTCCGGCATCGTATGCGGTTGGCAAACGTGCTTACAATCACTCCGATTGCGCGGAATCGCCTTAAGAATACATTTGCTCCACCATAGCAAGCAAGGTTGAATTTCTATACGCAGTTTGCGCAACTCTCCCAGCCGATGATATGCGGAGGGGCATCAGGGGAACTTTATTGTTTTAACTGTCGTTTATGGGGGGTATACTGGCTAAGCCGCGGGGGGTGGCATCCCCGTTCAATAGTAAAATCTCACGATTCGTTAGATTCGTGTGATAAAGGTTGTGCACAAGTTACCCATCAGCCGGCAGCAACGAGTAATGGAATGTATTATGGTTGGTCCCTAGCATTGCGTCGTTAGTGGATGGGAGGCGGCGTTTCACTCTACGCCGCTGTGCACGGCCTGAATGCCGGTATGAGTCGCGGTCAATGGACCATGCAGCGTGAGCGTTACAGGCGACCAAGTGTGAAACGCTGAACCCGATCGCGATTGTCGCTTTCGTAGCGCATCGGACGAGGCGGCGTACAAGACACAGACCCAACTCGTTGACGTCGGACGGAGGACAATCGGCGTCCACTCAGGTGTCCGTTCCCGCATCCGGTGCGGCCCTGAGCCAGGTCCGACTGTCCTGGCCTGGATGGACCAGCGTAAAGCGACGCTGTCTACCTTCGCAGTCGATGAGCGGATACAGACACGAAACCACTGCAACACAATTACACTGAGGAGGCGCATCCATTGAAAAAGAAGGTCTTGATCGTATTGTCTGAGTATGGCTTCTGGGGTGAGGAACTGATCGGCCCCCTGGACACATTCGACGCAGCCGGATATGACGTCCGGTTCGCGACGCCAAAGGGCAGGCGGCCGGTAGCGCTTCCCCCAAGCATGGATCCGGATTACCTCGACCCGCCGCTCGGTCGCTCCGTGACCTCGGCCGAGGTCGCCGCAAAGGTTAAGGCCATCGATAAGTCTCCCCGTCTCGATAATCCGCTGAGCATATCCGAGCTCGTCCCGGAGCGTCCTTATTACAGCTCCCACAATCTCCTTCGTGAGTTGGAGGCGTACAACAAGGCCGTCGACGGACTTCAGCAGACCCTGGGTGAGTACGACGCCCTCTTGATTGTCGGAGGGAGCGGTCCGATTGTCGATCTCGCCAACAATGGCCGCGTGCACGACGTAATCCTCTCGTTCCTGAAGGCGGGCAAGCCGATTGGAGCTGAGTGCTACGGCGTGGCATGCCTCGCGTTCGCACGGGATTATGAGGATCGCCAGAGCATCATCAAGAACAAACACGTTACAGGGCACTGCAAGGAATACGACTATAAGGACGGAACCGGGTTCATGGGCACGGACTTCAACATGGGGCCGCCGCCGTACCCGCTCGAGTACATCTTGCGCGACGCAACAGCTCCCGACGGCAAGTACATTGGCAACTACGGCCATGAAACCTCCGTTATAGTAGACTTTCCCTTCATAACCGGCCGATCGACACCGGATTCCTACCTGACAGGCCAGAAGATGGTAGAAGTGTTGGAAAAAGGGCTGACTCGCTGGGGCTGGTAGTTTCGCTCCCGAAACGTTCGCCGACAACCCATTCGCTGAAGTCCAAGGGGGATGCCTGAATCATGCTCCGGCATCCCCGAATCTGGCGAATAAGCTTTGTTTTGTTGGCATGGTTGTTGCAACAGTGGCCTGTGCTTTCGTTTTATAAGCGAATATCCTTGTATATCACTATCGTGATAATGCGGTACTCTCGCCGGGCAAAGGCGCCGAATTCGGCTAAGCTCGATTGCGAAGCAGTTCCGCAGTTACGATCAAGCGAGCTTCGAACAATTAGGAGCGTTAAGTATGGCCGGTAAAACGGGGCATTACGGGATCATTGAACAGTTTCTCGCCGACGGCATGGACCACATGTTCGGCAACCCGGGAACCGTCGAGCAGGGCTTTCTGGATGCGCTCGCCGCATACCCGCAGATGAAATACATCCTGACGCTCCAGGAGACCATTGCGGTTCTTGCGGCTGATGGCTACGCACGAGCGACTCAGAGACCGACCGTTGTGCAGTTGCATTCATCCCCCGGCATTGGCAATGGGGTCGGCGCGATGTACCAGGCCAAACGCGGGCATTCTCCGCTTGTCGTAATTGGCGGAGACGCCGGCGTCAAGTACCAGGCCATGGATGCGCAGATGGCGGCGGACCTGGTTGCGATGATGGAGCCAGTGACCAAGTACGCCACCATGGTGACCGATCCGGCCTCACTGCTGAGAGTGTTGCGGCGAGCCATCAAGATTGCCGCCACGCCTCCGATGGGTCCGGTCTACCTGTGTCTGCCGGCGGACATGCTTGATGCGCCTCTTGTCGAGCCGGTCCGACCTACGTCCTTCCCATCAACCCGCGTGATCCCCGATGCGGCCCTCGTGAAGGAAGCGGCCGCGCTGCTCGCCCGCGCTACTCGTCCCATGTTTTTTGTGGGTGACGGAATCGCCTTCTCCGGGGCACAAGCTGAGTTGGAGCGGGTGGCCGAACTGGTTGGCGCGGAGGTGTGGGAGGCGGACGCCGGTGAGATCAACATGGACTATTCCCTGCCGGCCTATCAGGGAATGACGGGGCATATGTTCGGCTTCCACAGTCTACCCATCACCCGTAAGGGAGATGTCAACCTTGTGTGTGGCACCTATATCTTGCCGGAGGTCTTTCCGGAACTTGGCGATGTTTTTGGCGCCGGCGCGAAGACCATTCACATCGACCTGAACTCCTACGAGATAGCCAAGAATCATCCTGTCGATCTGGGTGTTGTGAGTGACCCGAAGTCAACCCTGACCCAACTCGCCCTGGAACTCGACGCAATTCTCACGTCCACTCAGCGCGAGAGCGCCAGGGCAAGACTCGATGCACTTGGCCGTGCGAAGGCGGAAGCAATGTCGGCCGCTATCGAACAGGACACGAACGATCGCGACAGCGTTCCTCTGCACATGTCGCAATTCATGATGGAGCTTGCCCCCGTTCTCCCGGCGGACGCGATCATATTCGACGAAGCGCTGACAAACTCGGCCCCGATATCACGCTATCGGCCTCCGCACAAAACCGGTGAATACTTCATGACCCGCGGCGGCTCGCTGGGTGTCGGCTTTCCGGGAGCCATCGGAGTCAAGGCAGCCAACCCCAATAAAACCGTCATCGGCTTCAGCGGCGACGGGGGAAGCATGTATACGATCCAGGCGCTCTGGACGGCCGCCAGGCACAATCTGGATGTCAAGTTCGTCATTTGCAACAATGGGTCGTATCACCTGCTTCAATTGAATATCGAGCAGTTCTGGAGGGAGCGCGATATCCCGGCCCACGACTATCCGCTCAGTTTTGACCTTTCCGAGCCGGCGATTCGATTTGATGACCTGGCTCGCGGCATGGGAGTCGCCGCAATTCGCGTCGAGAAGCCGTGGGAGATCAAGAAAGCGATCAAAGAGGCGCTTGCGCATCCCGGACCGTTTCTGATCGATTTGGTCCTTGCGGGCAGTTCCCACCCGGAACGCATCGGCAACACATGCGGCCAATAACAATCATGCCATATTTCTCACCCCAAAAAGGGCATCGTGCGACTAATCAGGTCCTTCGGGACCTTTGGATACGAGGAGTTTAACACGTGGCATTAACACAGGAGCAAATCGAGAAGTTCGTTGCGGCATGGTATTACGGGCTGGACATTCACGCGCCTGTCGAGGAGTTGACGCGCCTGGTTTCCAGCACCGATGTCCACATCGAGTTCCCGGATTCCGCGGGGAAGTTTGACCTCGACGGGTTCAAGAAATGGTACGACCGGGTGATCAATATCTTCTTCGACGAGAACCATAACGTCGTATCCGTCAAAGCAGATATTCACGGTGATACGGCTAACCTCGACGTCGTAGTTGCGTGGCAGGCCAGCTTCTGGGCTCCGCCGGCCGCGAAAAGCAAACGCACGTCGATGGACGCCACGCAGAAATGGAAAGTCCGCGCGTCGGACAAGAATGCCTACGGTGTCGAGATCGTCTATTACCTGGCTGCTCCGCCGGAGACGCCGTTTATCTACGCTCCAGGTTTCGCGCGACTCTAGTGAGGTAAAACAAATGATTCTGGTTACTGGTGCAACGGGAAACAACGGCCGTGAGGTCGTAAAGCAGTTGTCGGCGTTAGGCGCCGATGTGCGCGCAATGGTCCGGAATGGGGATAGTGCCGCGGCGTTGCTTGAGGGCCCTCACGTCCAGGTGGTCGAGGGCGACTTCGAGAAGCCCGACACGTTGGTGGCGGCGCTGGACGGGGTCACAAGCGCCTTTCTTCTCGCTCCGGGCGTTCAGAATTGCGTCGAACTGCAATCGAACTTCGTGGCCGCCGCGAAACAAACTGGGCTGCCGCATCTTGTGAAGTTTTCCGTTGCGGGCGCGGATTTGATTTCTCCGTTGAGATTTGGACGATGGCACGCGCAGACGGAACAGGAGATCCGCGAATCGGGAATCCCGTTCACGTTTCTGCAGCCGAATTACTTCATGCAGAACTTCTCGGCGTTTTCGGCGCAGACGATCGCTCAGCAGGGGTGCATCTACGCCCCGATGGGGGACGGACGTGTCAGCTTTGTCGATGTGCGCGACAATGCGGCCGTCGCCGCCAGGACGCTGATTGAGACGGGCCACGTCGGAAACACGTACGTGATTACCGGCCCCGAGGCGATTTCTTTTTCTCAGGCCGCCGCCACGCTCTCCGCCGTCCTCGGCAAAACGGTCACGTTCGTCGATATCACCCTGGAGCAGAGCAAACAGGCGATGCTGGGCGTGGGGATGCCGGAATGGCTGGCCGACGCCATGAACGAGATTTATGCGACTTTCAGCGCCGGATACGGCGCCGGAGTCACCGACACGGTCGCGAAGATAGGCAAAAAAGAGCCGATTTCCTTCGAGAAGTTCGCGCGGGATTATCAGGCCGTGTTCTCGGCAGGGTAGTCCTGGCGTTCGGCCATAGAGATGCAGCGCAGGCCAATCGCCTTGGCAGCGTTGAGACGGATACTGAACGTCTTAGTTACGATCGCTGCCTAGTGAACAGAGAAGGGAGCATTATGAAGGAGAACGTGCCGGACACGCCCCTTGGGCGGATGTACCGCGAACATATCGCGCTTATTATGGAGAAGGACATTGAGGCGTTGCTGGACCAGTACACGCCCGATGCCCTCTTGATCAGCAGCTTCAGCGGCGATCGCACTCCGAAATACTACAAGGGCCGCGAACAGCTCCGTGAGCACTTTCAGGGCATCCTCGGGATCAATGGACTGGAAGTGCAGATAGCCTTTTGGGGGGAATCGAGCGACCCCGAAGCCTTGATGATCGTCGAGGTCATCAAGATGAAAACAGCCGGCGGGGAAGCAACAATGCGCTTCGCCGATAGCTGGGCGCTCAAGGGTGGTAAAATTGCCATCCACTTTGCCGGAATGGTTCAGTATCCCGACGGCAGTTACGCATAGTCGATCGGGCAACCCTGTCAGGCGGTTATGCGTGATGCGTAACTGTCCGATTCGAACAAACCAAATAAGAAAGTGATTGGGGAGAAGCTCATGCTCACAACGCAGGGAAGACTTGCAACAGGATTTGTTATTGCCGCAGTTGGAGCCACGCTGATGCTGGCCATGGCGAAATCAGGACGGGCCGACGACTCGTGGAGCCCGTATTACATCGGCCTCGGAGTCGATTCGGAGCACCGTGAGAACGCCGTGGACCGTGCCGGCCCGTATACCGTCTTCAACCAGGGCATCGGAGGCTCCCTCCAGTTCGGCCGGCATCTCACCAAGATCATCGACGTGGAGGCCGAGATGAACGACTTCGACAACTCGGATCAAAAAGAGGTCGTGCCGGCGATCCCAGCAGACGCACCCGTGATCGGGCCCCTGCACAATGGCCAAAACGCGTGGGGGAACATCAACCTTCAGAGCTACATGTTCAACGTCGTGGGAAACATTCCGATCAAAACGATGCCGAAGCTGAAGCCATTCGTCGCGGCCGGGCTTGGTATCTACCAGTCGCAGGTGCACGGCCTGAGCAGCGCGGGTCTCGATAGTACAACCTTTGGAGACGTTGGAACAGAGGTCTACGGCTATGGCGCCCCCTTCGTACTCGATACCAACAGCGATTGGCAGACTGCCTATCAGTTCAAGGGCGGCTTGGCCTACAAGGCCGATCCGCATACGGAAGTGTTGATCGATGTGCGGCGGTTCCTCGGCGACCGGTTCGAGCTGCAGAGCAACAATCCGCTGATCACTGGTAATACGGGACAGCTCCATGTCAACGGACCCCGCATCACGGCCGTCGAGGTGGGCATTCGCATTGAACTGTAGCCCCAATCGCCGGACCTGGTCATTACCCGCAGATGATGGGGCCGTGTCAGCGGCCCCATCCAGGAATGAGGGCAACCTATGAAGTACAAATTGCTCGGAAAAAGCGGACTCCGCGTATCGGAACTCTGTCTGGGAGCGGGAACCTTCGGCACGAATTGGGGGCCGCTCGGGGCCGACAAGCCGGAAAGTCATCGGATCTATAACGCCTTCGTCGAGGCCGGCGGCAACTTCGTCGACACCTCGAACCGCTATCAGGAAGGGATGTCCGAGGAGATCGTTGGCGAGTGCATCCGGTCGAACCGAGACTCCGTCATCGTTGGCTCGAAGTTCTCGCTTTATGACACGTTCGCGATGATGAACGACGTCAATGCATCCGGCAACCATCGAAAAAACCTGGTGCGTAGTGTCGAAGCCAGCCTCAAGCGGCTCGGCACCGACTACATCGATCTCCTGTGGGTACACATGTGGGATTACACCACGCCGGTCGAGGAAGTTATGCGTGCATTGGACGACCTGGTCCGTGCAGGAAAGATCCTGTATATCGGCGCGTCGAACGTCCCGTCGTGGATTTGCTCGCAGGGAAACACGATCGCCGAGTTCCAGGGGTGGACGCGGTTCAATGCGCTGCAGGTGGAGTATAGCCTGGTCGAGCGCTCCGCCGAGCGTGAGTTTCTGCCGATGGCTGCCTCGCTGGACATGGCTGTTACCGCCTGGTCTCCGCTCTCCGGCGGCATGGTGACCGGCAAGTACAACGCGGAATCCCTCGATCCCAGGCAAACACATCGTCTGCAGGATCCCCTCGACCCGGCCAAGCACCACGTGTGGGGGGCAGGGCTGAGGCGCAATCGCGAGATCATGAACGGCGTCGTCGCACTCGCCAAGGAAATCGGCCGGCCGCCGGTCCAGGTGGCGCTGAACTTCATCCGCTACCAGAACATCATACCGATTTTTAGCATGCGAACGCACGCGCAAACGATCGAGAATCTGGGAGCACTGGACTGGCAGTTGACTGCCGAGCAGTTTGCGATGGTCCAGGAAGCGACCGACGCGGCTCTGAGCACGCCCATCGTCAAGCAGGGCTATCCCAACGATTTCCTGGATTACGGCAGCCCGGCGATCCCGGGCTTTAACGTCCGGCAGATGATGTTCGGCTTTGTCGGTAAGAATATCGACTTCGGCGACCATCGCCCGGTCAAGTATCCGGGAGGCACCGAGGTGCGGCCGGAACCTTAGGTTTTTAGCGATGGGGGCGGACATTACGCCCTCCGCTAGGAGTCCTCTCCAGCGAGGAGTCCATCTTTCCAGACCGTTCACGGTCCGGATAATCGCAGCGTTTATGGTTGCGTGTCCGTTTTGCCATGGCGTTAAGGGCATGGTGCCCGAGGAGACGGTGGAAATGGCTGTAACAGAGGCAGAATTCCGAAGAATTTGGGACGGCGTATGGCATAGCACGGAGTACGCTTCGGTAATCGGCGAGACCTATGCCGGCGGATTCCAGATGCACATATCGTCCCTTCCAAATCCGATCGACAAAGAGACATTAACGAAGTTTGTTGCCGGATGGCAGAAGGCTTTTCCTGATGGACGCATGGAAATCCACAAGGTGACCGTAGATGGATGGCGTCGGCGGGGTAGGAATCCGAA
>JBKQWH010000452.1:0-7210 GCA_052139635.1 Capsulimonadaceae bacterium
GAGGTTCTTTTGATCGAGCGATTACTGGACGGTCACGCTGACGTGACCTTCCACGTCTCCGATAGCGGCCTCGATGATGTAAGTTCCAAGCGGTGAGGACGCCGCCCGGTACTCGACCGTCGAGCCGCTGCCAATGAGCGTACCGACTGGGAGAGGAAGGATCTTCCAGTCGGGAATGTTAGACATTTCCACGCCGAACTGGTCATGGACGGTTTCGGCGAAGGCCTTGATCTGGCCTGGCGCCATCGTGTCGCCCGGCGTGAGGAATGTTACGTCGATCGTCGAAACGGTCTGAATGACGTTGGCTGTTACGAAGCTGTTGACCGTCATGCCGATCGGGTCGGTCACAGTGACCCCGAACACATACGTGCCGGGCACGGTAAATGTCGCGGTCACGTTCTTGGCGGCGTTGGTGCCGTTCGCGCTGAATGTCACCGCAGCCGGACCGCTGCTCAACCACCAGGTGTATGTCAGCGCCGATTCGGGATAGGTGCTCGGCGCTCCCAGAACGGAAAGGCTGGTTGTCCGGGTGGTTACTGACGATGGCGTGGCCGCGGCCGGGGTCGCCACACTCGGCGGTCCGCCCTGGAACAGCATCAGGCTGTGATAACCCCCACCGGCAATGGCGTACACCGGACCGGGGATTCCGGTCAAGATCCCGTCGTTCATCTCGACGGGGATGTCGCTGTTGGTGGTCAGCCCGTCACCGAGTTCCCCATCCGTGTCGGCGCCCCAGGCCCAAACGGTACCGTCGGCGCGCAGGGCCAGACTGTAATACTCGCCGGAGGCGATTGCGATCACCGCGGTGAGGCCGGTGACCTGCGTCGGAACGCTGCTATTCGCCATTGTCCCGTTGCCCAGTTCGCCGTACTGGTTATCGCCCCAGCACCAAACGGTGCCGTCCGAGCGAAGGGCGATGGTGTGAAGCCCACCGGCGGCAATTGCGGTCACGTCGGTAAGGCCGGACACTGTTACGGGCGAATAGCTGCTTGTAACTGACCCGTTACCAAGCTGCCCGGAAGTGTTCAGGCCCCACGCCCGGACAGTGCCGTCCGAACGAAGGCCGACGCTGTGACCTGAACCACCGGCAACCGCGGTCATCCCTGACACGCCGCTTACCTGAACGGGAACCTTGCTCTCAATCGGATCCTCGGCCGGAAGTCCGAGCTGGCCGTACTCGTTGACGCCCCAGGCCCAGACACTGCCGTTCGACTCGACAGCCAGGCTGTGATTATCACCGGCGGCGATGCCTGTCACGTTGCTGAGGCCGGACACAGACGTGGGAACAGAGACACTTGCGGTGCTGTTGTTCCCGATCTGACCGTAAATGTTCCAGCCCCACCCCCATACGTCGCCGGACTGAATTGCCAGACTGTGGTTCAAGCCTCCGGCAATCGCGGTTGGCTCCGTAAGGCCGGTAGACTGGCTCACCTGCACCGGAGAGTCGGTGTCGGTAGTTGTTCCAATGCCAAGCTGACCATACTGATTATCGCCCCAGGACCAGAGCGTGCCGTCAGACTGAATTGCCAGGGTGTGAGCGGAGCCGCCGCCAATCGTAATCACACCGGTGAGGTTAAACGTCAGGCTCTTCACCTGCATGGGAACGCTGCTGTTCGTTGTGTTCCCATCGCCGAGTTCGCCGCAATAGTTATAGCCGGCGGTCAACGGAGACCCGATACCGGCGACAGCCAGACTATGTGTCCAACCTGCCGACATCGATACCACGCCATTCATGCCGTGGACCGAAACATCTGTGTTGCTGCTGGCCAGAGTCCCGTCGCCGAGTTCCCCGGAGGCGTTGAGGCCCCAGGAGCGGATAGCGCCGCCGGGCCCTTCGGCCATACTGTGCTCCCCGCCCGCGGAAATCGCGGTTACCTGGCTGAAGAAGTAGTTGATGGAATCGGCCGGGTCGAGTACCCGCACCGGAAAGCTGCTATTGGTGGTCGACCCGTTGCCGAGCTCACCATACTGGTCATCGCCCCACGCATACACCGAACCGGATGAGGTCAGGGCCATGCTATGTCCCAGACCGCCGGCTACGGCCGTTACGATATCGCCGCCCAGACCGGTGACCGGAACGGGAACGTCGCTGTCGACCGTCGACCCGTCGCCGAGTTGCCCGTAAGCGTTAGCGCCCCAGGCCTCGACTCCCTCCAGATTGACGGCCAGACTGTGATCCTCACCACCGGCAATGGCGATCACGCCGCCAATGGCGGTAATCTCAACGGGAATGTCACTATCCGTCGTTGTCCCGTTGCCAAGCTGACCGTTGCCGTTCAGTCCCCACGCCCAAACGTTTCCGTCCTCGTCGAGGGCCAGACTGTGATCCCCGCCGGTGGCGATGGCGATCACTCCAGTAAGTCCGGTGACTTCAACAGGGACGTCGCTATTCGTCGTTGTCCCATTGCCAAGCTGACCGTTTCCATTCAGTCCCCAGGCCCAGACGGTGCCGTTGGACAGAAGGGCGAGGCAGTGATACTCCCCGGCGGCAATGGCTTTCACCCCGGAGAGGCCGGTGACCTCGACGGGAGCGCTGCTGAATGCCACGGACGACCCGTTGCCAAGTTCACCATCCGTGTTGTAGCCCCAGGCCCACACGGTTCCGTTCGGAAGAAGGGCCAGACTGGATTCGTTGCCGGCGGCCACCGCGACCGCCGTTGTGATGTCGGTTCCCAGCAGCGGGACGGTTCCTGTCGCAACCATCGTTGGGGGAAGACCGAGTTCACCCTCACTGTTATCGCCCCAGGCGTACAGGTGCGATATATAGCGTGAACCAACCACGCTGATCGATGTCGAACCGGTCAACGAGGAGCCGGCCACCCCGGCGGTCGGGTTACCCGTTCCGGCCGTTGCGCCCGAGCTATAGATCCCCGTGCCCGTGATGGAGCCAACTCCCGCGTTCGTCCACGTGAATGTCGGCTGCGGAGTGAGTCCGAGTGCGAATTGGTCATAGGCTACCGCGACAACCTGCTGCGATGAGTCTGTCGGCATGGTCGATGTCTGCGGTGTCACAATAATGGTAGTCGTGGTCTGGTTCACGGTCACCACGACGCTGCTGGTCGCCGATCCGCCCGATCCGGTAACGGTAACGGTGAACGTATAGGAGCCGGACTGCGTAAAGGTCGCCGTGGGGTTCTGAGCCGTGCTGGACGGGTTGAACGCCACGGTGGCCGGTCCGGTGTAAGTCCAGGCGTAAGTGGCTCCGGACGTGCTGGGAACCGAAAGGTTCGTCGTTGTGGCCGTCACCGGGTTGGGCGTTGCAGCGGCGCCGCCAATTACGGTAATGGTCGTTGAGCCGGTGACGCTGGAGCCGGACACTCCGGCAGCCGGATGAGCCGTTCCGGGAGTGGCGCCGGAGCTGAAGACGCCGGTGCTGGCGATGGAGCCGACGCCGGTGTTCGACCATGTGAAGGTCGGCTGCGTCGAGAAGGGGGCGCCGAACTGGTCGGTCGCCGCCGCATTCATCTGCTGAGTCGTGTTCGTCGTCATCAACGTAGAAGTCTGCGGCGTGACGACGATACTGGTCACTGTCCGATTCACGGTGACGGCGACGCTGCTGGTCACCGACAGATTCGACGGGTCGGTAATGGTCGCGGTGAACGTGTAGGAGCCGGCCTGTGTAAAGGTCGCCGTCGCGTTCTGGGCCGTATTGTCGTTGTTGTCGCTGAACGTCACGCCGGCGGGGCCGGTGTATGTCCAGTTCGATTCGCCGGCTGAATCCGCGCCGAGAACCGACAAGGCCGTCGTCGTGCCGGTCACCGGGTCCGGTGTCGCGGCAGCCGCCGTGGCCACGGTGGGGCCGACGGAAGCGGCCGGGGCCAGCGCCACATCGGCATTCGCCCCGGCGGCAATTGCGATTATCCCGGTGAGGTAGCTCGTGCCAGTGGGATCCTCCACCTGTACGGGGACCGGGCTGTCCTGTGCTGTGCTACCGTTGCCGAACAGACCGTAGCCATTGTTAAAGCCCCATCCCCACTCAGTGCCGTCGGAACGGAGAGCATGGTAGTCCGGCCATTGTGTGTCCGCTGATAATTCCGTGATTCCCGTGAGGCCGGTCACCGCCACGGGGACGAGGCTGCCCGTCACATCGGAGCCGTTGCCGAGTTCACCGTAATAGTTATCGCCCCAGGCATCAACGGTGCCGTCCGACAGAAGCGCGAGGCTGCCGGCTGTACCGGCGCCAACCGCAACGGCGTTGGTGATACCCGTTGTCTGCACGGGGGTGTTGGAAGGGGTCGTTGTCCCGTTGCCAAGTTCGCCGTCCGTGTTGTAGCCCCACGCCCAGACGGTGCCGTTAGAGAGCACAGCGAGGCTTTGGGCGCCACCGGCGGAAATCCCGGCGATGGTCCCGGTGAGGCCGGTCACTTGCACGGGAATGTCGCTGTTCGACCATGTCCCATTGCCCAACTGCCCCCAGCCGTTGAAGCCCCAGGCCCAGAGCGTGCCGTCCGCCCGAAGAGCGAGGTTGTGCGCCATGCCGGCGGCGATTGCAACGACTGACGTGAGATAGCCGGTGGGATCGGAAGGATTTGTCACCTGCACCGCAACGTCACTTTGACCGGTCGATGTTCCAATGCCGAGCTCGCCGAAGACGTCGTTATCGCCCCATGCCCAGACGGTGCCGTCCGAACGGAGAGCGATGCTATCATACCCGCCCTCGGCAAGTGCGGTCACGCCGGTGAGATAACCGGTTGGATCAAGCGGGTTTACCACCTGAACGGGAACAGCGGCGTCCGTCGTTGTCCCGTTGCCCACTCCACCGTAATTGTTCCAGCCCCATGACCAGACGGTTTCGTCTGACAAGAGAACGTCGGTGTCGAAGCAGCCACTCGACGCGGCGGTTGCATTTGCGAGGCTGGGCAACAGCACGGGAAGAGTACTGCCGAAATTGCCGTTGCCAACGTACGCGGCGCCCCAGGAATACACCGAGCCGGTGGTTTGAGGCAAGATGAACTGAAACACAGTGCCATCACCGCTGGAGCCGCCCCAATCCATAGTCCCGTAGAGATTACCGTCAAGCCCCTGCACCATGGGAGCCATCATATACTGCCCATCGTTTAACGTCAACGAGTACAACGCGGTGACTACACCAGCAGGGGTAATCTTGAAGATCGCGCCATTGTCGTGGGCGCCGTAGTAAGACGTAGCCCCGTAGAAGTTGCCGTCCCAACCCTGCACCAATCCGGTTTGGGGGTAAGCCCCGTCCGTACCACCGGTGAACGAGTATAGGGTGGTGAGCGCACCGCCGGGCGTGATCTTGAAGACCGTGCCGTCGCCGAAAGCGCCACTTTCGGTCGTGGTCCCGTAGAAGTTCCCGTCGTTCCCCTGCACCAGGGTGCAAATGGGGAAACCCCCATCCGTACCACCTGTGAACGAGTACAGCGTGGTCAGCGAACCGGCGGACGTTATCTTGAACACCGTGCCATCGCCATACGTGCCGCCATTTTGAGTGGTCCCGTAGAAGTTGCCGTCCGTCCCCTCCACGAGGCCGCCGGTGGGATTTTGCCCGTCCGGACCGCTGAACGAATACAATACTGTCACCGCGCCGTTAGGGGTCATCTTGTAGACCGAGCCGGGTCCGTTGCCGTAGGAGCCGCTGTAGTGGGTAGTTCCATAGAAGTTGCCGTCGGTGCCCTGTATCAGGTCACCGTTGCTTCCCAACGCGACATCTGCATTGAAGGTTGTAAGGACACCCGCAGGAGTGATCTCGAAGGCAGAATCGCTCCATGAAGTCCCGTAGAAGTTGCCGTTGCTCCCCTGCACCAGGCCGTCTTCTGGGGCGAACCCATCCGTACCGTTGAATGAGTGCAAGCTGTTAAATGCACCGGCGGAAGTGACCTTGAAGACCGTGCCGTAGGCGGGACTCGCTGTGCCGCCCTCGTACGTAGTGCCATAGAAGCTGCCGTCACTCCCCTGGACGACGCCGCCTTCGGGAAACTCCCCGTCCGTTCCACTGAACGTGTGCAGGACGTTGAATGTCTGCGCCCGCGCCGCCATCGGGGGAGCAAGGCATAGAGCCCCAATCGAAATGAGCGTGAAAAACCGCTTCAGAGCCCGCGTATCTTGCGCGGGAATCAGGTTGGGCGCCGTCATCAGGCACCCCGGGGTCGATAATCCGACACGAAGAAACCGTTCCAACGAATTAACCTGCATAAAAACTCTCCTTGTTCGACAATTAAGATTGTCGTTCCACGTGCGACGCGTCAACGCGTCGACAACTGATGTCGCTCTCGCGAATAACCCCGGAATCGCAAATGAAGACGCATTCCCGGGACATGAATAGAGGCGTTTGGCAATTTACTGGCGTGCGCGAGCCGATAGAGCACACGCGTTTGCGGTTCTCGCTAGCGCGTTTAATACTGTTGAGGATTAGCAGCGCTATTTAATATTGTTAAGAAGTAGTAATATTGCCGAAAGCCGATGTTTCGCGGCGAAGTACTGAACAGGATACGGTCGCCGCTGGATGTCGATGAGGCGGACAATGAGCAATCCGCTCATGCGTGAGCCGAACTCCCTTTCTTGACTCCGTCAGTGCCGGCTTTGGGGATAGAATGACGCATTCTTCCTCGAATGACCCGATAGAAATTAGACCCGGAATTGCATGTAGGTTTAGTCCGGTCGGCCCATTATCATAGTGATAATCGCCGTCTGCGACCGATTCCGCTAATCACCATCGTAACCAGGCATCTGAATGACGATACCATTTCGCGAATTGTTCCTGTCATTGTGCAGATATGTGAGGAACGATTTCTTTATACCATAGATATGTATCTGATTGACCTGGGTGCCAGGTAATTCTACAGGAAAACAATGAAAAACACATATCTGACGATAACCTGCACCAGTCCGGAGCTATTCATTGGTTTCAAGTGTAGAGTAAACTCGCCGTTATATAATATACGCCGCTTTCTATATCTTGCGTAGCGAATATATAGGGAACGCAAACGCCGACGTTAATCGACTTCATTAAATGATCCATGGATTCTCGACAACTAGCGGAACCACTGTTGGTAAACGGAATGGATCTCAATCAGGAATCGATGTGCATCCTGCTACTACAAATCCTTCAATAGTCGTATTGATCAATCTCCATATTTCAGAATACGTCAATCGCAACAAAACGGCCCCGCTCGCTAAACGCGGGCGGGGCCGATGTCGAGAGGTTCTTTTGATCGAGCGATTACTGGACGGTCACGCTGACGTGACCTTC
>JBKQWH010000453.1:0-5495 GCA_052139635.1 Capsulimonadaceae bacterium
CCCTCCCCGCAAGCGGAGAGGGAGTTGCGGAATTCGGGTTACAAGGAGATCCCTTCGCCCGGATGCTTGGCGCATCCGGCCGAGGCAGCAAGAGTATACCGAGCCGCGTCAGTCCTTCCTTGGCGGGCGGACGATCGAGAGGCCTAGTTCGAGCGCCTGCACGGCGTACCGGCCCTTACACGGTCTGCCAGCGTGGCGCATATCAGTCGTTGACTTCCATCAACGGACGCGGCACGATTCGAGCGATACGGTCGGCGAGTTTGCGCTGTGCAAGCCGTGTGTTGTAGCTGGCCTGCAGTCGGGACCACCAGCCAAAGGACAGGCCGAAGTAGCAGTCGAGGAGCACGCCAAGCTCGGGACTGATACCGCCACCGTGCAGCACCTTGTGCACATAGGGAGGTGGCACGCCGATGGCCTTCGCAAGTGCGTAGGGCGTTATGCCCATTGGCTCCAGGAACTCCTCGCGCAGCACCTCGCCCGGCGTGGTTAGCGGAATCCAGTCGCCTTCGCGCAACTCACGCGATTCCGGATTGGCTTCAATGACTGACGGTTTTGCGCCTTCAGGCATTGTTCTCCTCCGGTTGTTGTCGCGGCGCGACCAGGGCAATCTGGTCGGCGAGTTTGCGTCGCGCAACCTGTGTGCTGTAATCGGCCTGGACACGTGACCAGAAGCCGAAACCCATATCGAAGTATCGGTCAAGCAACACTCCAAGGTCCGGGCTGATTACACCGCCGCGAAGCACCACGAGTATTTGCGTGGACGGAATGTTGATGGCCTGCGCGAGTGCTTCGGGCGAAATGCCCATCGGGTCCAGAAACTCCTCGCGTAATATCTCTCCGGGCGTCGTGAGGGGTATCCAGTCTCCCGGACGCAGTTCTGGCGAGGCAGCGCGCGGCTTAGTGGTAGTCAACGATTTCGACGTCGTAGGCATTGTTGTCTTCCTTCCAGACGAAGCAGATACGCCATTGGTCATTAATTCGAATGCTCCACTGTCCCTCACGATCGCCCGACAATTTCTCAAGTCGGTTGCTTGGCGGCACTCGAAGTTTCTCAACTGCCGCGACGGCAGCGATCAGGACCAGTTTTGCGCGCGCTCGTTTAAGGATGTCGGATGGCAGCCCTTTCGGGGTCAATCCGTTATATACGTCCTCCGTCCGTGCGTCCGCAAAACTCGCAATCATGACGATATCATACCACTGAGGCCATTAATCCGTCAAGTTATTAACTACTTGGGTAATTATTCAGCCGACTTTGAAACCGGAGAGCACCCACCTTCCCCCGGATGCCTGACGCATCCGGGCGAAGGCACAGGTACAAACCGCGTCAGTCTTTCTTTGGCGGGCGGACGACGGAGAGGCCGAGTTCGCGCAACTGTTTGGCATCGACCGGGGAGGGGGCGTCCATGAGAGGGTCGTAGCCGTTGCCGGCTTTCGGGAAGGCGATGACTTCGCGGATGTTCTCGTCGTCGGTCAGGAACATGATCAGGCGGTCGATGCCGGGCGCGATGCCGCCGTGGGGTGGGGCGCCGTAGTCGAAGGCCTCGAGCATGTGGCCGAACTTGGTCTCGATCTGTTCAGGGCTATTGCCGAGCATCGTGAAGATGCGTTCCTGGATGTCCCGCTTATGGATACGGATGGAGCCCGACGCCCACTCGACGCCGTTACAGACAAGGTCGTAGGTGTAAGCGCGGCAGTTGGCCGGATCGCTCTCCAGCTTATCGAGGTGCTCCTCGTGCGGCATCGCGAAGGGGTTGTGCGCGAAGGTCCACTTTTTGTCGTCCTCGTCCCACTCGAAAACCGGAAAATCGGTGATCCAGCAGCAGCACAGGGTATTGTTGTCGGCCAGATTGAGCCGGGACGCGATCTCGCGGCGCAGGCGGTCGAGTACCTTCGCAACGATATCGGGCTTGTCGGCGACAAATCCCACCAGGTCGCCCGGCTGCGCCTCGGCGAGTGCGAGGAGGCTATCGAGTTCCGCCGGCGCGAGGAACTTGGCGATCGGGGACTTGACGCCCTCGTCGGTGATCAGCAGGTACGCCAATCCCCTGGCGCCGAAGCTCTTTGCGAGCGCGGTAAAATCGTCGATCTCCTTGCGGGACAGCGACGCGCCACCTGGATACCGGATCAGTTTCACCTGGCCGCCGGAGTCGAGGGCGTTCCGGAACACGACAAACTCGGTCTTCTCCAGAATGGGACCGGCGTCCTTGAGTTCCAGGCCGTAGCGCAGGTCGGGTTTATCGGAGCCGAAGCGGCTCATAGCCTCGTCGTAGGTCAGTCGGGCGAACGGGCCGTCGATCCTCTTGGTCGAAAGCTGCGGAACCACGTGCAGGATCAGGCCTTCGACCAGATTCAGGATGTCGTCCTGTGTTACGTAGGACATCTCGAGGTCAAGCTGCGTGAACTCGGGCTGCCGATCCGCCCGCTGAGCCTCGTCGCGGAAGCACTTGGCGATCTGGAAGTAGCGCTCAATCCCGGCGACCATCAGAAGCTGCTTGAACTGCTGTGGCGCCTGGGGCAACGCGTAAAACAGGCCCGGCTCGAGGCGATAGGGAACCAGGTAATCGCGCGCGCCCTCCGGCGAGGACTTGGTCATCACCGGTGTCTCGATTTCGAGGAAGCCCTGGTCGTACATATAGGCGCGGATCAGGCGCACGGCCTCATGGCGAAGCCGCATCTTCTCGTACATGCTCGGCCGGCGCAGGTCGAGGTAGCGGTACTTGAGCCGCGTGGTCTCGTCGACGCTCTTGTCGTCGGCAATCGGGAACGGGGGCGTCTTCGACGGGTTGAGGACGTCGATGCGGTCGATGACGACCTCGACCATGCCCGTCTTCAGGTTCGGGTTCTCGGTGCCCTCGGGACGGCGCCGGACCATGCCGGTCACGGCGACGCAGTATTCCGAGCGCAGCTTCTCGGCGGCGGCCAGCGCCTCCGGCGCCCGGCTCCCATCGGCCACCACCTGTACGACCCCGGTACGGTCGCGAATATCCAGGAAAACGATGCCACCCTGATCGCGATTACGATTCACCCATCCGTTAAGAACAACATCCTGCCCGATCTGCTCCGGGGACACCTCACCGCAAGCGATCGTTCGTTGAGAAAACGCCACGCGCCCGACCTCCTCAGCCCGACATCGGGCGGATTCACTTCATTGAAAGAAAAGCTAATGACAAGTATACCTGATCCGGTCATCCACGTTCGTCGATCGGCGTGCTTCTGCCGGAAATGCAGGCGCTTCTCGGGAGTTGACACGCGTGAGTAGATCGTATACAGTGTGTGAATAGAGGTCGCGGTCAAGAATGGCTATCACGCTGTGCTGCACCCCAGCGACGTAAATCTGGCCACTACTGCCGATACAGAAAGCAGAGGACTTGAAGCCAAGGTCGACTGATCGCGTGGTTTGAGACCCGGACTTTGGGTCGACAACAGTCACGCGAGTTGCCGTAGAATTAAAGCGCCCGTTGAAAAACCAAAGCGAGTCGTCTTCTATATTGTATCGTACGCAACAGCTATCGTTGCACGATAAGCCCAATGCTACGTCGATCTCGATGTAGTCGACGTTAAGGGCATACAGACTGTCAATTGTTGCTTTCAGGCAACCCTCCCAGTTACTGGGATGGAAACCGAGCACAGCCGAGACCCATCATCGAGCCCGTCGCCGAACGCGGCCGACGGGATTCGCGACGCCGTCGATGAGAAGGTCTGCCGACCGGTAGCACCCGATTTTTCTACAACAGAGCAAGTTTATTTGGAGATCATCGCAGCGCCACTGGTATCGGAAAGTCTATCGCTCCGTAGTTGTTGTCCTGGTACGATCCGACCTGCTTCTGGCTCAAGGACACAGAGATGTTCACAATGGATTTCGCCTTGAACGTTTCTCCTGCCAACCGAGCGTCTCCCTGCTCGGGGCGATCACGAATTGTAACGTCGATTGACGGTAACTCCACAACGTTTCGGGAAATAAAGTGGTAGAACGTTTCACCGTTTTGCTGCCTTACACCTGCCTCGCGCCACGAAATCTCATCCTTCCATTGTGGCGAACGTCCATAAATCGCCCTGTACATGTGGTACAATTCGGCGGCGGGAAGTGACGACTTTACTAAGTAGGTAATTGTCAGTTCTCGCTTACCATTGGTCGTTGGACTTGCAAGCGAAGGGGGAGTGGACATTGACGTTACGGGGCACTTGACCAAAGATTGTTGACTGTTATTGGTAATTGTACTTGAGCTTAGCATTACCGCCACGACCTGCATATCATGAGTAACTACGATCGGGGGAATCAACGTTACCCCCATTATTGAATTCACGTAGCGCAAACCATGAGGCAATTCATTCGACGTTATCCGGACTATGGGCGTATTTCGTAGAACGTTGCTTTTTGACGGTACGGCGCCTTGTGATAAAACCATGCTGGACACGAGTGCCACTATCCACAAACCGTTAAGCTTTCCGTGTTGTTTCATCTGATACTGGTCCCTTTCACTTAGTTACATATAGAGTCTTTCGGAGGCCCAAGAGTAATCGGAAGAGAAAGACGCCGTCGAAGACATCTAGCGAGGCACTGCCTCAGACCGACGAGAATATGGACGCAATGGACGCAATGGACGCAATGGACGCTATGGACAGGGAGAAAGACAGGCACGGAGGCCTGTCCCACGATAGGAACTATCCACGTGTCGCAAACTCGACTCACGCTAACAAATGCGTTGCACATTACAAAGCAACCGTGACATGCGTGATTGTCGTTTACGTTACACCTTGGTTCCGGTCGCTTTTTGTGCCTCCTCTCTCTGTGTGTTCGGATCGATCTTTGCGTCTTGTTCCATCGCTGCGTGGACAAGGTTCCGCAGTATCTCGGCGGCGCTTTCGCCGGTTTTGCTTGATTGTCTCCAAACCCAGTTTGTCATGTCTTTGGGTAACCTGACGGCTACTTGACGGTAGCAGTCGAAGGTCTTAGGGCGACCTGCGCCGGTGCGCGCCCCGCCGTTGCAGGCTCTGTTGTCATGTCTCATTATGGCCCGCATGATTGATTGTAGTACTGTATTCAATGATTGATTACGGTACCACAATCGATTTAGCATACCTCCGAACCGCCCGTTGAGTCGAAGAATCGTATCAGGTTTTTCAATGTCGCGTCCGGTGTAGCCGCGGCCAGGGCCGAGGGCAGCGGGAACGTGGAGCGAACAATGGCGGATTGAATAACCGCGTGCAGACTACGCGCCAGGGTCGCCAACTCGGATTGTGTCAAGCCCGCAATGAAAAAACGCGATTACGAGGAAAGGGCTGTTCCATTGCGGAACCGACCCGGCACACACGTGGCACCACACAATCGCAAACAATCCTCTTGACGGATTTCATCGTCTCGCGTATAATGGGAGCGTGATCAAAAAGACCGAGCGTCCGACGTCGTCTGGCTCTCCCGTCGGGCGGTTGATCGAGGGCGCGGGCTCGCTTCGGGCGCGCGAGGAGGCCTATGCGTCGATCATGGCAACACTGCG
>JBKQWH010000454.1:0-30435 GCA_052139635.1 Capsulimonadaceae bacterium
CCGAGACCCAGACCATCAACCGCTTAACGATCTGCGGCGGCGAGCCGTCCTGCAGCGCGGCGATGTCATCGGCCGTGAGATGTCTTTCGGTTGGGGAGCCCACATCGAGGACGACCGCCAGACTGGCGCCGGCGACTCGCTGATACAGCGCTGAGTGGTTCATTCCGACCGCGGTCATGACGACGACAGTCGGATGTGGCTTTCGCCACGTACTGAGAAAAGGAACTGTAGAAAGTTAGGACGGTTAGCAGCCGTACTTTCTTAGGCGCGATCGTGTATTCAAGCGTGGGTAGCGTATACAATACACTTGACAGTATCCGTACCATGCCATATAATCTCAAGTGCGTAGTGGGATGTCAATTGGCATGAGGGAGGCAAAACGATGGCACAAAAATCTAACCCGTTCGGGGCGGCGGCGACTGCCGTAGGCACGGTGGGTGAGGTGATCCGAGAATCACCGCCCCGAGTGTCAAAAGGTGGCGTCCGCGCTGACCCATTCGCCATTGACGAGCAGGATCGGTGGATCTTCGACAACCCGGAAGCACTGGCAGCCGTGCGTGAGGGCATCAGGCAAGTTGAGGCATGCAAGTTAATCTCGAAGGGATCGTTCGCGGAGTATGCGGACATCGAAATTGACTAATGCCGTTCGAGCTTTTATGGACACCACTCGCCAGCGAACAATATGATGCACTCGGTAGCGATGCGACTAAGCAAAGGAAAGTGAACAAGACGCTCGGATTGCTTGAACGGGACCCTCATTATCCAGGGCTGAACTCACATAAATTTAGCGCAATAACCGGGCCGAATGGCGAAGACGCGTGGGTATCGTATGTTGAGAACAGGACACCCGCCGCCTACCGAGTATTTTGGTGTTTTGGCCCTGATCGAGGGCAATTAACACTCATCGCGATAACCCCTCACCCCTAAAGGCCACCGTAAAAGTCTTCGAAGCTGTTGGTCAGTTCCTTCCGTCGGACTCCTGTCCCACGATCGGACAATTCACGCTAAAACGGCCGGTAATCCGGGCTGACCGGCTTTGGGGTCTCGGAGAAGAGCTGTTCGAGCACGTTGCCGCCCATCGGCCGGAAGGCGGTGGCAAGGAGCGGGAGCTCGACGAGGGGCACTTTGTCGAGCGTGGCGAGCGCGATCGGGAAGATCTTCTTGTGGCCGCTGAACTTCTCGCTGCCGTAGCAGGCCAGCCGGCTGCCGGCCCACAGAATGCGGGTGACCCAGAGAGGCAGATCGTAGACAGTCGGCGGCGTCGTGCCGTCGAGCGGCCAGTCGACTACCACCAGGCCGTACTTGCCCGACGGCGGTGCATAAAGGAACACCAGTGAGTTGGCCTTTGCGTTCAAGGTGGCGTCAAGCAGGTACCGCCGCCCGGTAGGAACGCACTGGTCCGCCGGAGAGTACACCATCATCTCCTGTTCCCAGTATCCGCCCTCGAGCGCGATCGGAAGATTGTTACGGATCGTCCCTTCCCGGTCGAGAATGATGCACTCGAGCGACTTCTGAATGAGAAGCGCGATGACTTTCTCGTCGTCGGCAAAGATGGGAGTGTGTCCCTGGAAGTAGTTGGCCGAGAAGCCCTGCGCGATCGGGGTCGACGAGCGGTTGCGGCCGGCCTCGTCAAAGCGGTCCACCGTAAATCGCGCCCCGTGATCGGTCAGCGACCACACGCTGTCGCCGCCGGCCGCGAGCCCCACGATCGGGAAGTGAACGATAGAGCGAATCGGGGTCGTTTCCTCGTCGAAGTGGAGAAGCAGCCGGTTGTCCGAGTCGGCGACAAAGATAGAGCCGTCGCTCAAGACTACGGGCGGGCCGTACATCGACGGCTCCCCGGCCGGGCACCGGTACATCTTGAAGGAGTTGCTGCCGACATCGATACGGATCACGCAGAAGCCACGCTCGGTGATCCAGAGGTGCCCGCGACGAGCATCGTAGGCCATTCCTCCGATCACCGGGTCGGCATGCCCTGTCAACTCACTGATATTCCAACCCACCAATGCAGCCATACCAACCTGCGGTTCTGCGATGAGTTTCCGGCAATTGGCCATTCCTCATGGACGGAGATCGATCGGACACCCGGGCGCCGCTGCACCGCGCGCTATCGACCTCTGCCCGATGATTTGACGTGAACGGGCGTAACCGGATGACGTGCACACGCGCTCTATGGATGCACGCCAGATTCATGATTGATTCATACCCCCAAAACCGCGGATTTTGGAACTGTTTTTTGTAAATATTCCGGCGGTGGTCCACGATGTTTTTTGCCCGGCTCCGCCACGTATCCTACTACGGTGGTTTTGCGTCAGACCGGCGAGTTTTAACGAACGCGATGAACGCCGGCCCGACCGTAAGCGGCCTGCCGCCGGCGCTCGTCCGAACTCGACTGCCTCCGCCAACCCGCTCGGCACGCTGTAAGTGAGTAGGAACTCGGCTTCTTTTCTGAGCAGGATGTGCAGGAAGACCCTTATCTTCATCACGCCGGCGTAGCCGACATCCAATCGTGAGGGTTCCTATTTCCGTGTTTTCCGTTGTTCAAATTCCGGATTCCGAATGTCCGATTTCACCGCCGCCCGCGACGATTCTCACAATGAGTAGTCTTCCCGCATAACGGCAGGCCGAACCCGCGGTGATATATGGGAATTGGACGGAGGATTCTCGACCATCGAGACCGAATCCTCGTTTGGCGATACGCGGTTTGCCGCAAACCATCGTTGCCCGCCGCATCCGTCGCGTGTGGCAGCCCCGCAACTTAAGCACGGCGCGGCGCGTCAAAAGAGTTCGGCGCGACGGCCGGGCAGGGTCCCGGCGGCGCCAGAACAACCGACAAAGGAGACATGCTATGCCCGGTATTCGCAACGTCATTTCCACCCTCGACGGCTCCGGCCAGGAGATCATGGGCCCGGAGGTCATTCTCTACCACTACCCGAGCAACGACATCGTCAACGGGTCGCTTCTCACGGTCGAAAGCAACCACTTTTGCGTGCTCAAATCGCGCGGCGCGATCCTCAATGTCTACGAGACCGGACAGTACCCGGTCGAGACGCCGCAGACGGTCCTGTTCGGCTCGATCCAGCAGGCCTTCTATGGCGGGCAGAGCCCGTGGCAGTATGAGGCGCTCTACGTAAATCGCGCCAAGCTTGTGGTGAGCACGCAGGGCAGCGGACTCTCGGCCGAAATGGCGGAGATGACCTACGGCGTGGACTATTACATCCATGTCGACACCCCGCAGGACGCCGTCAAGCTGGTCCAGCATATGCCCTACCGCGGCCACGTGCTGACCACCAAGGACGTGAACGCGTACTCCGGCCCGGTCGTCGAGCAGGCGATCAATCAGTTGATACAGGTGACGCCGCTTGAGAAGGTGAACGAGAAGATCCACGAGCTATCAGAACTGGTGGCGACGCACCTTCAGGAGTTTTTGAGCATTTACGGCATTACTCTCAATTCGGTCAAGGTGCTCGTGCGGCCGAGCGACGAGCGCATGAAGGCGCTGATTTCGCTCAAGGCGTTCGGCCTGTCGGAGCTGGACGCGGTCCGGTATTACACCGCCATCCTGATGGCCGAGCGCGGGCTGGTCAGCGCACCGAACATGGCCGTCGGCGCGCCGTTCACGATCGGCGCTGTTCAACCCACCCTCCCGGTCGGCGGTTTTACCGACGTGCGGCCGGTAAAATAGCCGCTTCGGCCATCCACGGCTGTGCATCTCTGGTGGCCGGTGTCGATACCGGCCACCGCCTGCGGCCTCACGCGTTCGGGTTTCCGTTATGCTGAGTGGCTCGCAGTCGCCGCTGCTCGTCGAACCATCGGGCGCGGGCAATCTGTTCGTCGGACATGGCGTCCGGCGGTGGCGGGAGTATATCCTTCAGATCTACGGAGGTCGAGGGACGTGGCGGGAGGGTCCCGTTCAGACGCTTCTGCTCGTCGAGAAACATGGCGCGCGCCATCTGCTCTTCGATGGAGGGAGCCTTTAACGGCTCCTCCTTCTTCTCCCCCACCATCATTGCGAAGGGCCCGAACGTGAGCAGCATCAATATTTTGAACAGTGTGCGCATCCGCTACCGGCCTCCGATTGGGAAACATTCCCGTCAGCGGTAGTTCACGAACTGAAACGGGGTATCCATATCCGTGCCTTTGAGCAGCGCGATCACCTGTTGCAGGTCATCCTTGCTCTTCGACGTCACCCGAACCTGCTGGTCCTGGATCTGCGCGTTCACCTTGAGGCCCTTGTCCTTGATCAGCTTGACGACCTTCTTGGCTACATCGGTTGGCAGCCCGTTCTTGACGGTGATGACCTGCCGAGCGCTGCCCTTCGACGCCTCCTCGACCTTGCCGTACTCGAGAAAGCGAATGTCGACCCCGCGTTTGATCAGCTTCGACTGCAGGACATCGACCAGAGCGGTTAGCCGAGCTTCGTCGTCTGCCAGCAGCGTCAGCGTTTCCTTATCAAGCTTGATCTCGCAACTCGTATTGCGAAAATCGAAGCGTGTCTCCACTTCGCGCGTGGCCTGATCCACTGCGTTCTTTACTTCTTGCGGATCGGCCTTCGAAACGACGTCGAAACTGAACTCCGTAACAGCCATCGTATGACTACTCCCCATCAATCGCACGTGCCAGACCGTGCGGGATACCCTTAATCATACCACGTGCGACTACGGCACGCATCGATGTCGTGTGCGTGATGATGCGGCAGCAGCGTGCGAAGAGCCGACTGCAGGTTATGAGGCGGCGTGCCGCCGCGGCCAGATGCGAACGACCAGCGGCTCCAGGGGAGCGGATGGTCACGCGGGCGCCATTGGTCTCGATTGTCGAGAACAACGGTCAGTGTCGCCAGTCCCAGGACAGGCAGCCGCGAGTCGAACACTCGACAGAAATCCCCTGCCCTCGGTCCACGAGGTAGCACAGGATGCCGGTTTCGCACTCCGGGCAGCGCATCTCGCCGGAGCTCGGCAGCGTGGTGCCGGCGTGCCGGCGTACCATCGCGTTGATGTCAAAGACGCGATCGATCGACAGGGTTACGTCTTGCTCGGTAATGGCGGCCATCCCACCCGGGCGGATGGATGCTGCGTCCGTTACCGTTTCGCCACTATCGAGGCGCTCGGCCCCGGTCCGTACCGCGCAATTCAATGATTCGTCCACAATATGCTCCTTCGCCGTACCACATTTGCATTCTCGATGAGAAATCATGACACACGCGTTTCGAATGCGAGAGAAAGGCACACGTGTGCGTCTGGCGATCTGCCGAGGATCACGTACGATGCAACACCGAAATGTTCCCATTTGATCCCCGACTGAAGTCCTGGGGCGCTGCGGGAATCACCCATCGGATGAGCCGTTGGTGGGTGTCGCCATGTCCGTGATTGTTAGGAAGCAAACGGAGGTGCACGTCGAAGGCTGGTCGATGCGCAATAGCGCTGGGAAAGCGCGTGGGTGTGTAACAGGCGGGGCAGCCGGAATTCGATGGTATTGATAGCGAAACGTAAGACAGCGGAGGGAAGCCCGAGTGCTGTGCTGCACATCGTGCCCGCTCGCCCCAGGCCAAACTTTAAAGGCCAGGAACTGACCTGCGATTGGCCGGCGGGGAAATGCAGACCATTCGACCCGGTTGGCTCTGCGGGCAGACCGAATTGGGGCGCCGTCAAAATGTCCCAAACAACAGCCGCTAGCTTGTAACCGGCAAAGGGAGGTCGCTCCCGAACCGGGCACTGCGCGATTTGCTCCGCCTGAGCTTGACGTTCGCTGAGGCGCCGCAGTCCCCACGGGGCGTGGTCAAATTGTCGTGCCCCGATTGGCAGCGACAGAACTGCCACGGTCACGAGCATCAGGCATACTATACGCAAGCGGACCAGACGGATGTCCATGTTGTAGCTCCACTATACCACATCCGAGACGCCGAAAACAGCCAGTGAACGAGAATGGACCGGGATTTATCATTTAAGAAATGGGCTGCGCGTCGTTGCGCAGCCCATTATTGGACACCACTTGCCACGGTCTCGACGGCCGCCTCGAAGGACGGGCCGGAGACCGGGCAGCCAGCGGCTCCAATTCTGATGACGGATTGGCAAGCACATCCTCCTGCCTCGTCATAAGCCAATCTCTTGTGACCGTGTCCGACTTGGCGGGTGTTCTCATAGCGCGGCATAGCCGCAACCAAACTGCGGAGAAGAAGCGATTCCTCTTTCGTCCGGAGGACGTTCTTTACGGCAGCCCACGAATTCATTCGTGGGTCGGTTTCGTCGCCGCCCGCGACGATTCTCACGATTAGTATCACAGTACCATCAATCCGGTCATTTCACAACCATAACCGCGCAATGGGCGGTATGCGTGATTCGGTCGCACGTGCTGCCAAGCAGCAGGGTTTTCAGGATGCCGTGGCCGCTGCCGCCAATCACGAGCAGGTCGTAATCTTCCTGATCGGCAATGGCGCAGATAATCTCAGGCACGCTGCCGACCTCGCACCGCCGAGTGTATGGCACTTCCAGACGGTCGATCACGGCGCAGGTGCGACTCATGACCGAATCCTCGACAGACTCGACCACGGAAGGATCAAGGTCGCCGCCGGGAACGGCGGCGAAGGGTGTCACCGTGGCGATCGGCGTGTACACGAACAGCACGGTCAGATCCGCCCCAAGGTCACGCGCCAACCGCCCCGCCGCTTCCGCGGCGTGGAGAGAATGACACGCCCCATCCGTTGCCAGCAGAATCCGGTTGAACACAATGCACCACCAGAGTTTAGGAAACAGAAGGTAGGATCTAGGATGCAGCGAGAGTTTAGGAGATAGAACGTCAGATATGGGACCATGCGGGAAGTGGGCACATCATCCTGGCAAAGTCCTATTTCCTAACTTCTATCTCCTGTTTCCTATTTCCTAACCGGCTGCCACCTTTCCGCCCCAGATTCGATAGATATACGCCGTGTAGAGGACCACAACGGTCATCCCGATCAGATTAATGATCAACGCCACATGCAGCCCGTGTACGCCTGTTGAGGCGTTGTAACAGGTCAGGTCGTAAGCGGGCCGGCCGAGCGCGGGCAGCATCCTGGGAAACAGCCCGGCGGCCGCCGAGGCGAGCAGCGACACGATCAGCAGACAGGTAGCCAGAAACGGCCTCTGATCGACGGCCGCCGACGTCTGCGACTTTCGGCCGGCCCTCTTCAGCAGTACCGGCAGTGCGCACAGGGCGACCACGATGAGTACCGGCAGGACCAGCGCCACCGGCGCCTTGGTGAAGTTCGCCGTGAAACTGGGATGAATGAAGGCGCTTGCCACCACGAACGCGACAGTCAGTGCGGTCGACGCCACCCAGGCCCAGACCGCGAACCGGCGCGCTCGTTCTCGAAGCGCGCCTGTTGTCTTCATGACCAGATAGGCCGCCCCGTGAAGCGACAGAACCGCCACGCTGAACACGCCGGCCAGAAGGGCAAACGGATTGAGCATCAACGCGAAGGATCCCTGAAACTCTCCCGATGCATTCAGCGGGACCCCGCGCAGGACATTTCCCACGGCGACGCCGAACAACAGGCCCAGGAGAGCGCTTGACAACGAAAACGCCGCATCCCATGTCCCTCGCCACATCGGATGCGGAATGGCGTGCCGGAACTCGAACCCGATTCCTCGCAGCATGAAAAGCCAGAGGACCAGAACCAGCGCCAGGTAAAACCCGCTGAAACTCGCGGCGTAGAGACGTGGAAAAGCTGCGAACATGGCGCCGCCGCCGGCCAGCAGCCAGACCTCGTTCCCATTCCACACCGGGCCGATCGCGTGCCGTGCCTGCTGCTTTTCCTCCTCCGTCTTGCAGAGGAAGGGCAGCAACCCGCCGACTCCGAAGTCAAATCCATCGAGCACCGCGTAGGTTGCCATCATGAGCGAGAGGATTCCGAACCATATTCCCTGGATCATTTCGTCACCTCCGCGAGTTCCGGCGCAGATTCCGGATGACCGTCGTGTCCGCCGGACGGCCCTTCACCAATGGTCTTGATCAACAGATGCAGGAACACCAGGCCGAGCAGCGCGTACATTCCGGCAAAACCGAGCAGCGTGAACACGGTCTCTCCCGACGACACCGTCGTCGAAATCCCTGCCGGCGTCGCCATCAGCCCGTACACCAGCCACGGCTGGCGTCCCACCTCGGCGACCGTCCAGCCCGCCTCGTTGGCGATGTAAGGAAATGGCATGCTGAACATCAGTATCCAGAGGAACCATCGAGCGGAGTAGATCTTGTTCCGCCACAGCATCAACGCCCCCAGGGCGAGCACGGCGATGAAGATTGTGCCAAGACCTACCATGATGTGGTAGGCGTAGTAGACCACCTCGACCGGCGGCCTGAGACTGGCCGGCGTGTCATTCAGTCCCAGCACCACCTTCCGCGTGTCGCCATAGGCCAGGTAGCTGAGCAACTGCGGTACCTTGATGGCGTCGAGAAGCGTTCCCGTCTTACTATCGGGCATGCCGATAATCGCCAGCGGCGCCCCGGACTGCGTGGCGAACTGTCCCTCCATCGCTGCCATCTTGACCGGCTGGAATCGGGCGATATTCTCGCCGTGTCGCGCGCCTGTCGGGAACAACTGAGTCACCGCAAACACGAGGCCGACCACCACGCCAAGCTTGACGCAAATCCGGCCGAACTCCTCGTCGCGGCGTGCCAGGAGATAATAGGCGCCGACACCCGCCATCACCATCGCCCCGGTGACAATCGCTCCATTAATCGTATGGAGGTACTGCCAGCAGGCGTATGGATTGAGAAGGACCGCCTTGAGGCTGGTCAACACGAACTTGCCGTCGGACGTCATCCGGTAGCCGACGGGATGTTGCATCCACGCGTCGGTGACGACGATAAAGTATCCGGAAATCAGGGTCCCGACAGCGACTAGCACCGACGCGAGCCAGTGGAGGAACGGAGAAATCCGTTTCTCGCCGAAGAGGAGAATGCCAAGGAACCCGGATTCGAGGAAAAAGGCGTAGATGCCCTCCATCGCCAGTGGCTGGCCGATGATACCACCGGCGGCGTCGGAGAAGTGCGACCAGTTCGTCCCGAACTGAAACTCCATCGGAATGCCGCTAATAACGCCCATCGCGAAGTTCAGTGCAAAAACCCGGGTCCAGAACCGGGCCGCAACTCCGAACCGCTCGTCCCCACGAGTCAGTTGGAGCGTCTTCAGGATGGCGATCAACGTGCCCAAGCCCATTGTCAGTGCCGGAAACAGGTAATGGAACATTACCGTAAACGCAAATTGCGCCCGGCCTGCTATCACCGCATCGGACATATTTCCCCCTTTTCAAACACGTGTACGCCGTTGCCGTCGTGTAGGTCCCGATCGGCGGCGCAGCACAGGATAGGTGCGGTACAGCTTGTGTGGAGATTATAAGGGACGAGCGGGGATCGGAACATCCCCGAAACGGCCGAATTACACCACCGAGGGCATTCGACGCGCTTCCGCTACGACAGGCGGCACGACCATAACCGAGAGAGCGATTCCATCGACAGAAGCTTGACTGGCAGAGACCTGCCGGCTGCGGATTCTAAACGTGTCGCCTCGCTGAGCACACCAAACTGCAAACGTCCAAACGCAAACGAGATTATCGATGCGCAGTCCATGCCACGCCATATACTACCCGCATTGCAGCAATTGCCGGGGAGTTGCTCGTCGCGCTGTCGCCGCTCAAGTTTACGCGGAGATAATTCGTATTGCCCGCCAACTCCGATTCCGGCGAGCAAACCGTCTCGAAATGATTCGAGCCGCATGCCACAGGGTCGGTGTTCGCAATCTCGACCGGCATCCATGTGCTGCCGTCCGGCGATGCGTCGACACTCACCTGCCCTGCAAAATCTCCGCTGAAAGCGACGGCAAAGGCGAAACTGACCGTCCCCGGGAGGTTATACACGAACGACCCCGTACCCGAAGATGTTCGCTGCACACAGGAACCAAGACCTTCGACATTCAACAGACCCAGGTTATCGGAGTGGCTGTCCGTCTCACCCCAGTCGGAAAACGGGTCGTAAAGGATGACCGCTTCCTTGACAACCGTGACGCTCACGTTTTCCGTGCCCACAACGGTTCCGTCCGGTTGGAATCCGATCAGCCGGTAACAATACTGGCGGCCCCCGGTCAAACCTTTGTCGACGAAGGATGTGACGGCATCGTTCGAGTCGTATACGGTCTCGGTTTGGCCGGCATCCGTGCTGCGGTCGATCCGATATCGTGTTGCCTGCGGGATGGGAAGCCACTCCAGGCACGCCCTGTCTCCGGCCGCGAGGACAGTGAATCCCCCGCGGATGTCGAGGGGCTTTGCAATGACGGCGGTCAGTGTCGGTGGCGGGACCGACGAGGACGTTGATGTTGCCGCCCTGACGGCCGGGGCCGAGAGTGTGAGCGAGGACTCGGCGGACCCACCGCCCTCCGGCGCGAGCGCGTCGCCGTAGGTGATCGTGATCTCCTGCAATTCCGGGGTCCATGCCCCCAGAACAAACACCGGTATACCCGGGCCGCCCGGACCCAGGGTAAACCTCACGTAATTACAGCCCGGCGGAATCGGATTTGCCGAAGAATACTCGATCGGAAAGAACCCACCGTCCGACCCGGATGCAGGATCACTCACATGAGTCCCTTGCCCCGCCGGCGTCGCGCTGACCGCGATGCTCGTCCAGGTCGTTCCATCCGGCGATGTCTCGGCCGTAAGGGGGAGGGGATGAAAGGGTTGACGGAGGGGGACCCAGACGCTGGCGATAATGGTGAAGCCGGTGATATTACTCTCGTGATAGACGATCCACGCCGATGTCGCATTCTCTCGCGTCAGCCGCGACGTGCTTCCGTTAAAGTACTCCGGATGGTCCGTTTCGAGCTTCCAGTTGACGCTATGGTTCGCGATCTTTGAAAAGTCGCTGAACGGATCGACCAGCGTGCCCGCGTGAACCGTGCCCGCCAGAAGCAGCAGAAGAGACGCCGCGACAAGCGGGCGGACGCGGGTGAATGTTTGAGACTTTTGAACGGTTAACATAGTTTGACTCGAACTTCCTCGCCTGGATCGATTTGTCACGCCGCATAATCGTTATACCCGTACATGCCGATCCTGAAAAGGCCTTAGCCAGATGTTTATCGCGATTTTTTCGTCGTTAACGGTATGAAAACATCTGTACATTATTGTAGAAAAGGTATTGTTATGTAAACTCGCCGGCCGTCGATTGCAACCAGGTGCATTCCGTGTGCCATCCCGGCCTCGACTGATCCTATCGTGGGACAAGCCTCCGTGCCTGTCTTCCTCCTTTCTGTCCTTAGTCCATGCATCTTGTCGGTCTGAGGCACAGCCTCGCCAGTCTGGTATACTGAGGGCATGCGATTACATTGCGGGCGGTCGACGACGTGACCCGAGTCAAGATTTGCGGCATCACCAATCCGGGCGATCTCGAAGCGGCTGTGGAATATGGCGCGGACGCTGTCGGGTTCATCGGCGTCGCGGCCAGCCCGCGCTATGTCACGCCGGAACGCTTTGCGGAGCTTACCGCCGTCAGCCCCCTGTTCGTTCCAACCGTGATCGTTGTGAACGGGCGGGAGGACGGTGAGCGGTACGGGGCTGCGTATGTCCAGTACTATGGAGACCGGTCGGACCCAACCGAAACCCCCTGTTGCAACGATGATAAATATATCCGCTGCTTTCGCATGCGTGGCCGCGAATCCCTCGACGAAATTCGGGCCTACCGCGGGCATGCCGCTGCCGTATTGCTCGATGCCTATCACCAGGACAAGCTCGGCGGATCGGGCGAGACCTTCAACTGGGATCTGGCCGTGGAGGCCGGGCGGATGACCCGGCTGCCGATCATCCTGGCGGGCGGGCTCACACCCGAGAACGTCGCCTCCGCCGTCGATGCCGTGCGCCCGTACGCGGTCGACGTCTCCTCCGGTGTCGAATCTTCCCCCGGTGTGAAGGACCGGGCGAAGGTCCGTGCGTTTATCCGGGCCGTCCGCGCGTGGGACCAACATCAGGGTGGTTGACATGCGTTTGCTGTTTTGATAGAATGTGGTATCGGTCAGGAAAGAACTAACCTCATGGCACTACAATCCGCCACGCTCCGGGATGAGTACGTGGCTGACGAACACGGGCGATTTGGCGGCGAGTTCGGGGGCCGTTATGTCCCGGAAACGCTGATTCCCGCGCTCGATGAGCTGACCGGCGCCTACCTGAAGGCTCAGGCCGATCCCGAGTTCCATCGTGAGCTCGCCTATTACCAGAAACACTATGTCGGCCGTCCCACGCCGCTCTATTTCGCCGAGAAGATGACCCGGGAACTGGGCGGACCGCGCATTTACCTCAAGCGCGAGGATCTGGCGCACACCGGGGCGCATAAGATCAACAACGCCCTCGGGCAAATCCTCCTTGCCCGTCGCATGAACAAGCCGCGCATCATCGCCGAGACGGGAGCCGGGCAGCACGGCGTCGCGACCGCCACCGCCTGCGCGCTCTTCGGCTTCGAGTGCGAGGTGTACATGGGCGAGGAAGATGTCGCCCGCCAGGCCCTGAACGTCGTCCGCATGCGCCTGCTCGGCGCAACGGTTCGATCGGTCACGTCGGGGACTCGCACGCTCAAGGATTCCCTCAACGAGGCCATTCGCGACTGGGTCACCAACGTTCGCAACACGCACTACATTATCGGCACCGTGGCCGGCCCGCATCCGTACCCGACCATGGTGCGCGACTTCCAGAGGATCATCGGCGACGAGGCTCGCGTGCAGCTTCGCGAGGCGGAGGACAGGCTCCCGGATGTCGTGATCGCCTGTATCGGCGGCGGAAGCAACTCGATGGGCATCTTCTATCCCTTCGTGCGCGATCCCGGCGTGCGCCTGATCGGCGTCGAGGCCGCCGGCCGCGGTGTCGAGACCGGCGAGCATGCGGCCACGCTGACCGCCGGCAGCAAGGGCGTTCTGCACGGCTCATCGTCCTACGTGCTCCAGGATCAATACGGACAGGTCATGCCGACCCACTCGATCTCAGCCGGCCTCGACTATCCCGGCGTCGGGCCGGAGCATGCCCACTTCAAGGACTCGGGACGTGCGGAATACGTGTCGGTCACCGACCAGGAGGCGCTCGACGCCTTCCAGTGGGTCGCGCGTTCGGAAGGGATCATTCCGGCCCTCGAGAGCTCCCACGCCTTCGCTTACCTGCGCAAGATCGCCGGCACGCTCTCAAGCGATCAAACGGTCCTCGTGTGCCTCTCCGGTCGCGGCGACAAGGACGTCGACACGGTCGCCACCCGGCTCGGCATGCTGGGAGCTAGGCCCTTGGGGCCATCGACATCGTAAACACTTTTACGTTGTTGAACCAAAAAACGACAAGAACCGTAGGGGCGAGACAGAGGGCACGGAGCGCAGTCATTCGCCATACTCAGCGCAACGGCCGTGCCCGGCGCCTCGCCCGCGTCGCGATAAACCTATGACATCACGAATTACGAATGTCTTTGCCCGTTTGCGTGAGCGCAACGAGGCCGCTCTGGTCACGTTCCTGACCGCGGGCGATCCCGACATCGACGGGACTCCGGCGCGCATCGCCCTGCTGGCGAGGTCCGGCGCCGACATCGTCGAGCTGGGAATCCCCTACTCGGATCCGCTTGCCGACGGCCCTACGATCCAGGCCTCCTCCCAGCGCGCCCTCGATCGGGGCATCACCCCGCCGCGTGTGCTCGAACTCACGGCCGAGGCGCGACGCCTCACCGACGTCCCGATTGTGCTGATGACGTCGTATAACCTTGTCCTGGTGCATGGTCTCGCGCGGTTCGCGTCCGATGCCGTCGCAGCGGGGGTCGACGGGATGATCCTGACCGACCTGCCGCCCGACGATGCCGATGCCTGGAGAGCAGCCGCCGGCAGCGTCGGCCTCGCCACGATTTTCTTGATGGCGCCGACATCGACGGCCGAGCGCCTGCGAATCATCGGCTCGCGATCGACCGGGTTTGTCTACTGCGTGTCGCGCACCGGTGTCACCGGGGCACGGGCGGAACTGCCCGACGATTTAATGCGCATGCTCGCCTCCGCTCGGGCGGCCACGACCCTTCCGCTCTGCGTGGGGTTCGGGGTCTCGACACGCAGCCATGTCGCGCAGGTCGCCGCGATCGCCGACGGCGCTGTGATCGGCAGCGCCCTGGTCGATTTCTACCACCGGCACGCGTCCGACCCGGACTGCGACCGCCAGGTATCCGCCCTGGTCGCGCAATGGAAAGCCGGTACGCGTCGGCCCGCCTGATGCATGTCCTCTTTGTGGGACAGGCGTCCCTGCCTGTCATGGTTGTGTTTGGAAAGCTGATATGTATACTAAGCAACAGTTCGCTAAGATGATCGACAACACGCTGCTCAGGCCGGATTCGGTGAGGGACGATCTTCTGCGGCTGTGCGACGAGAGCGCCAAACGCCACTTCGCAAGCGTTTGCATCCTGCCCTGCTGGGTCGGAACGGCCGCCCGCGCCCTGAACGGCTCCGATGTCAAGGTCTGCACGGTCATCAGCTTCCCCTTCGGGGCCGATACCCGCCTCGCGAAGGTGTACCAGATCAAGAACGCGATCGCGAACGGCGCGAAAGAGGTCGACGCGGTCATAAACATCACGCGGTTCAAGTCCGGCGAGTACGAGGTCGTCGCCGAGGATATCCGGGACATGGCGGAAGCCTGCCGTGCCGCCTCGGGCATCAACGAGGACTCGCGCCGCGTCCTGCTCAAGATCATCATCGAGACGTGCTACCTGACCGACGCCGAGAAGGAGACCGCCTCCCGGATCGTGCGCGACGCCGGCGCGGACTTCGTGAAGACGTCGACCGGCACGGGCGGCGGCGGCGCCACCCCCGAGGACATCCGCCACATCCGCCGCGCCATCGGCCCCTCCACCCTCGGCATCAAGGCCTCCGGCGGCATCAAAACCGTCCAGACCGCCCTCAACATGCTCGACGCCGGCGCCAACCGCATCGGCACCTCCTCCGGCATAGCGCTTTACGACAGCTACGAGCCGGACAAACTGTAGCGACCTGGTCCGGGTGCCATGCTTCGGCTCTGAGAAGCGTGATGACACCCACATTGCGACGTGAGCGTGAGATTGACTCTAAAAACATAGGCAATGCACGTCCAGTTGCGTAACTTAGTATACGCTCGATTCGAGCCTGAATTTAGGCCAGCAAGATCGTTGGAATATGTTAAGTGTCTGTGGGAATTGTTAATGAAAGGCTTGGCCAAATGCCCGAGTCGCTACCGCTACCTGACCTGTTGATAAATCTCATCGACAACGAGCGATGGGGTCAACTATCTGACTATATCATTTGGAGTGCCATTCCGATTCTAAACGGAATTCCAATGTATTTGATCGAGGATATCGCGGGCATGCACGGCAAGGAACTCGACTACACGTTTGACGACGCTGGATTGACTGACCGGTTCAGGACCTATCGTGGGCTTCAAGCAAGCCAAAATGACCTGCCATGGCTGGATATTGAGTTAGCGCGTGTCATTATGACCAGTAGGATCCCTGGAGATGATAACTACGTAGTGTTAGATTATCGAACCGACGTAAGCACCCCGAGAGTACTCGCTAGCGATTGGACAAGTGACGGACTAATGTGGGTGCAAGTGTTCCCGTCCTTTGAGGATCTCGCAGTTGCGTAGAAGCTGATCTTTTAGCGCGTTGAATCACTACATGGAACCTAAATCCGCTATAGACACCGTAAGCCGGTGGGCCGAGCGGTTACGTCGTGATCCCACACACGCTAACCTCGAACCGGTGAAATTATTTGAAACGGACGATGAAAACAATGCATCTCTATTTCGGTGAAACCATGCTCGGTGTGTTGAAGAACGTTTTCGAAAGCGATTACACATGGTACGGCGTATTTGAGCCAATTTCAAACGAAATAACTAATGTCGACCGTCGGTGTTTTGATTATATACGCTTCTCAATAGACTGGAACGAACGCATTTACCATGGGGACGACACGGCTAATGCCAATGAGTTTAACGAGTATGAGAATGTGATCAAGTCCGGGAATTGGTACGTGCGATCGCTCGACGGTGTTTTGACACAAGTCGTAGAAGATGCTCCCGTTTTCTTCCCAGGGGGCGACGTTTCATGGCGGCTTGCTAACGAATAATGGAGTGCCCACCTACCGAGACATCGGCCTGTTCTACCACGGACGTGGCGAACCCAATTCTTGCGAAGTGAAGTCCAATAACCTGATATACAGATAATAACTTGCATTAAGTATCAATAACGTCGAAAAACGGCAACCAAAGCCGCACGGTTTGACAGTCCTATTCAGGATCGCCTATAATGACACAGCGCGGCATAGCCGCAAGCAAACTGCGGAGAAGAAGCGATTCCCCTTTCGTCCGGCGGACGTTCTCAACGGCAGCCCACGAATTCATTCGTGGGTCGGTTTCGTCGCCGCCCGCGACGATTCTCACGATGAGTATCACAGAACTGACCAACCGGCCGCGTCCTGCGCGGCGGCGGGTCCCGTACCGATGCCGGCACACAAGCCGGCGATCGCAACGAAGATAAGACACTCTCTGCGCAATTCCGTTTTGATCATTTCCACATTTTTCTGGCCGTGCCAGGTTGAAGCTCAGGCGAGTGCCGGCCAGGCCTCCGATGGGCTACTTCGAGACAAGCATCACCGTTTCGTCTGCGAGAGCGCGCTTGAAAGAATATTCATGTATTTTCGCTTCGCAAGATGGAATAAGAAGAACATACCAGACAAACCCCTACCGAACTCGATTCGACGGAGAATAAGGAAGGAGTTTAGAGAGCCATGATTTACGCAATCGGTGACATCCACGGTTCGGTTGCCACGCTGGAGCCGGCCCTGGAGCATCTTAAGCGCGTGGCAAGCCCAGAGGACGCCGTGGTATTCCTCGGCGACTACATTGACCGCGGCCCGGACAGCGAGGGCGTGCTGCGACGCCTGCTGAACTTCCGAGAGCATCACGAATGGACCGTGTTCTTGCGCGGCAATCACGAAGATATGCTGCTGCGCGCCCTGCAGGGCGACAAGCGTCGGGAAGAGATGTGGCTCTTCAATGGTGGAATGTACACGCTTGCCTCTTTCGGATTGGAGGGCGATTCTAATTGGAAGCGGCGTTTCCCCCGATGGGCGTTCGACTTCCTGAAGAACACGGAGATCGAGGTGCGATCCCGGAATTTCTGCTTCGTCCATGCGGGCATTGTTCCCGTAGAGGTGGAATCGGAAGTAGAAAGCGACCTTGACGCGCGGATGTGGGTCCGTGACCCATTCATCAACTATCCGCATAACCTGGGCAGTATTGTCGTCTTCGGCCACACACCAACCCGTGACCGTAGACCTGTCGTGCATGCCAACAAGGTTGGTATCGACACGGGGGCCTGCCAGCCTGGAGGACGCCTGAGCGTCGCCTGTTTCGACGATGAGCGACCCGGCCGGACAATGCCGGAGTTTGTGCTGTTCCAGGTACGAGATGATGGGACGGAGACCCGTGAGGAAACGATCCGAACGTTCCTGACCCGCAAGCCCGTGCACCAGCCACCCTCCAAGTTCTCGGTGCCGCGCCGAACTCGTGTACTGGCCGGTTAACCCGCGTTATTCTCGAATAGCAGCCGAGAGGATTGTCCTTTCGATTATTGGAGAATAATTCCGGCGAGCCAAGGAGGTTGATTGTCAGAGACAACGATATACGCGCCGCTTCCAGCCCGGTTTCGGTGAGGCCACCGCCCCACCAAAACCGGGCCGACCGCGACGGCGGTCGGCCCGATGGACGAACATGGCTCATTGCCGCGCCCTACCCTCTCGTATTGTGCATAACTAGCCTTGCGCGTCGCGACCTCCAGAACCGGAAGGGTCGGCGTGCGGCGTTCCAGGAACAATAGAACGCTCCTATGCTTCAAAAGCGGAGGGCGCACCTTGGCGCATAAGAGCGAAGGTTTGCTCGGGAAACGTATCTAACATTCTAGAATGCTTCGAATTGCATGCGAGACGTACGTACGTCCGTCCGATAATAATTGCAAAAATAAATGTGGAAAAAAGAAGGAATCCTCGCTTCGACCGCGAAATGTTGCGGTTAGTAGTGATTGAACTGTTTGTCAACGACTTGCGTTTGGACTGTAACCGACGCTCGGATACCGGCAACTTACCGAACAGCCCGGAAAGGAGCAGTGCTCGCGGATGATCTACGCCGTTGGGGATATACACGGCCAGCTCGATATGTTGGAACCGGCCCTGGAGCATCTGATGAAGAAGCTCAGGATGGGCGACATTGTGATCTTCCTGGGCGACTACATCGACCGGGGTCCGGAAAGCGAGCGTGTGCTGAAGCGGATCATGCGATTCCGGCAGCAGCATATGCCCACCATATTCCTGCGTGGAAATCACGAGGACCTGTTGTTGCGCGCCCACCAGGGAGACGAGCGGCGCGAGCAAATGTGGCTTCTCAGCGGCGGAACTCCGACGCTTGCATCCTTCGGTCTGGCTGGGAACGCCAATTGGAAACTGAAGTTCCCGCGCTGGGCGCTCGACTTCCTGGGAACGACACAGGTCGCCGTCAAGACGGAGCAGTACCACTTCGTCCACGCCGGTGTCGTCCCGTACGGAGTCGAAACCGAGGTGGAGGCAGACCTGGACCCACGCATGTGGATTCGAGAGCCGTTCATCCTCTACGGCAACAGCCCCGGACGCACCGTCGTCTTCGGCCACACACCTCAAACCGACTTCCGCCCGCTCGTTCACACCAACAAGGTCGGTCTGGACACCGGCGCCTGCCTTCCGGGCGGCCGCCTGAGTGTCGGCGGGTTCGATGACACGCGGCCTCGCCGCAGAATGCCGGAGTTCACCCTCTTCCAGGTAACTTCCGAGGGAATGGTCCTGCCCGACGAATACGTCCAGGACATCCTCGCGCATGTTTCCGATCCTCCGACCAAGTTCTCCATCCCTACCCTGAGCCGCCCGGCAGCGTAGCCGGACACTAGCCACGGCCGACTCGTGGAAGTTATGTGCTTCGCCTCAAACCTAACGCCAGGGTTGTTGTCATCAACGCACCACCGTCGATATGTCGCCAATGCAAGGTGGCGAACATCCATAGGCAACCGCTTTAGGTCCGCGCGAAACGATTCCGTCACGCGAGACACCCATTGACCAGTCGATTCGGATCGTACGACCACGCCGATATTCTTCGTCCTCGATGTGCTGATGCCCGACGGACGGTTTGCACTGATCTAACAAAGGAGAGTTTATGAAGAAGCTACAAGGAAAATGGGCGCTGGTCACAGGGTCTAGCCGGGGGATCGGGCGCCATATCGCGGTCGGGTTGGCCGAGCACGGCTGCTCGGTTATCGTTCACGGCCGCAGCCTGGACCATGTCCAGGGAACGGTGGAGCAAGTCAGGGCCGCCGGAGTCGAGGCTCGGCCCGCCGCCGCCGAGTTGTCCACTCCAGCCGGCGTTGACGCTCTTATTGAAGCGGTTCAGGGTCTGGATTTCCCGGTCGACATTCTGTATAACAACGCGGCGATCCAGGGATCGTGGAAGGAGATTTGGAAGACGACTCAGGCGGATTGGGAATCGATCATGCAGGTGAACGTTTACGCCATGATTGCGCTCTGCCACGCCTTCGCTCCCGCCATGCGCGACCGCGGTTACGGGCGCATCGTCAACCTCTCTTCCGGAATCCGCGGCATCCCCAACCTGGCCCCTTACAGCGTGTCGAAGGCCGCGGTTGACAAATACACCATCGAGCTTGCGGCTGAGCTCTCGGGAACCAACGTGCTCGTCAGCGCCCTCGACCCGGGGTGGCTCCGCACCGACCTCGGTGGCCCACAAGCCCCCGGCGCTCCCGAATCCGTTCTCCCCGGCGCCCTCGTTCCCGCGCTTGTCGAGGACCACAGCCCGAATGGACTGTACTACAGTGCTCAGGACTATGCGATGCCAGTATGATGTCTCGCGGCGGTCCGCCGCCACGCGTCCACTTTCTTGTGTCATAATCTGCCATGGTCGCACATAATGCCACTGAATGGTCGCTCGGGTTGCCCCTCGTGGACGAACGCCCGCTTACCGAACTCGAACGTCAAAGCGTTCGGATTGAGGGATGGCGTTTGATCGGATTGGCACTTGGCTCCTGGATCCTGCTCGTGCTGGCAGTGATTGGCTTCCCGGGCAGTTTCACGTTTGCGCGGCCGACCGCCAGGGGATCACAGGACATTCTCGGAGATGTCTGGTTCGCGCTGATCGTGGTCGGTATGGTATCGGCCATGCTGTACTCCAAGGAGCGCGGACGGAGGGGATGGCTGCTCTTGCGCCATGCGAAGATAGCCAGTGTGAAGTGTTACTCCGGACCGATTTCCGATGAGACCCGGTCTGACCCCGCGTATATCAAGCTCCGGCGGTACACCGGGACGTCGACAGAAGGGACGCTGTCGATTGAGGTGCTCGCACCAGCCGGACGTATTCGCGGCGTCAACGACCAGCGGTTGCGTCAATGGGTTCAGGCGATCTCCGTCACCGTCGCGGAGCAGCCGCCGTTCGCGGCCATTGCCGCGCAATGGCTTGAGCCGGTCAGGCGGGAGGACCCATCGGTTTTGGGAGGCCGTCGCGAACTTTCCGCGGAAGAACGCGACGAGATTTCCCGCCTGGCCAGGCGCGCGTGGACGAAACCTTTGCCGGCTGCTGCGATCTTCACCACCTGGCTCTTGATGATTCTTACGTTGATCACCCTGTCGACCAACTTCCACTCCGGATCGGCATTCGACACATTCCGATTTGTTCTTCTGGTAATCCTCACGATCATGGCCGACGGGAACCTGGCGAACGGAATCCGGATTTCCGCACACCTCGTGCGCGATCGAGATGGCGGCATGGTCACGATCATGCAATCCTCCACCGACGTGACTCCGTATGTCAGGGACGCATCCCTCAAGGATGACCGCTCCGCAGAGTCGCCGTCAACTCCGGAGCAGTCGACAACGACAATAGAACTTCTGCCGATTTCCGGAATGATCTGGACTGAAAACGCCCGCCCGGCCGCCTGGCGTAGAATTGCCTTTAGTCGACGTTGATTGCGGTAGTGCACACCACAAGAGATTGTCCGGTTTCACGCCTGGATGAAGCTCGTCTGAGTTTGCGTCACTGTCCCGTGGACGCACCAGCCACCCGGAGACCGTCCTCCCGGCCCCCTTTTCGACGACCACAGCCCGAGCGGCATATTCAAGACCAGGACCGAGTCACTTTACCGACGTTAGCGACGTCAGGTCGGCCAGCACCTCGCTGATGAGGATCGGAGGAACCAGGACAAGCGGGATGGATTGCGCTGGAATTCTGCTGCTCCAATCGATTCCAGGAGCGAAGTAGCAGGTCTTCGGAGCGATGTTGTGCCATTGCGACCGGTCGAGGAGGGACACCGCATCGTAAGTAACCACTGCACTCATCTCGGCGCGAGCAAATGGCTTCCAGTGGCTGCTTATGCGCCTCCCGTCCCCCTCCGGACCGCGTCGCCATCCCCGCGATTCGAGACCGCCGACCAAACCGGAGGCATAGACTTCGGCGCCGGCAAAGCGTGTGATCGACATCGATATGAGTTCACCAGGGGCCAACTCATGGATTTTCCGGCCGATTTGCGGGAACGGCGGTAGCAGATCGTTGTCGGCCAGGAACTCGCCCCAGAGTTGTCGGTCGTCTACGGTCAGTTCCAGCGGATGGGAAACTCCGACCTTGCTTGTGGCCGGCAAGTGGATCGGCTGCCCTGATATTCCCGTCAACGTGCCGTCGTCGGCCAGACGAAAGGACACAATGGGAGTCGCGTCGTTCGCATAGGCGGCCCAGACCAGAGTACGTGCCAGCATGCACATCAGCGGATGTCCGGCGAGATACATGTCGAAGTCCGTTAAGGTCCACCGCCGGCCGCAGACCATGGCCTGTTCGAGTCGCCCGGTCTGGGCCCGAATCGTGCTCGTCATCTGCTTCTTGACGAGCTTCCATTCCGCAGCCGCCGCTACGGTGTGTTCCGGGTCATCGGTGGAGTTGGGCTTGGGCAGGTCCGGGCGAACACTGCCGTCCAGCCCAACAACAACAGGAGTCAATTTGTCGTCGATCGCAACCCGGAACTCACGCGGCCCGTAGGACAGAGCGGTCGAATCCGGACCGAGACCGCACACCGGGACAGTTCGGTCCTCCAACTCTTCGCGCGATAGGCCGCGCTCGACGGCAATCTCGGCAAGCCATTGCTCGGCTCGCTCCGCGATCCCCTGCAGCGACTTTTGCCGGGCAAGCTCGGCAATCTGAAGAAGGGCCAGATCGGAGCCGATCAAGCGGAGGCAGTCGACCCCGGTGCGCGCATAGTCGTGCCGAAGCCGTTTGCGCCAGGCGCGGATCGGCTGCGTGAGGTCGACGGCGCACCCGTCTCCGCCGAGCAAGCCACAGGCCCGCATTGCCCATTGAGACTTGCTCGGTTCACCGACATTGCGCCAGGCCGCAAATAGATGTCGCGCAAACCGGTCTCGACTATGTCCGTTCACGTGGTCCCGTACCGCTGCCACGAGCGGGTGAACGGAACGCAGGCCGTACCAGATGAAGGCTGGCTCCGGCTCCGTTCCGGGCGCCCAGCCCGACGGCTCGAACGGCGTGGCCTGCAGAGCAAGAAGGAACTGACGAACGGCATTCGCACCGAAGTGACGGCCGTGAACGACCAATTTCGGCAGTTCCTCCGGGTCGATCCAGGAGACATCAAGACTGCCCTCGACGGGCGTATGTGATTGGAACCACTCCGGGTGACAATCTGCGGGAAACGGTTCCGTGGCCTCCTCGCGCGGAACCAGGCGCTCTGCCAGTCTCCGACCCGCGGCGTCGTCCCCGATCGGAATTGCGTGTCCCTGCCGCTGTAGCGTTCGAAGGATTTGAACGCCGGCGTCGGCCACTCGTCCACGGCCGGCCGCCACCGGTAAAAGTCCCCGGATCGTGCGTTCGGGGTCGGCATCGAGCCACGCGCGTGCAATCTTCGCCGCCTTGGCGTTCACCAGAAGTGTCAGCATGGACGACGCGGTTTCTGCCCGCTTGTCCCGTGCCAGTTCGCGCGCCAGGGGCTCGGTTTCCCGCCCGCGAGACTTGAGGACGCGCCGGGTCAAGGCCGCTCGATCATCGGGGGTTGGAACGGGGTCTGTCATGAGGGATCATCCGGTTCCGGGCCTGTCTGAGGCTCAACCAGGTGAGGATCACCGTCCCGTGAACGAGACTGCGACACCGCTTCCAGAGTAAACTCGTAGCAGTCGGCCTCAAACGAGATGCTCTTCAATTTGGTCATCACGTAGATCGGATCTCGTCTGCCGCGGCGGGTAAGAAGGAACAAGTAGAGCACCTCGAAGACTCGTCCGGCGAGATCGCCCGGTACGCCGTCGGTCAGGGGTGGTCGAAAGGACTGTTCCAGCCGCCTGGCGAACTCGTCCTTCTCTTCGCCGGACATCCGGATCCGTGTTATCATGGCCCCGGGGTTGGGGTCACCCCTGTACTCAAACGTCAACGCACCGGGTAAAGCGGGCTCATTGTCAACCCATACAGCAATCGCCATCGTCCGCAGCTCCCAAATCGATGGCGCGTCAGCCCATCGTCCTCGTGTAGTATCCCGGATTGTACACGAAAGCGTTCGCCTCAATCAAGACCATGGAATCATCCGGCGTAATGCCGTTGGCACCGGTTCAACTACGGAATTCCGTGGCTACCCGTGCGGAGAATCGTGGCGTACTATCGTTGGTTGAGCAATTTGAAGTCGATGTCTCCAAATCGCAGGCCGTCATTGCCCGTCGACTCAGCGAAGTGGAGCGCCTGCTGGCTAATAACTCGCGGCTGATGGCCAGCAAACTCGTGAGCTTGGCGGCAAATATATTCCCATGTTCCCTCAAGAACGCGTGGTTCTGTTGTCGTCAACACGCCTGTGGCCTCACTCGAGTGACTGTGTTATCTCTGCTTACATCAGTATTCGGTACATGGCCTGGGCGAGGCGGTGGGAGTCATGGCGGACGACGTCGGTGTCAGAGATGAAGTTGCCGGTGACCGGGGTGTAGCCCATGGCCCGGATGGCCTCGATATCGGGTTCGACGAACACCTGGCGGTACTTCTCATACTGCTGGAGCCGGTCCGGCGACGGTTTCTGCGTGTTGACCAGAACGTGCGTGAACAGGCGCCTGCCCGGGGCATGCGCGGCGATGGCGCGGGCGTGGTCCGAGGCGCAGAAGCCGTCCGTCTCGCCGCTCTGGGTCATGACGTTGCAGACGTACACCTTGACCGCCTTGCTGCGCACGATGGCGTCGACAATGCCGTCGACGAGGAGGTTCGGGATGACGCTGGTGAAGACACTGCCCGGGCCGAGCACGATGGCATCGGCCTCGCGGATGGCGTGCAGGACCTCGGCGAGCGGGCGAGCGTTCTCCGGCCGGATGTACATGTGGCGAATCGGCTGCGGGTGGTCCGCAATCTGCGTCTCCCCCTCTACCACGCTGCCGTCCTCCATTTCCGCGAGAAGGCACACACTCTGCGTCGTCGACGGGTAGACACGACCGCGAATGGCAAGGACCTTCGACGTGGCTGCGATCGCCTCCTCGTAGTTGCCGTTGTAAATCTCGGTCATCGCCGCGATGAACAGATTGCCGAAGCTGTGGCCGCCCAGCCCCTCCTTGTCCGATTCAAATCGGTATTGAAACAGCCGCGAGAGGGTCGGCTCGGCGTCGGCGAGCGACACCAGACAGTTGCGCAGATCACCCGGCGGGAGAACGCCCATCTGCTGAGTGAGCCGCCCCGACGAACCCCCGTTGTCGGTGACGGTCACGACCGCCGTGATATTGCTCGTCTCCTCCTTGAGGCCGCGCAGCATCGTCGATAGACCAGTCCCGCCGCCGAAGACGACGATGTGATGTCCCTGAGAGAGCCGGCTCTGTGAATAAATTCGATCGGCGAGATTCCCGCGAACGTCCGGCGCAACCGCTCGGAGAACGGAAAGGTTGAGTTGGACGGCGCCGGCCAGGATGATGGCGCAGGCGATGACCTCAACGGTGATGCCGACCCCGCCGTAGTCATTCTTGCTGATTCGAAAGCCTGTGACGCGGAACACCGAATCGCTGGCGCCGTTGAGCACGTCGACAATGTTGATATTGGCGATCAGCTCGGCGCCGGCCATCGCCAAAACGATGCCGACCACGATCAGCAGCAGCCAGCGCTTGACTCGCATTCCCGGGTAGAGCCACTTCAGCCAACTCGTGAGGTTGTTCGCCGGCGGTTCCGGGCCGCGGTCGTTACTTGTTGACATCTCGATGCTGGATGAGGACACGATATCCCCTCGATTTCAGGAAGTCGCCAAGCATCTCCGCGACGACCACCGAGCGGTGGCGGCCGCCCGTGCAGCCAATGGCTACGGTGAGGTATGCCTTGCCTTCATCGAGATACTGCGGGACGCTGAACTCCATCAGCGAGTACAGCTTGTCGAGAAACAAAGCCGAATCCGGATCTCCCATCACGTAGTCCCGAACCTCCACATTGCGGCCGTCATACGACCGCAGTTCGGGAACGTAGTGTGGATTAATCAGAAAGCGAACGTCAAAGACAAGGTCCGCGTCGAGTGGCAGGCCGTGTTTGAAGCCGAACGACGCCACCGTGATTGTCAGGTCATAGTGATCGTTACTCGGCGCGAACTCCGTCTTCAGCACCCCGCGCAACTGGTGTACGTCGAGATCGGACGTGTCGATAATCTTGTCGGACGCTTCGCGCAGCGATTCGAGGAGCGCCCTTTCGGCGTGCAGGCTGCCGAGGATACCCCCGTGCTCGTCGAAGAGCGGATGGCGCCGCCTCGTCTCCTTGAACCGTTTGACAAGGATGTCGTCGGCGGCATCCAGGAAGAGAATCGTCGGGCGCACGCCGGCCGCGCGCACCCGTTCGAGGGCGACCTGCCACCCGTCGAAGAACATGCCGGAGCGCGTGTCGAGCACGACGGCCAGGTGCGACGGCGCTGGAGGGTCGCCGTCGCCGGCCGTGCACCGCTCGACAAGCTCCGGAAGCAGTACCGGCGGCATGTTGTCCACCACCGTGAAGGCCATATCCTCGAACGCCCTGGCGGCGGTCGCTTTGCCGGCCCCGGACATCCCGCTGATTACCATCAAGTTCATCAAACTCTCGCAGCGCCCGTCCGGTAGATCCGGCGCCGCACAGGTCCCATCGGACACCGCGGCGGCGCGCAAGGTCTGTTCAGGCCGCTCCTTTCTCTCTTTGTCACATCGATTCCCGAGTGCGGGAAGATCCTGCCTTCTATTATTCATGATTCAACGGCGCTTTCGCTCTTTCTCGTCGCCGGAGATGAGAAAGAAGCTCAGTATTCCGGAAACGATGCTCATGACGATCGAGGCGAACAGCGGCGCGACGAAGCCTTTTACCACGAACCCGTGCACAACCTGCCCGACGATCCAGAACATCAGCGCGTTGATGACGAACGAAAAGAGCCCGAACGTCAGGCATGTGAGGGGCAGCGTCAGCAGCTTGACGATCGGCCGGATGACGGCATTGACGACAGCGAGCACGGCCACGGCCTCCACCGTGGCGATCACGCCACTCAGGCCGGGCGCGAGGCCAATGTGCAGGTTGAAATGCTGGGCCAGCAAAACCGTAATGTAAAGCGCAACCGCGCTGATCGCCCAGCGTGCGAGTAGCTGTATCATGAGTGTTTCCTTCCAGGGCTTTCAGGTTGTCAATGGCCTCAGTGTACCATTGCGCGCGGAAATTGGAATCCGTGTGCGATTGAAATGAGAAAGCACGCTATCAAATGCCGACAGGGACATCGGCGACAGCCGCGTCTGTCGCCTTGCAGGCAGTTGTCGTGATTCGATTGGAAGCCGGTTCGGGATAGATGCTGATCTGGCCGCAGCAGCGGGCAAACCGCCGCTGCTCCTGCGGGCACTTATCACGAATGCCCTGCCTCTTCGCCATGAAGCATGCGATGGACCGCGCCGGCGAGCCGTTTGCTCATGCCGGGCGCGGCGGCGATGTCGTCGACCGTGGCGGAGCGCATCTTGTCGACGCTGCCGAAGAACTTGAGCAGCTCCTTGCGGCGGGCCGGGCCGATGCCGGGAACGTCGTCGAGCACGGAGCGGGTGGCGCTTTTGGCGCGCAGCGTGCGGTGGTACGTAACGCTAAAGCGGTGCACCTCGTCCCGCACGCGCTGCAAGAGCTGGAGGCCGCGCGAGTTGGTCGGCAGCGCCAGAGGTGCGGAGTGCCCGGGCCGGAAGATCAGCTCGTACTGTTTGGCCAGGCCGATCATGTTGAGCTCGACATCCATCTCGCGGGCGACATCGATGGCGACGCCGAGTTGTCCCTTGCCACCGTCGATGACCATCAGGTCCGGCAGCCGCGCGAACTTCTTGTTCCCGTCTTTGGCCTCCTTCAAGCGACGCGTTAGGACCTCGCGCATCATGGCGAAGTCGTTCGGCTCTCCTGTCTGTACGGGCATCCTGATCCGGAATCGACGGTATTGGGACTTGGCCGGCTTTCCCTGTTCGAACACGACCATCCCGCCGACGCTGTGGCTGCCCTGCATGGTGGAGATGTCGTACGCCTCGATCCGTTCGAGGGGGGTGTCCACCTCCAGCGCCTCCTGCAACTCCATCAGGGCCCCCATCGTCCGGTCGTATTCGTAGGCGGCGTTCGCGCGCAGTTGCTCGATGGCCAGTTTGGCGTTGGCCGACGCCATCGCAAGCAGGTGCTTCTTCTCGCCACGCTCAGGGACGGTGAGGATGACCTTGCGGCCCTTCTTGCTGCGCAGCCACTGCTCGATGATCGCAGCATCATCCACATGCGCCGGAAGGATGATCTCGCGGGGCACGTAGGCGGCGTCCTGATAGTACTGCTTGAGAAACTCGGCGGTCGCCTCGCCGATGCTCGTCTCGGAATCGACCCCGTCGAGCACGAAGTGATCCTGCCCGACCAGCTTGCCGTTGCGAATGAAGAAGACCTGGACCGCCGAATCACCGGCATCATTGACAAGCGCGATCACGTCCTGGTCGGCCCCGTTGTCCGCGACGACTTTCTGCCGTTCGATGAGGGTCTCGACGGCCGCGATCTGGTCGCGCAGGCGCGCGGCCTTCTCGAACAAAAGGTTGTCCGAGGCCTCCTCCATCTGAGCGCGCAGTTGCCGGGTGAGCTTCTCCTGTTTGCCGTCGAGGAAGAGCGCGACATCGTCGACCGTCGCCCCGTACTCGGCCGCGTCGGCCATGCCGGCGCAAGGCGCCTGTGGGCAGAGGGACATATGGTAGTAGAGGCACGGCCGCTGGACGGGTGTGTTGTCCCAGCGCTTGCGGCAGGTGACCAGCGGAAAGAGCCGGTAGATCAGGCGCAGGCTTTCCCAGACTGCCCCGGAGTTCGTGAACGGACCCCAGTACCGGTTGCCGTCCGTCTTCACCTTGCGAGTCACCAGCAGTCGTGGGAACGGCTCGGTCAACGTCAGAACAAGGTACGGGTACTGTTTATCATCGCGCAGGCGAACATTGTACTGCGGTCGGTGCTGCTTGATGAGGTTGCACTCAAGGATCAGGGCCTCGAGCTCGCTGTCTACGACGATGACATCCATGTCGACCGTGCGGCTGATCAGCTTCCGTGTCTTTAGGGAGTGTCCCGTTCCCTTCTGGAAGTACGACCGTACGCGGTTGCGCAGGTTGACGGCCTTGCCGACGTACAGGATAACGCCGGCGTCATCCTTAAAGAGGTAACATCCGGGCTCGGTGGGAAGGCTCGCGAGCTTCTCCTCCAGTCCTGGCATCGTCGATTTCATGCTATGACGATACCCTGCCTGGACTGGGATTACGCTCATGAGTTGACTGGCATTGTCAAATCGCCAGGCACTGACGGCTGGAGCAGGTCACGCGCGTAATTGGGTGGCATCAAGGAAGGATAGGATTCTTTATTGCAAGGATTTACAGGATTAAGAGGATTGAGCGGATTAAGCATACAGAGAATTCCCGAACCATGAGACGCCGGACAACGGGTCCAACAACACTCAGCCCCGGTTCGGCGCGTGTGAGTCGACCTTGTATATTCTGCAACCACATGACCCCAGCGTAGTCTGCGAATCATCCCTTGTCCGAACGGTCGGAAGCACGGCGCCGAGGCTTTATCGACGTGCCGCCCGGCGGCGGTGGCGCGGGCGGCGGGCAACGGGGCGATCGGAGACGGCGGGGGGAGTCACGCCGAAGGCGTGCTCGATCATGGGCGTGGCATCCTTCCAGTCGGTCGACAAGACAGTCTCGGGAGCACCACGGGTGGGAAGGGTCTCCAGAGTCGCCCGAGACAGTGGGATCGACGGAACGAGTCTCGCCAGTGCGACCTCCTGTTCGGATGTCAGATCGCTCTCGACATGGCTGTCGACCACGTCCAGGATCATCGGCAGCATCAGAACGGCTTTGGGATCGTGCAGGCGAGCCGCCAGCCCATCCAGAAGGGAACGCAGCCGGTGTTCACGGATGGGTTCACCCTCTCCGATTTGCCGATACGTCAGGAAAGCCGCCGCTTCGCGGCCCGTAAGGTGTTCCAGCCCCACATCCAGATGAACCGGACTGGCCGCGACCGGATCGACCGTATCCACCTGCCGGTCGATGTTGACGTCGATGCCGCCGAGCAGGTCGACGGCCCTCTCGAAGCCCGCCCGGTCGAGCGCGATGTACTTATCGGACGGGATTGCGAAGTTCGATTCGATGGTCGCTTCGGTCAGCACCGGACCGTGGAGGGTGTATGCGGTCGAAATTGTACCGAAGCCGTGCCCCGGCACCAGTACGCGGGTATCGCACGGGATGGAAACAACCGTCGCAGCGCCGCCGGCGGCGCCGAGGTCCAGGTGGGCCTCCGCAAGCAAGTCCACCTGTGACCGGAGGCTGTGCTCGTCGCCGGTCCCGACGATGACCAGCAGGTTGAGCCTCGTCCCGCCGGGGAAGACGGCCGCGGGAGTCCTGTGCATGTCGAGCATGGCCGGCAGCAACTTGCGCAAAGCGGGGCTTCGCCAGAGGTACCCGGCGCAAAAGCCGAGGATTCCGAGCACCACCACAACGGCCGCGATCGCGCCGCTCGGAGGGCCGGATCGAGGCGGCGTGGCGCGAGCCCGGCGTGGTGGTGGCGCCGCTGTTGCGCCGGCGGCTCGCGCGCGGCGCGGCTCCGTCGGCCTCTTGCGCGGAACGCGCGGGGATTGCCCCATATGCTCATTGCTCCCGTGGTTGGTGGTTTGCGACCGGTGAATGTCTCATCAGGATACCCGGAGACAGCGCGTCCCGGATACCCCCAGTGGCCAGAGCAACACGCAAGACTACTATTAGCCTGGATTATTCATGAATATCTCAGATGACAGGCAGGGACGCCTGTCCCACGATAGGAGCGCTGCTTATCGATGCGGGTGCGAAATCGAAGGGTTCGGACAGGCAGGGACGCCTGTCCCACG
>JBKQWH010000455.1:0-10039 GCA_052139635.1 Capsulimonadaceae bacterium
CGATGGACGCGATGGACGCGATGGACTATGGACACGATGGACGCGATGGACGCTATGGACGCGATGGACGCGATGGACTATGGACGCGATGGACGCGATGGACTATGGACAAGGACGAAGACAGGCACGGCGGCGTGTCCCACGATAGGATCGGCCGTGGCCGGATGAACGTCGGTACCTGGACCAATACGGCTTGCTGCGAGGACGAATTGGAAAAATCGATGCCCCGCCTGCGTCAAGCGGGCAGGGCATCTCAGATAGGAGGCTATTCCTGCCAGGTCAGGGTTGTGATCGAGTTGGCGGAAAGCGTGATTTCGGCCTGCCGGCGTCCGGCATGCAGGGCGATGGCGCGCGAATTGCCGGGATTGGTCAGGACGAGAGCGAAGCTGCCGTCGGGATTGCGAAACGCGGAATGGCTGATGCCCTCGACGCCGCTTGTCGACGCCAGGTTTACGGCGTTGCGCTTGACGAACCGGCTATAGTGGCCCAGGGCGTAATAGAGCGGGCTGCGCGTAATCTCGCGTGTCTTGGAATGGATGGTCACAAAGCCGGCGCAGTGGAACGGGCCGATATTGGGCTTACCGGCCTCGTCGAGGGCGTAGTTCCAGGCGACGAAGCAGCGGCAGCCGTGTGTCATGGTCTCGGAGATCATCTTGCTGCAGCGGCACCAGCACGACGACGCATCCGACTCGTCGAGGTGCGTGCCGCCCTCGGTCCAGTACAGGGGAACGTCGGGATGGGCGGCGGAAAACCGGCTCATCATCTCGGCTTCGCCGTTGTACCCGTGCCAGGCGACACCGTCGGTGAACTCGCGCATGCCGGGGTCGTTCAACTGCCAGACGGGCCGCTTCCACAGATCGTAATTGTGGTCGAGAATCCAGACCTTGGTGTCGAGACCGTTCTTCTTCAGCAGCGGGCCGAGGTGGTCGCGGACGAAGACCATCTCCTGCTCCGGGTGCCAGTAGCAAGCCGGCATCTTCGAGGACTGGTCCGTTTCCGTTTCGTTCTGCGGCGTGAGTGCGTCGATCCGGATTCCCTCGCGCGCGTATTCCTGCAGGTAGCGCAGGTAATACCTGGCAAAGACACCGATGTACTTATCGCGAAGCCAGCCGCCGCACATGGTCCCGCTCGTCTTCATCCATCCCGGGGGGCTCCAGGGGGATGAGAAGAGATAGAGGTCCGGGTTTATCTGGCGGGCCTGACGCAGGGTGGGGAGAATGTAGGCGCGGTCGTAGTCGAGTGAGAAATGCTCGAGATCGACGTCGTCGGTGGTATCGTCGTAGCTGTACGCGACTCGGCCGTAATCGGATTGTCCCACTGTAATTCGGGCAACGCTCAGCCCCATGCCCTCGGGTGACAGAAGGTCCTTCAGCAGCGCTTCGCGCGCGGACGACGATAACTGGCTGATATTATAGCAGGCGGCATCGGTGAACGCGGCGCCGTATCCGAGAATTGGCTGGCGCTCTTTACCGGTATCCACTTCGATGGTGTCGATAATGGCTGTATTCTGGAATGGTATCGGATCGCGCGGTTGAAACTGACCCTGAGCATCTGTGACCGTGACATTAATTGCCGAATTAGACATGACTTTCTCCTTTGGATGGCGGGCATCGTCGCTTATCACACGCGAAACGACAACCATTGATTGATGACTTCCTCGCGCAGCTTGATCCAGGGACGATCGATCGAGGATATTGTTGCGTAAGTTTACCCGGTTCCGTACAGCCGGTCCCCAAAGTCGCCGAGGCCGGGCCGGATGTACTTGCGGACGTCGAGCTCACGGTCGAGGGCTGCCGCAAAAACAGGAACATCAGGATGTTCGGCATTTACGAGCGCGACTCCTTCCGGCGCGGCAACGACGCAGAGCATCGTGACATCCGTGGCGCCGGCCGCTTTGACGCTGCGGATTGCGCTGCATGCGGACCCTCCCGTGGCCAGCATCGGGTCGAGCACGAGGGTGGGTCGAGTGGCAAGGCCCGGCGGAAGCTTGACGTAATAGGCGGACGCCACAGCGGTTGTGTGGTCCCGTTCGAGGCCGATATATCCCACGGAGACGTCGGGCAAGTACTCCAGGATCGGCTCCAGCATCGAAAGGCCGGCCCGCAGGATCGGCACCGCGGTCACGCCGTGCGCAAGCGCGACTCCGGAACATGGCTCCAGCGGTGTCTCCACATCATGCGGTGTGAGCGGCAGTCGCCGGGTTGCCTCCGTGAGCAGCAGTACCGTAAGCAGGCGGGACACTCGCCGGAATCTAGCCGGCTCGGTGTCGCGCGACCGCAAGTGGGTCAGATAATGGCCTGCCAGCGGATGGTCCAGGATGTTGATCGATAACATAGCGCCCCCTCACCCCCTACTAGCCCCTCACCCGAGGACGGGAAAGGGGCGTCCAATGGTCGGTCTCCGGACGTAACGACTTCGACCCGGAACCGGCACATCTCGTCGATGATCAGTTCGACATAAAGCTCTGCAAGAGGCTGACGACCTGGCTGGCCCCGCTTGTAACGGCCTGTTGCAGGGCGGTATTGCCCGCAAGGTCCTTGAGCGACGCGTCGGCACCGCTCAATAGCAACATATGAGTGACGTCGGCGAGTCCGGATCGTGCGGCCAGCATCAGCGCGGTCGTGCCGTCGGGATCGCGCGCGTTGACATTGGCTCCTCCGTTCAGCAGCGACTGCACCAGTCCGACTGCCTGCGACGTCGAGTCGGACCCGGCGATGGCGGCTAAGGGAGTATCCGGAAGAACATCCTGAATGACCGAGCTCAGGCAGTGCAGGGCCACGTCGGAGAATATGCCGCCGTCTCCGGAGAGCAGCAGATGGAAGAGCAGGTCCGTATTATTGGCGATGGCGGCCTGCACGATCGCGTCGGTCTGCTCGTCGGGTGCGCCACGGCGCCCGAACACGTGGGCAAGGCTTGCATCGCTCTTGACCGCGTCGCAAACGATATCCACGATATCTCTGTCGGTGAGGCCTCCGTTTACCTCCCTCTCGACCAGATGGGGCACGAGGTCGGGGTCACTCTGGGCTCCCGCTACGATCAGGCCGGCCCAATCGGACATCGACGCTGCGTTTAGCGGAGAGCCGCCGGCGAACCGCTGAAGGGCCCCCTGTGCGGCGATGGCCAGTCTTGTCACAGCCGGCACTGGTGGGGAGGTGGCTGCCGCCGGCCGTGCGGCAGATCGACGGGGAGAGTGAGCGGGCGGCGCGGTTGCATTTCCGGCCATGAGGCCGACGGCGCCGTTGTAGATTTGGTGCGCCTCACCGGAAATCCGGCGGGCCGTGCGCATGGCGATATGGGCGGCTCTTGTCCCTCGGCGGGCCAGGACGCCGGTTGTGCTTGCCACCTCGGCGCCGACCTGGTCGCCGAAGAGATTCGCGGCGGCATCCCCCAGGACGGTCGCTGCTTGCGGCGGAACGGATCGCCCTGGTGGAATCGGCCTCGGCTTGCTTTGTGCCACGACGCCCGAAACGGGAGGGGGTAGGGGCGCGGCTGGAGGCGCCGCAGGGGTGGGCTGCCGGGCAGCCCGAATGGCCTGGATGTTCTTAACGGCCAGTGAGAGTGCACTGTCTCCGGCATTGTCGCGTACGTTCAGGTCCGCGTGCGCCGCAATCAGCAGTCGTGCGATGTTAGTGTGGCCGCACTCGATTGCCAGGATGAGGGGAGTGCTCCCGGAATCGTCGCGAACGTTGACGTCGGAATGAGCCGCGATCAGTGCCGCGACCTCGTCGGCGCGCCCTTCGACGGCTGCCTGGATCAAGGGGGCATTTACGGGTGTGTTTGTCGATGTTGCGGGATCTCCGGCTGCGGCCGTCCCTTGCGCTCCGGCAGATGCGATTGCGGGAGTCAGCGCCAACACAAAAGCAATGACCGCCTGCACGAATAAGCCGTTGACTATGCGCATGGTATTCCTTGCGTCCCGAAGTGGGACTTGAGCAGTCCTTAGTATACTGGCGCACCGGGCAGGCGTCAACGTTCCGGTTCAAATCCCGGCAAAATCCCGTGTTTCGAGACTGGCCGCGCGGGTACATAGCAGGTAGACGACTGAGGACAGACAAGGGAGAAACCACAAATGAGCAACAAGAACGTCATTGACGGCAAGCTGAAGCAAGTCGAAGGCAAGATCCAGGACGCATTCGGCGATCTGACCGGAAAAATCGGACACGATGTCAAGGGCAAGGTCAAGCAGGTGGAAGGACGTGTGCAGGAAATCTACGGGCGGGTCGAGGGCGCCCTCAAGCAGGCGCACGACGAGGATGTCGAGGACCACAAGAACGACTGACGAGGTATTTGCCATTCTCCAGGCTGATGTTTCTCGGTGCGGACGTGTTTCGGTTGCACAGCACGCTATAATATTGGCGGTTCGCGACCGGACCAGGTTCGGCACCGCGCCGGAACGCCGCAATCACGGTTATTACATCGAAGGGAGAATCATTCCATGGCAAATAGCCTGACCAGCTATCTTCTCACCGCCACGCCGAAGGCCGCCGCCGATCTCGAGGCTGCACTGCTCCGTCTACCTGAGGACAAGCGCAACTGGTGCCCCATGCTGAAGGCACGAACTGCCCTGGACCAGATCGCCGAGTGCGCGCTTTTGAACGGCGGCACGGCGGAAATGCTTCGCCTACACGCTTTCCCGGAGAGCTTCGACATGGCTACGTATCCGGAGAAAAAGGCCGCCCTGGCCGCCGACGAAAGCGCCGCGGTGGCCCTCTTGCGCGAGAACACCGCGAATGTGATCGCCGCGCTGCAGGACGTTTCGGAAGAGGACCTCGCCGTCGAGATCGGGATGCCGTGGGGCCCGATGACGCTCGCCCAGATAGCGGCGTATCCCTTCTGGAATATGTGTTACCATGAGGGCCAGATAAACTACATCGCATCGATGCTCGGCTGCCTCGAGTAAGAGGACGCTTCGGACCGGCCCGATTCACGAGATCGGGCCGGTCCGCGGCATGCTGAATTGGAGTGCCATGCGCCATTCGCGTGTTTCATCGCTGCCGGAGGGGGGAAATAACCAGTGGTCCGATCGAAGGGGCGAAAAGGAGAAACATCCATGAGCACTCAGGACAAAGACCGAGGCAAGTTGAAGCCGGCATCCGGGAATATGGAGGATGCCTATAGCGACCTGACCAGCGATGCCTGGCCGGATAACCTGGGTAAGTCCGGGCCACCACAGGGCCAAAAGCAGGGGGCCAGTGGTTGGCGGCCGAACGCAGTGATGGACGACGAGGACGACGACGAGGATCTCGAGGTCTTGCGCGGTGACTTGTAGCCATCGTCCTCGCGAGAGCCGGTGTCCGGAAAACTGTCCGGACACCAGCTCTTGCCAATGATCAGTCCGACGCTGGTGGTTCGGGCCCGGCGGATTTGTCGGGATCGGGATCCTCGGCGGGAACGGCATTCTTGTCCAGTTGTGAGCGGACGAACTTGCGCAACTCCAACATTCGCGTACCAAAACTGCCGTAGCGGTCGATACCCGGATGCCACGGCGCATAGTCGAAGCACTGCCATTCGCCTTCCGGACCGAAGGCGGTCGGAGCGAGCATCAGGACGCCGTCGCCGTCCGATCCCTGTGCACAGTTCAAGCCGCTGATCACGATCGCATACTTGACCGTGCTGCCGTACGGATAACCGTAATAGATCAGGGATTTGTCGCGGCGCGGGACGGTGTCGATCTGGTCGACCGGTAGCAGTCGATCGGGGGACCCGGCTCCGACGGCAGGCCAGCCGTTACTTACGAGCAGGAAGTTATGATATGAGGCAGGCAGCCGCATCCCGATTCTCGTCTCCGCATCAGTGATTTCTTTCTCGGTGGCCGGTGGCGAGCCCACCCAGCCGCTGTTGTGGGTTGCATCGCTCAGGCTGCGCGTGCCGCTGCTGTCGCGGTCGTCCTCTTCGAGGATCTCCTTGCTGAACTCCCTCAGAAACGGTCTCCACTCGATGGCCGTTGACGGCGCTCGATCTTCCATCGGAGCGAGTACAAGCGGCGGCAAACTCGACGGTGCCGGGGTGCGTGAACGGTGCTGCGACGTGCATCCGCCGCTAGCAAGAAGAAGAGCAATTATGAAGATAGCGTTGAGAGTTCTCACATCCATTTGAGCGTTCGCAACAGCGTGCCACTCCCTCAATAATCGGCTAGCTGCGCCATGTCTTTCCCAGATAGCTGCGGTCTCATATCGCCTTCGTACTGCCGACGCTCCCAGATGCTGATGCCGAATCGGCCGAGGAGCGCAACGAGACGGTTGAGGGGCAGACCTACGACATTGAAGTAGTCGCCGTCGATGCGCGGGATGAAGGCGAGGCTTTTGCCCTGGATGCCGTAGGCTCCGGCTTTGTCGAGGGGCTCGCCGGTGGCGATATAGGCGTCGATGACGTCGTCGGGGATCTCTGAGAACGTGACGCCGGTCGAGACACAGTCGACGGCGGGCTCTTGCGGGCGGCCGTCGACAACTGGCACCACGCAGATGCCCGTGTAGACCTGGTGGATACGGCCGCTCAGAGTGCGCAGCATCCGGCCGGCGTCTGCGGCGTCGACCGGCTTCGAGAAGATGCGACCATCGAGCGCCACGGTCGTGTCGGCGCCGATGACAAGGGCGTTGCCCTCGGTAGTCTCGGCCACGGCCATCGCCTTGTGGAGGGCGAGGCGGCTGACGATCTCGGCCGGAGGCAGGCCGGAGCCCTCGATCTCGGCCTCGTCGACGTTGCTGCCGACGACGTCGAAGGGGAGCCCGAGCACGGCGAGCAGTTCGCGGCGTCGCGGCGAGAGTGAGGCAAGGATGATGCGTGTTGACATATTGTATCTCTACCCGGCCGGGGCGACGTTATTTGCGGTCTTCCTGGCTCCGACCTTTGGTTCCGTGCCTGCTCGCAGGCGGCCGATGTTGGCGCGGTGCTTGTAGACGGCGAAGATGGTGGCCAGCGCGCCGAAGATGCCGCAGGGGAGGGATTTGCCATTGAGGAACCAGATCAGGCTCGCGCAGACCGGCACAGCGATGATCGACGACACCGACACGTAGCGCGTAATGGCCAGGAGCACGAGCCAGACACCGAAACCGATCGCCCCGGCCTGCCAGGATAACCCGATGGCGACGCCGAGGGAGGTGGCGACTCCCTTGCCGCCCTTGAAGCCGATGAAGACGCTGTTGTTGTGCCCGATGATCGCCGCGAGCCCGGCGACGACCGGAATCCAGGACTGCTCTCCGTAGTGAAGACGATGGGCGGCGAGGACCGGAAGGTACCCCTTCAGGATGTCGAGGGCCATCACGAGGACGCCGCAGACGGGGCCGAGGGTGCGCCAGATGTTGCTGCCGGGAGGGACGCCGGGAACATCGCCGCCGGCAGTCAGCCCGGGGTCGGAAAGTACGCGCCAGACGTTCGTGGCGCCGATGTTGCCGCTGCCGAACTGCCGGACATCGATCCCACGTGCGATCTTTCCGGTAATCAGACCTACGGGAACGGAGCCCAGCAGGTACGAGGCGGCTGCAATCAGGACGGCATCAAGGCTCATAGCAGTGCGGAGAGTTTACCCGGATTGTCAGAAATAATTGCGGGCAAGGGCGGACGAGGGGCTCGCTATCGTCCCTTGGCGGTCCGCACACCTGGAACGACGGGCGATTTGCCGTTTGAGACCGGCATTTCCAGGGCGAACTTGGACACCTTCACATGTGCGGGGATCTCGATCGGATACTTGCCGTCGAAACAGGCGCGGCAGAAGTGCTCCTTGCCGACTCCGATCGCTCGAGTCAGGTTCGACAAACTGAGATAGCCAAGGCTTGTGGCGCCGATCAACGCGCGGATCTCCTCCACGGAGTAGCGCCACGCGACCAGGTCTTCCTGGTTCGCCATATCGATCCCGTAGAAGCACGGGAATCTCACTGGCGGGGCGGTAATTCGAACATGGACCTCGGCCGCGCCGGCGTCGAAGAGTCGCTTGACGATCTGGCCGGTGGTAGTGCCGCGGACGATACTGTCGTCGATCATCACGACCCGCTTGCCGGCAAGGGCCTCCTTGATCGGCATGAACTTCATCCGCACACCGGCCTCGCGCATGCGCTGGTCGGGCTGGATGAATGTCCGGCCGATATAGCGGTTCTTGACCACTCCCTCGCCATAGGGGATTCCGGATGCCTCCGCGAAGCCGATGGCCGCCGGCGTAGCTCCGTCGGGAATCGGCATGACCATGTGCGCGTTCGGGACCGGATGCTCCTTCGCCAGCGCGTGGCCCATTCGCCGGCGCGTGTCGTGCAAGCCGCGGCCGTATATTGTGCTGTCCGGGCGGGCGAAGTAGATGAACTCGAGGAGGCACATGGCCTTCTGATGCTCCGAGACCGCCTGCCGGCTGCGCAACCCGGCTGCGTCGATCACCACCATCTCGCCGGGCTCGATCTCGCGGACGAACTGGGCGCCGATCGTATTGAGCGCGCAGGTCTCGGACGCTACCACGTAGTACTTGTTGTCGAGCATGCCGAGGCAGAGGGGGCGGACTCCGAACGGGTCCCGCATGGCGATCAGCGTGTCTTCGGTCAGGATCGCAACCGAGTAGGCGCCGCGCAGGCGGCCCATCGTATGCGCCACGGCATCCTCGAGCGAGCAGTCCCGGCAGGACGCAATCATGCGGGCGATGACCTCGCTGTCGTTGGTGGTCTCGAAGGTCACGCCCTGCGCCTGAAGCTCGCACCGGAGTTCCTGGGTGTTGATCAGGTTGCCGTTGTGGGCGACGCCGACTGTGTTGTTACCCCAGGCGCAGTGGAGCGGCTGGGCGTTTCGCAGGATGCTTGAACCGGTGGTCGAATATCGAACGTGCCCGACGGCGATGTGGCCCTTGAGCTGGTCCATGATCTGCTCGTCGAATATCTGGTTGACAAGTCCCATCTCCTTGAACCACTTGAGCCGGGTTCCGTTGGAGACGTAGATGCCCGCCGATTCCTGGCCGCGGTGCTGCAGGGCGTAGAGACCGAAGTACGTCAGGCGGGCGACATCGTAGCCGGGGGCATAGATTCCAAAGACGCCGCATTCCTCGCGCGGAGTGTCGTCAGATTCGCTCATGGTGGAGTTGTCGGCTTGCGCATCACACACAGAGGAGTGTACCGGCCGACTGACTGGTTGGCGGTCTACGTAAAACTCATTCGTATGCAATGGCATCCCCAGCGATTAGCGCGGTTTCAAGTTGATCCCGCCTAACTCGCGACATACGCATGCTAACAGGCAAGCATGGCCGACGTGGGTGGCACTCCCTGCGTTCGGCCTCACGCCCGATAGTGTACCACATTGCGCCCCGTAGCGTGGCAGCCGGTTACTCCCAGTTCACGCGGTCGGCGAACTCCTAGTCCTTGGTTTCGCCACGGGCGCTTTCTCACTGGACGGAAACGGGCGGCCGTCGACGCGCTTCCCAGGTGCCCCACGCTTGCGTCGGGATCACGCCGAACAGTCGCCCCTGGATGATCCAGGTACCGGCGATCGCCCATCCGTCCGGCGACATCGTGCCTTCGTATTGAATGGGCTCGGCCCACAGGATCGCGTACTGCTTCACAAATCGGACCACTTGTCCATCGTAAGTTCCATTCAGCATCGCCTCACGCTGTTGTGGCACGAGGTCGAATACGCTGCCCGCGACCGTTCCCAGACCCGTCGTCTGAAACCTGACCCAGAACGGCGTCGACGGCATCCCCGAGCCTAACTTTAAGGAACCGATGTTGTACCCGCCGTAGCTGTAGGTGCCATCCCAATCCCCGTCGATGGCGAATTTTTGCTGCTGAACCATGGTTGAGACCTCAGAAACCGTTATCCATGCGTAGTGAACTGGCCGCCAATCCGGTCGAGTTGGTCGAGGAATGCTTTCAAACTCGGTTGATGCTCGGCGGCGTGCTTAATATCCTTCTTCTTTGCAAAGCATTCTCCGACTACGAGGTCATAATACTCCGAGGACTTGGCGTCGATTGTAAACTGGACTTCGGCCAATGTTCCGAGATCTCGGTGTGGGAGATAGGGGAACATCCGCTCTGTGCTACAATGGTATGTCTCACAAACAAACTTTCGCATGGAG
>JBKQWH010000456.1:0-5639 GCA_052139635.1 Capsulimonadaceae bacterium
AACAGCAGCACTCGTGACCCTAGGGGCAAATACAGCCTTGCAGGAGAACTTCACATTCCCGGCGCTTCACTCGTTCGCGGGGCCAAGCACGACTAACTCCGGCATTTACATGTTCTCGATGCCGTACGACTACTCGGGTGTTTCCTGGAGCACCCCCGGCTTGTTCGGATCGAGTTACACGGGGACCGTCGCCACCTGGCTGTCCGCGAGCCAGACGTGGGACACTAGCCCGACCTATCCGGCGGATTCGGCCCACCTGGGATACGCGTACTGGATAAAGCTCGTATCGGGGGTAGACGTAACCCTTCAGGGAGCAGCTCCAACTGGACCAAGCGTGTCGGTTGCGCTCTACCCGGTTGAACCCAACGTTCAGTACTCGGGTTGGAATATGATCGGTGTTCCGAGCACAACGCCGATAAACCTGACCAGTCTTACGTTTCAAAACCCCAACGGGGGAGCGCCAATTAGCTGGGCTGCTGCTACCACGACCGCCGGCCTGGTATACCCGATATTGTTCGGCTATGATCCGACGGTAAACAATGGCCCTGGCGTGCCGCCTGGAAATTACGTGCAGGTGGGCACGACGCTTTCGCAGACTCAGATCGAGCCGTACCAGGGATATTGGATATACGCGTATGAGCCGGCAACCATTATCATCCCGACAACGGGACCTTAGCTTGACTTTGTTTGGCGAATGTCGATACGTGCGGTGAGCAACAGTATTTGGAGCCCCGCCCCTTTTGTGGGGCGGGGAGTCAGCCGAGGACGGCGGCGTGAGGGCCCACACCGTGGGCTCGGGGTCCTAATTGAGCCGGCGCAGCCCGCCGGCTAACAACCCGTACGGGAAGCGTGGTAATATATGCCGAGTTCGGCGAAGCCCGGTGCCGAAGGCATGACGTCGAATTGCAGGAGGGTCCGGTCCCGCGGACTTTCACAAGCGCTATTGACGACGGAACATGATGTCAGGAGGATTCCGAGAGAGTGAAACAATTTAAGAAACACTGGAGCACTCGACCGCTCAGCTACGTGCTGTCGCTGTATGTGTCCATGCTGCCGGTCGTAATGTGTCTCCTGGCCTGCTCGCACCCGGCGCAGGCACAGGACGTGGTGACGAATGCGCAACCGCGTTGGGCCGTGTTCGATTTTGAGAATCACTCCGGCTATGGCGGCGACGAAATAGGCCGCGACGCCTCCGACGCCTTTGTGGTCGAATTGTCAAAGTCGAACAAGTACGATATCGTGAGCCGAAAGGATAACCTTGCGGCCATGGATTCGCTTGGCCTTCAGCCTCCTCTTGACTCGATTGGCGTGCAAAAGCTCGGGCGAGAAGAGGAAGCCGACGCGGTTGTCAGTGGAGACGTCGCAACCGTTTCCTTCGATAATAATCCGCGCCGCGTAACTGTCAGCCTGATCATCCGCGTTGTCGACAGCGGCTCCGGAGAGCTGATCAACGGCGCAGTGGCCCAGGGGACGGCGTCGCGCCCCGGAGACAACGTCGACAACGACTCGCTGCTCGATCAAGCCATCGGTAACGCCGCATTCGCGGCAGTCCGTCAAATCAGCAGCTTCTCGCTTCCCAAAGCGACCGTAGTCGGTGTTCCCGACGCCGACACCGTCCTTTTAAACGAGGGTTCTCGGTCCGGTCTTTACAACGGCCTCAACATGCTGGTTACGCGGAACGGGGTCGAGACGTGCCGGATTCGCGTTACCACCGTGTCCTCCGACGATTCCAATGCCGTGGTTACCGATCGCGGCCTGGGTGTTCAGCCGGAGGATAGAGCGACCGCGATCTACCAACTCCCGAAGTACTCGATCTCCGACGGTCGGCTGGCAGTGGACCAGCGCTCACTCTCGTCTGAGGGGGGCACCACGAATCCGAGCCGCAACACCTTTAGCGGCATCGGCGGGATCCTTGTGGCGGTCCTTGTCGGTGCGCTTCTCGTGAGCCTGGTGCGCCGTGGTGCCGGCGAGTCCGCCGGCGGGGCGTCGATTGGGAGCGCGCAGGCGTTCGTGGAACGTCAGGATGATCCCGTGTCAGGGGGGAGTTTTGTCGGGGGAGCCGCGCCATACGATCTGCCGACGCTTACCGGCGAACCGACATGGTATCGATGGGTCCCTGTTGTGGTACACGTCACGGCGAACACGGGCAATATCGACCGGGCGCTGTTTGCCGAATATCACGTCTATCGCGGAGACATCAACGCGGTGACCGTACCGCAGGGGACACTTACCCTCCAAACCAATCCCGACCTCAACCAGTACCCTGGACTTACGGGAGGCACCGTTACCCTCACCGCACCGACGGGGACGGGCTTTGGACCCATTCCGGTCTTCGCCCAGCAGACCTCCGGAAACTTGAGCTTTAACGACGATGGTTCAGACCACTACTTTACGGTAGATAAGGTCGACATCATAACTGGAGCACTGGATACATTAGCGTGTCAGGCTGAGGCAGTCACAGCCACCGGCTATACCGGCGTTTACACCGAGAATTGCCAGCATACCGGCCTGATTACAGCCAACATCGGCGAGCGATACCAGTATTTCATCGAAGGCTTGTGGTTCCAGCAGATTACCACGACGAGTGGTACGACGACAACGACGGGGACCGGTACCGGCACCGGGACGGGAACGGGGACCGGTACCGGCACCGGAACAGGCACGGGAACTGGAACTGGAACCGGCACGGGGACCGGGACAGGTACAGGTGGGACCGGCGCAACCTCTTCCGCCCTGAGCGGCGGGTTCCATACCCGCACACTGACCGGAGTTCTGACCGGAAACGAAGGTCAACCGTTCCAGACAGGCCAGACGCCAACGAACTCGGTGACCTACATTCAGCCGCCCGCCCTCGCTCCCCAGGGCCCGATATGCACCGAAAATTCGGGTGGTGGGTTGGATCCGTGCTTCTATAAGAACGGAGCCTCGAACCAGTTGGACGCGAATGCAACGGTTGGAGCCAACGATTACCTGTTGGAGATCTCCAAGAGCCCGTCGTTCTCCGGCAGTCTGAATTTCGAGAACTCAAACGCGCCACCGGACGGAAATCCGTACCAGGCGAACGGACCGCGTGCCGGTCAGGCGTTCCCGTACTTAACGCCCGCCCAGCAGCAGCAGCTTGCGAACTATGCTCCATTGGACACGACACTCTATGCCCGTCTCGGTGCGCGCGACTTGTCGAACGGTTCAAACACATCAACGAATCCGTACGTGTTCTCTGATCCACAGTCGTTCGTAAGACAGTAGACATTCTGCGGCGCGGCCCCCTTTCCCGACAGGGGAGGGGGCCCCCGCGACTTCAACTCGCATTAAGAGGTTCCGAATGAACAATTTCCTTCACGTAAACGCTGATCTCCGGCGCGGTTTGAAGTCGCTCGGGGGATGTGTCGCACTGCTCTCTCTCGTGTGCTGCGCCGCCAATGTCGCCTGTGCGCAGGAGCCCGCGCCGGCCGGAACGATTCGCAGCATATTGCTGTTTCCCATCAACAATAATTCTGGGGCCGGCGCGCGCGAAGTGACGTCGATGCTTGACGACGCCATTCATTTGCGACTGTCGGCGGTTAACCGCTTCGCGATCACCCGGTTCCGCAAGACAATGCCGTCTGTCGAGCAGGGGCTCGATGACCGGGAGATAACCGAGGACGACGTCGCCGGTCCGTTTGGCGACAGTGGTTCCGGTCTGGGCGGGGAATGCGATCTGGCCCCTGGCCAGCAGCGCGCCTTGCATATCGCGCAGAGGCTCGACGTCGATGCCTATTTCATCGGCGACATCAACAGGTACTCGGCCGACCCGGCATCAAGAAGGGTTACGGTCGAGGTTACCGGAAGCCTGTACTATACTCCGCTCGGCAGTAACTGTCCGGTGGTCGCTAAGGCGATCGGGGTATCGGTCACCGAGAAGCCGCTGACAGAGTCCGAAGATCCGGACGACGTGAGGCAGAGCGCCATTGATAACGTGGCGGGGCAAATCGCCTCCAGTATCAACTCTGTGCCTGAGCCCGGCTCGTGGCGGACCGGTAGCGGCTTCCAGGCTAGGCACATCAACGCGGTCGCCGCGATGTTGTATACTGTGGTTGGCGGGGCCGTATTGTACGCAGTTCTTCACAAGGATGGCACCGGTGGGGGAGGTTCAAGCCCGAGCTCGTCCACTACCGGCGGAACCACGCTAACTCCCCCGCCTCCGCCGGCAAGTCCGGTGGGACGCCGCTAAGTCTTGAACGGTGGAATGTTAATCACGAGGGCGCCCCATCTCCTCCAATGGGGCGCCTTTCGTTCGTCTGAAGTCAGCGCCGCCGGATCGAGATTCGGAAAGTGAAGGTGGCACGCGTGGGCTCGCTCAACTACTGTAGGGATTTCGCAGTTTCACGATTCTAATAGACAGTCGTCGTGGTCCGGGTGCCATGGTCATAGCCCTGGATGAGCATGTCGACGCGAGCGCGGCCTGGCGATTTGGAAGTTCGGCCTTCTTTCGGGTGCCATGCTCATAGCCCTGGATGAGCATGTCGACCTGCGCTCGTACCCGCGAGAAGCGGGGTCTTTATGACGGTTGATCGGTTTCTCTTTGCGGCTCCGAAATGTTTCCGGCGCGGACTCCCCGGCGGGACCGGCCGGGCGGCGGTGTGTATTCAGAACGCCCTCTTGCATTTCGAGAGGGGTGGCTGGGAAAGAGCCATGGTCGGTTCGGACTCCGCCTAGCATTAACTATGCGCTTTCATCCGCGTCACAATTTGTGCGCTTTACTTGTCCTGACGGTTTGGATGAGCGCTGTTGTCCGTCCTGTCTTCGCGGATATGGCTACGATTGGCCTGCGAGCCGTGCCCCAGGTAATCGCGGCGGACGGGAAATCCCATACCACCATCACCGCCACCGTGGGAAGCTCGGTCCCCGACGGTACGGCTGTCACCTTTCAGTCCGATTTAGGAACCCCCGCGACCCTGACGGCCTTCACTACCTCCGGCGTGGCATTTTTCGTGCTCACGAGCACGACTAGCCCGGGTACCGCCGAGGTGACCGCCACGTGTCTGATCCCCGGCTCCAGCGGAGGAGTGGCACGCGCCGTTGTCCACGTCGATTTCTCTAATGACGCCGAGTTGGCGTCCACGTCAGCGAGCTTCGGATGGGCCAGGATCGATTTTCACCCGTATCTCGTCCGTAATGCTCAGGGCAAGACCGTTGCGCCCTACCTTGTCTACAGCGCCGACGGCAAAATCGTCCAGGCGTCTGCGCCGCTGCACCAGCAGACGGCCCGTCTGCGCTATCGCTCCATGGAAATCGATGCCAACGAGATTCAATTGGACGCGCAGACCCTGGACGTTGTGGCTCGGAATGCCGTGCTGCGCCGAGGACGGTCCAGTCTGGTGACCCTGCGCCTGAACTATTCGCTATTGGGCGGGAGCGGCATTGCCGTCGTGCCCGGCAAGACCGACAGCGACCATCCATACAGCGTTGTCGTGACAGGCGCGTCGTTCAACACGACCCCGATGAGCGCCGCTGCCGCTGACGACTCTGTTCGGCGAGATGTGTACGAGGAAACGAATATCGGCCCGAGCCGATTGATCGTGGCCGCAAAGTCGATTGCGATCAGCCCGGGCCTTCAGATCCAGTTCACGCATGCCACACTTTACTCGGACGGGCACAGG
>JBKQWH010000457.1:0-5231 GCA_052139635.1 Capsulimonadaceae bacterium
GCCGCAACCAAACTGCGGAGAAGAAGCGATTCCTCTTTCGTCCGGAGGACGTTCTCCACGGCAGCCCACGAATTCATTCGTGGGTCGATTTCGTCGCCGCCCGCGACGATTCTCACGATTAGTATCATAGCGGGTATATCTACTATAGTAGATATATGCCAAAATATGCCGGGTGCGGCTTCGCCGCACGGAGCGCTTAAGCGCGAAGTGTCAGGCGGGCCCGGACGAACCGCGGAACCCGACATCACCGTCCGCGCCTCCTGGCTGGTTCCCGCTCCGGACGGCGCAGCGGAAGCTGCCTTCGCGGTTGACGCCCCAGCCGCCGCCGCGCAGGACGCGGGCGTTATTCGAACTTACGTTCTCATCCGATCCGGTATCGTACTCCGTCAGCGTCCATTCCCACACGTTTCCCGCCATATCGCGGACGCCATAAGGGCTGACCCCCGTCGGATGCGCCGATACCGGGGCCGTGCGCTTTGCATCGGCCATCTTCTTGCGTGAGCACTGACAGCAAGTCGGGTCCCATTCGTCTCCCCAGGGGAATTCTCGACCATCGGTCCCGCGAGCCGCCTTCTCCCACCGCGCTTCCGACGGCAGCGCCACGCCGGCCCAGTCGCAGTAGGCCGCGGCGTCGTGCCAGGAGACGTTGACCACCGGATGGTCGGCTCGCCATCCCCACTCCGGACGCGGGGGCGTCGGTTTTCGGTTCTTCGAGCAATATCGCGCGTACTGCTCCATGGTCACCGGGTACTTGTAAATCCAGTAGCCGTCCAGATGCACCCGGCGCTTATCATATCCCATCACGAAGTCGCCGGGCGGGATAAAGACCATTTCGGCCAGGTCGATCTCGTTGATCTTTACCGGCCCCGGGACGGCGTCCGGCGGACGTGGCGCCGTTGGCCCGTTTGACTCCGGCTTCCGGGTTTGCGTCAGCCACGATGGTAATGTAATGCGCATGATGCCCTCAGACCACCGAGAAACAAAGAAAGAAACATTTAACCACGGAAAGCACGGAATCCACGGAAGCTGAGTGCCTTGTGACTGCACTTACCTCGTTATCCAATCTTGCTCCACCCCATCACGCGAACTCGATGGGCACGTGACTATAATCTACAATAGTACATACTATCCAAAATTCACCGGGTGCGGCTTCGCCGCACGGAGTTCTTAAGCGCGAAGTGTCAGGCGGACCCGGACGAACCGCGGAACCCGACATCACCGCCCGTGCCTCCTGGAAGGTCCCCGTCCCGGTTGGCGCAGCGGAAGTAGTCTTCGTGGACGTAGTACCAGCCGCCGCCGCGCCGGACGCGGGCACCATCTTTGTCGTCGTCCGATGGCTCGCGGTACCAGTCCGCGCACCACTCCCACACGTTTCCCGCCATATCGTGGACTCCGTAAGGGCTGACACCCGTCGGATGCGCGGACACCGCAGCCGTGCGCTTCGCGTCGAAATACTCCTTACGAGAGCACTGACAGCGATCCGAGTCCCAGTCGTCTCCCCACGGGAATGTGCGACCATCGGTCCCCCGGGCCGCCTTCTCCCACTGCGCTTCGGTCGGCAGCGCGACCCCGGCCCATTCGCAGTAAGCTGCCGCATCGTGCCAGGAAACGTTGACCACCGGATGGTCGGCGCGCCATCCCCAACCGGGGCGCTCCGGGACCTTGATCCGATTCGCCGTGCAATATCGAGCGTATTGCTCCATGGTCACCGGGTACTTGTAAATCCAGAAGCCGTCCAGATTAACCCGGCGCACGGGCTTCTGTTCGCCCATGATGAACTTGCCGGGGGGGATGAAGATCATCTCGGCTCCGTCGATTTCGTTGATCCGGGCGTTCGGGTCGAGCGGTTCTGCGGCGTCGGCATGCTCATCCATGGCGCCCGGACGGCAGGCGTCCCGAAGCACGGCGTAGGCGACATCGTCCCGCGCGTGCCAGTCGACGTAAACGAACTGGCGCAGCATGTCGGGGATCTCGCAATCGGTCAGCAGCAGCGGGATGAACCGGCGCTTGATGTTGGTGGGGTCGCGAAAGAGGTACGTGGTCCACTCGAGCGTCGGCCACTCGGACGCAAACGCGTTCGGCGACATGACCAGGACGAGCGTGCGCGACTTCCGGAGGCCGTCCTCGATCTCCCGGGCGATGAGGGCGCCCGGGACGAGGACGTACTCGTCGAACCAGACGCGCAAGCCGTCGGCTCGAAGCCGATCGGCCAGCTCTCTTACAGCGGGTCGATCATGGTGGCTGTAGCTCAAATAGACGTCGTAGTCGAAGGCGTCGGATTTCGGCGATTTTCCGCCCTCTGCGCGGGACATAACTGGCGACAATCCCTTCCTGGAATTTGCAAACCTGCTTACTCGGTAGTATGTCACGCGGAGGGTCGGGGAGTCAAGGCGGGGCGCCGAAAAAGGGGCACGCGCGCCGAACAGCATTGATGGGCAATCGGACACCGCACCTTTGCCGCTCAATCAATCGTCGGACCTCAGTACATCCTGAGCGCCGTGTCGAATATGCAGTATTGAGACCGCATCACCTTGGATGGTGAAAAGTATCCGATACGCGTTCCTGCCCTTGCCGTATAGAAGCTGCCGAATCTCGTGCCGGAATAACTCGCTTTCCGGCGCGAGTGGACAGCGCGCCGGAAACATATCCAGGGAATTGATGGCATCCATCAAGCCGACGGCCCACTTATGAGCGCTAGCCGGGGATTCACGCTCGATATAAGCGTATGCACTCTCCATCCCGTCGTACGCTTCGGGCTGGAGGATGATCCGGTATTCGTCAGCCATGAGAAATAACATGTCGTCGACGAAACTCAGCGAAGACTTCCGCGACAGGCCGACCTTCGCCCCGCTCCATCTGCTCCAAGCCGCGACGGATACCTTCGATGGCGTCGACCTCCTCGAGGCGTTCTAGGAGCGCCTGATAGCTTTCCGCATCCTGCACGACAAGTTCCGCCTTACCGTTGACCGTCAGCACGACAGGGGCTTTCGACTCCTTCATCTGCTTCATAAATTCGCCTGTGTTACGCTTGAAGTCCGTTAACGAGTGAATATCACGATGCAGGTTTATCATCGCATTAATCTCCATTGCGCATCTTATTAAATGCCTACGAGATGCTACCTTATTTCTTACGTTTTTCGCAATACGTGCGTTCTTCGACGAAACCGCCGAGCCGTCCGGTAACGATCGCAAATTATACAATGATCGTGACGTACAATGAAACGGATGATATAATGAAATCATTGTATATTTCGGAGGAACGCATATGAGACCCAATCCCGGCGGCGAAGTAGCGCCGAATGAGATCGTCGGGTTCAGCGGTTCTGGAAATTGCAGCGAGGTTCGATGCAATGAGTAGTGACATTCTCCTTCACCACTCGCCAAACCTCCTGGACGGCGAGACATTAGAGGCTGTTTTCGTGCAGCGGGACCCGCTCGCCACCGAAATCGTCGACCGCATCCGCGAAAGCGTCGAGGGCCGGTCTAAGCATTACGTCCTGCTGGTCGGGCCGCGCGGTATCGGCAAGACCCATCTCGTGTCGGTCGTCCACCACCGCATCGTCTCGCAACCGGAGCTCGGTCCGCTCAAGATCGCCTGGCTGCGCGAGGAGGAGTACGGAGTTGGCTCTTTTCTCGACCTCCTGATCCGCATCTTTCGCGCGCTGGCCACAAATGATCCGGACCTCGCGGCCCGGGTCGAGCCTCTCTACGCCTTGACGCCGGCGGACGCAGAACACGCCGCGGCCCGCCTTCTGAAGGAGTATATCGGCCAGAGCACGATTCTTGTCATCGTCGAGAATCTCGACGAGCTCTTCGACGGCCTCGGCGAGCGAGGCCAAAATCAGCTTCGCTCCTACATCCAGGAGAATCCGTTCTGGACGATCGTCGCCACAGCCCAGAGCCTGTTCACGAGCGTCTCCCGCCGCACCTCACCCTTCTACGGCTTCTTCGACATCATTCATCTGGACGAGTTCGGCACCGACGAGATCGTCGAGTTGATCTCCAAAGTCGCGACGATCAACCACGATGAAGATCTCGTCAAGTTCGTCAACACCCCTGCCGGCCGCGCCCGCATCCGCGCCGTCCGCCATATCGCAGGCGGCAACCCGCGCATTTACGTCATCTTCGCCGACTTCGTCAGTAAGGAATCGCTCGACGAACTCGTCGGCGCCTTCATGCGCATGCTGGACGAGCTTACCCCGTACTACCAGCACAAGATGAAGATGCTGACGAACCAGCAGCGCAAGATCGTCGAGTACCTCTGTGACCGCGGTGGGGCGGTTCCGGTGAAGGAAATCGCGCAACGCTGCTTCATCAGCCAGCAAGTCGCGTCCGCCCAACTGGGTGAGTTAAGAAAGATCGCGTACGTCCACGCCAGCCACCCGGGGGCGCTCGGCCGCGAGGTCTACTATGAGTTGCATGAGCCGCTGATGCGATTGTGCGTGGAACTCAAGAAAAATCGCGGCGAGCCAATCAGGCTGTTTGTGGATTTCTTACGGTTATGGTATACACGAGGCAAATACAGGGAAGGATTTGAGTTGCTGGCCGAGGCGAATCCTGAGGAACGTGTCGCTACCATTTATACGGCGCTCAAGCATGCCTGGAGCGCTAATCCCCAGGCAATGTCCGGCCAGATACGAAAAATCGTAGAGGCTGCAACCATTGCCAACTTACAAACTGAGCTATCGGTCGCGTTGCTGCTGTCCATTAAGACGCTGACCGACTCAGACGAATCGGCGCGTACGTTGGCGACATGGACCGCGATGTGGGCGAAACTGTCCCATCGGCATCCCACTTTGGAACTGTCTGCACGGCTGATCGAGACTCTAATTCGATATTTTGAGGATAAGGATCCGCGGATTCTTCTAGAACTACCATTTGAGCAACGTAAGATCCTCGAAGGACTTCTCGGCGTCGAGAGCATAATGGACGACTCAATTCGACCGATCGAGGAATCGAGAATCGGGGCAACAAAGCTGGCTAAGAACGGCCTCAGAAGTACTTAGACCGGTCCGCCGTGACAGGGCCGTCGACGGCCAGCGGCACGCTCGCTCAGGGCAGCCGGCGTGGGAGTTGTGGGCGCGCACGTGGCGTCGGGCTTGATGGGGGCGTGTACAGGGGTCGCGGGTCCGCTCCGGGCGCGCGATGGCGGAGTCGATGTCGGGGGCGTTCCCGGCGCCCTCCTCGGACCCCTACGCGGAGGCCGGGATCGTCGTCTTGCCGAAGCCGGG
>JBKQWH010000458.1:0-22094 GCA_052139635.1 Capsulimonadaceae bacterium
GCGACCAGCTATAACGTCTACCGCGGTACGGCCAGCGGCGGCGAAAGCACAACCGCCGTCGCCACCGGCATCACCGGGACCGGCTACACCAATACGGGCCTGACCAACGGGACCGCGTACTACTTCAAGACAGCAGCCGTCGACTCCGGAGGCACCTCCTCGCTGTCGATCGAGGCAAGCGCAACCCCGCTGGCCGGCGGAACCATGCTCCTGGGCATCAACTGCGGCGGCAGTGCGACCGGAAGCTGGGTCGCCGACGAGGACTTCAACGGAGGTACGGCTGTTGTGGCGACCAACACGATCAGCACTGCCGACGTCACCGACCCGGCCCCCGTGGCGGTCTATCAGAGCAACCGGTACAGCGCCATGACCTACACCATCGGTGGGCTGTCCGCGACAACGCCGTACACCGTCCGTCTGCACTTCTGCGAGACGTACTGGGACGCGTCCGGCGAGCGTGAGTTCAACGTCAGCATCAACGGCACGCCGGTCCTGGCCGACTTCGACATCTTCGCGACATCCGGGGGCGAGAATGTCGCCAATATCCAGCAGTTCTCGGAGATCACCAGCGCGAGCGGGCAATTCGTCCTGGTCTTCACGACCGTGCTCGACAACGCCCAGATCAACGGCATCGAAATCGACACCAGCCTCGGCGCCGCACCGGCTCCCCCGACCGGCCTGACGGCCGCCGGCGGAAATGCGAAAGTCAGCCTGGCCTGGACCGCCAGCAACGGCGCCACGAGCTACGCCGTCTACCGCGGCACCGACAGCGGCGGCGAGAGCGGGACGGCCGACGCCACCGGCATCACCACCACGTCCTACACGGATACCGGTCTCACGAACGGCATCACGTACTTCTACAAAGTCGCCGCGGTCGACTCCGCCGGGACATCCGGCCAGTCGGCGGAGGCGGCGGCCACTCCCTCCGGCCCCACCCTTCCGGTCATCGCCATTGCGTGTGGCGGCGCCACCGCGTACGGCGCCTACGTGGCCGACACCGACTACTCCGGCGGCGGCGACGACAGTTGGACCACAACCGTGAACACAACCCTGCTCACCAACCCGATCCCGCCGATCGGCGTGGTCCAGGAGGACCGCGAGGGCACGTTCACGTACACCCTCCCCGGGCTCGTGGACAACGGCACGTACTCAGTCATCATGTACTTCGTGGAGAACTACTTCACGGCCGCCGGCGACCGCGTCTTCAGTGTCGCCTGCAACGGCACTACGGTCCTCTCCAATCTCGACATTTACAAGTCGGCGGGCGCGGACTTCAAGGCGATTCAGGAGAGCTTCTCCGGGACCGCCAACGCGAGCGGACAGCTTGTGCTCAGCTTCACCGCCAGTGTCGACCAGGCCAAGTGCAGCGGAATCGCCGTCTACAGCGGCCCGGTCCCGCCGACCGGCCTCACCGCGACCGCCGGCAACGCCCAGGTCACCCTGGACTGGACCGCCAGCACCGGAGCCACCGGCTACAATATCTATTGCGGCACGGTCTCCGGCGGTGAGAACGCCACGCCCATCGCCACCGACGTCACCGCGACCACCTACACCGACACCGGCCTGACAAACGGGACGACCTACTTCTACACGGTCGCCGGCCTGAGCGCCACCGGGATCTCAGGGCCGTCGAACGAGGCCTCGGCGACTCCCGTCGCCGGAATCGCCAACCCGCCGACCGGCATTATTGCCGTCGCCGGCAATGCCCTGGTGACGGTATCCTGGACCGCGAGCGCCGGTGCGACATCGTATGATGTCTACCGCGCGGTGACCTCCGGCGGAGAGGGAACGACCGCCTTCGCGACCGGCATCACGGCCGCGACCTTTACCAATACGGGCCTGTCCAACGGCACGACCTATTACTACACGGTCGCCGCGGTCGACGCCCTCGGGACGTCGGCGCAGTCGGCCGAGGTCAACGCCACGCCGGCCGCCACCCCCAACTTCGGCCCCAACGTCTGGCTCTTCACCCCGTCGATGTCGATGTCGACCATCCAGACCGATGTCAACAACATCTACAACGCGCAGGAAACGAACCAGTTCGGCACCAGCCGTTATGCCCTGCTGTTCACGCCCGGCTCCTACACCCTCGACATGAATGTCGGCTTCTACACGCAGGTCCTGGGCCTCGGCCTGGCCTCGCCCAACAGCACGCTTATTACCGGCTACGTGAACGTGAACGCCCTCTGGAACGATGCCAACGCCACCGAGAACTTCTGGCGCGGCATCGAGAACGTAGAGATCAATCCGTCGGCCTGGGGCGGCACCGACGAGTACGCGGTCTCGCAGGCCTGCCCGATGCGTCGCACCCACATCCAGGGCAACCTGCAGCTCGCGGACGAATCCACCAACCCGCCCGGATGGGCCAGCGGCGGATTCGTCGGCGACACCCTCATCGATGACGAGGTCGACTCGATCTCGCAGCAGCAGTTCTTCAGCCGAAACAGTCAGTTTGCCGGCTGGAGCAACGGCGTCTGGAACATGGTCTTCCTCGGTGACATCGGTGCGCCGGGCACCTCCTGGCCGTCGCCGTCCGATACCACGGCGGAGCCCTATACGACGATCGCCAATACGCCCGTCGTCCGTGAGAAGCCGTTCCTCAACGTCGATAGTTCCGGCAACTACTGGGTCTTTGTTCCGTCGCTGCGCAGCAACGTGCAGGGAACATCCTGGTCCGGCGGGACCGAGGCGGGGACGAATATCTCCATCAACGACTTCTACATTGCGCAGGCCGCCACCGACAACGCGGCCACGATCAACACGGCCCTGAGCCAGGGCCTGAACATCCTGTTCACACCCGGCATCTATGCCCTCGGCGGCACGATCCAGGTCAACAACCCCAACACGGTGCTCCTTGGCCTGGGACTCGCCACCCTGCAGGCCAACACCGGCCAGACCGCCATCCAGGTGGCCGATGTCGCCGGAGTCACCGTCGCCGGCCTCATCATCGAGGCCGCCTCGAGCGTCGGCACGCTCATGCAGGTCGGCCCGGCCGGCAGTTCGGCCAATAACTCCGCGAACCCCATCCTTCTCGCGGACCTGTTCTTCCGAATCGGGGGCGCGGTCGACGGTCAGGCCGTCACCAGTCTCCAGATCAACAGCAACGACGTGATCGGCGACGACTTCTGGCTCTGGCGCGCCGACCATGGCAACGCCGGCACGGTGGGATGGACCGTCAACACGGCCGCGAACGGCCTGGTTGTCAACGGCACCGACTTCATGATGTACGGCCTCGCCGCCGAGCACTATCAGGGCTACCAATCCTGGTTTAACGGGAACGGCGCCCAGACCTACTTCTACCAGAGCGAGGCGCCCTACGACGTCCCCGACCAGGCCGCCTGGATGGACGGCACTGTCGACGGCTTTGCCAGTTACAAGGTCGCCAACACGGTCACCAGCCACCAGGCCTACGGCCTGGGCATCTACTGCTACTTCGATGTCGACCCCGCCGGCGTCGTTCTCCAGAACGCCATCGAGGCCCCCGACCTCTCCGGCGTCAACTTTACCGACATGATGATCGATTCCCTCGGCGGCGAAGGGACCATCTCGAGCATCATCAACGGCGCGGGCGGCTCGGTCGCCAACAACAACGGCACGACGAACGAAAACGCCTATCTCGCGGCATACCCGTAAATCCGGAAGCCCGCGTATTCGGGTAGCGTTCTATGGCATTGGCTGATCCGGCGGGGAGGGCCTCTCCGGATCAGCCTCTTTTCATTTCCACTTTCAGGATCAGTTCGACGTCCGATGCCCCACCAATATCGTTATACTATGTAGCCATGCAACTCAACAACCACCGCTATCGATACCGAGTCGTCGACGTTTTTACGAACCGCGCCCTCGAGGGCAACCCGCTGGCCGTCTTTCTCGACGCACGCGGCCTCACCGGCACGACGATGCAGCGCCTGGCGCGCGAGCTCAACCTCTCCGAGACCGCCTTTATCCTGCCGTCGACCCGCCCGGACTGCGTCGCCCGCGTGCGGATCTTCACGCCGGCCGCGGAAATGACGTTTGCCGGCCACCCCACCCTCGGCAGCGCCCGGGTCATTCTCGACGAAGGCTTTGTTGCGGCCGGAACGCGCGAGTTTGCCATCGACGAAGCCATCGGCGCCGTTCCGATCCGGGTCGACGACGACGATCCCGGCCTTCTCTGGCTGTCGACACCGCCGATCTCGTTCGGCGACACGTTCGCCCTCGACCGCGCGGCCCTGGCGGTCGGGCTCACCGCGGCCGAATTGCAGCCCACCGCGCCGCAGGTCGTATCGGCAGGGAACCCGACCCTTTTTATCGCGGTTCGAGACCAGGACGCCGTCGACCGCTGCGTTTACGATCGTCAGCCGGACTTTCCGCCCTGTGTCTTCGTGTTCACCCCTACCCCCGACGGCGCCTACTCCCGCATGTTCGCCCCCGCCCTCGGCGTCGCCGAAGACCCGGCCACCGGCAGCTCCACCGGCCCCCTCGCCGCCTATATGATCCGCCATGGGCTCGCCCCCTCCCACGACGGCGCCCGGTTCGTCAGCCTCCAGGGCGTCCGCCTCGCCCGCCCCAGCCGCCTCCACATCCGCCTCCGCGGCCCCGACGGTGTCGACGCCATCCACATCGGCGGCCACGTCGCCCCCTTTGCGGAGTGCGTGGTGACGGCGGCAGACGGTTGGCACGAACGCGGGTAAATTTCCCCCCGTCGAGCATCCCCAGGCGCGCGTTCCCGGCTGTCCGGAAATGGGAAGGCCCATATATTCGAGTTCCGTTATATAGCATTTGCCGATCCGGGAGGGACGACGGCTCCGCATCAGCCTGTTTATCGGCTACAATTGTCATTTCCTCATTAACAATTGTAGACTGTTAAATTTCCATAATAATTGTGAGCAATTCTTGTTTTATTTTTCCTAAACCTCTTGACTCTATGTCTGAAAGTAGTTATCATTATGCATGTCGCGATAGGTTACGCTCGATAGGTACGAAGGCTCTGGCCTCGTATGCCTCAGTAGAGTTGCGTGTACGTCGGTGACTCGCGTTCCCCGCCAGCCACCCTACCCGCCGGCCAGTTCCTGCCGGCATTTTAATAGTAAGCAAAAACTGAATAAGGTCCCGCTCCGGAGCGGGGGCTCATTGGCGCCTGCGGCGTCCTATGGCTCCGGGTGGTGCTGCTATTAAAAAGAGGGACTTGAGTAATCGTGAAGTGTTTTATTTGTACAAAAAGTATTCCTCAGGCGGCGCTCTATTGTCCGACTTGTGGCGTCTTGTTGCATCGAAGATGCGAAGGCTGCGGAAATATTTACACTGTGGGCTACGATGCGTACTGCAGGCAATGTGGGCGTCCGCATCTCGTGGGAATGTGCCAAAACAAATCGCTTTTGAACAACCACGAACGTGACTGGGACGGTTTATCAGAGGCAATGCCGTGCAGTGGAATGTCTGACCCGGAGTCCGCCCTGTGGGCGAGTCTCTCTGCTCCCCCGCCATCTGCGGGAACGTTCAACGGGAGTATTCCGGGCTTAGCAGGATGTATAATCCGCCATGGACGTATCTTTGCTGTAGACGTACTCGGGGCACTGTACTCCCTGGATGCGGAGACTGGCGTCCCAACGGCCGGCTGGCATGTGTCACGTATCAACGACTCAGAAGTCCGTGTTCAAGCCGTGTCCGACGCCAATGTCCTGATTCTCAGCCGCCGCAGCCTTTCCATCGTGGACATTGCCACAGGAGATGTCGTTGAGAAACGACCGCGGGCGGTCGCTGCTTGGGGGCGCGCCTCGCTTACTCTCGCGGATACAACTTCTCCGGGCAGCACAGACACATTCCAGCTTTACTCGCTCGGTGGCGACGCCGTTCCCATCTCGATATCTTCCGCTGATAGACCCATTCATCAGGATTCCACGGTTTTGGCACTTGATGAAGGATTTGTAATACTTGCGCGATCCGGTAGGCTGTGCCTTGTTCCTCACGAAATCCAAGAACCTGTGCCCCTCACTGCGGATAATGAAAAAGTCATCTGCATCGCTGCAGGAGCTCGCTACGTTGCCGCTCTCGTCCAAAAACCGTCGGACACGAGAGTGCACGCCGAATTACGGGTGTGGCCGCGAGGACATCTCGCCTCACCGCCCGTAATAGGACGGCTTGAGGTTCCTCCGACCCTGCCCTGGATAGGACTATTCCAGGATAAAGTAATCTGGATCGATGCCGAGCGACAAATCCACCTTGCCCGTGCCGAGTCGCCGGACAGATCGCTTTGTTCGGCTCCATACGCTCGTACCGGTGAGATAATCGAATCCCCCGCGTTGATCCCCTTCGCGGGGGCCGCGACCATAATTCGACGTTACACGACAAATATGGCCCAAAATTATTCAGTATTCCGTATCTCTGAAGAGGCGATCACGCCTGGCGCCCGCGTGCCAGGCGCCGCTCCCGGCGTGAACGAGAACACATCCCTTCATTTTTGCGGCAGATACTTATATCTCTGCAATAAAACGACAAGACAGATCGCCAGATGCCTGCCTGTTATGGAAGGCTCATAATGAGAAGTTTTCGATCGTACGTTAGAATCCTAATTCTGGTAGTAGGTACAACACTGTTGACGTGGCCCGTGGCCGCGTCTGCCCAGTCTCCGATCAATGAAGTTGAACTGCACCAGGAGTTAGCGAAGGATATCGTCACTTGGACCGACGGTGCGGCCTGCTCCCACAATCTCAACGTAATCCTCGTTATGGACACGACGTTGGACTTCCGAGAGAGTACGGGTTACAAGGCGTTTAACGAAGCTTGGCAGGACCTTCTACAATATTACTTTCGACCCGGCGACAGGTTCACGCTTTTGGGATTTGGAAATCGGATCGTACCGGCGAATCCCATAACGATGGATTATGCGGATGACAACATCGATAACCTTCGGGACTGGTTTGAAAATGTGCCAGTTGTAGACGGTTTCGGTACGCTGATTAAAAAGGCACGTTTGGGCGGCATAAAACTGTCCTTGGCCGCAAAATCGGACACGAGCCGCGCAACGCTGGTGTTGGAAGTCTCCAATAGGGACCAAACGGACGGTAGCAACGCTCAGGTCGCAAAAGAAGACAAAACGAGCGAACATATCGCGGTTTTGGCAAAACAGTTTATAACCGGGGATGGCAACGATAATCCCGCCCGTTTCAAGGCTTACCTGCAGGACGGTAACCACGCTCCCAGCGTCTTCTACGTCTGGCATGCTTTCGAGAAGGATGGAACGGGCATAGCCGTCTCAATGCCAGATCGCTGCATGGCGCTGCCAGAGGTAGGTGTGGCGACCACGATCACGCCAGTTGACAATCGAGACAAGACGAGGGCGCTGGCCGGCCTGTTGCTAATCCTTCCTTTGTTGTTGCTGGGGTACATGCGCAGTACAGTCCGAATAATATACGATGGCCGTGAGCGCCGCGTTGTTGTACCGGCATGGCATACAATAAATGTGTGCGTTTGCTCGGTCCAAAGCCCGAACTACGAAACGTCTGTAGAGCTGAAGCTGCCGGAATCCTCTGATATCTCCCAGGACGTAGGCGTGATCGATGCCCGTCTGCCCGGCTCCGCCGTCTGGACTCGAATAGACGGCTGCCTGACCGAAGGCGAAGGTCCGGAAGCACGCAATCGTGACATACCCGAAGTCGACCTTCCTTACAACAGCACGAAAGCCGTGCAGGTTTGGACCGATCGGACTAAACCGGAACACGCCGGGCTGGTTAAGGTCACGCCCGCGCCCTATTTGGAAGGCAAAGCGATACCACTACTAGGATTGGTTACCGCATGGGGAGTTGCTCTGCTCCTGATGGCTGCTGCAAGTAAGCCACTGCCGTCCACAGTGACTGACGCGCCGCCGTCTTCCGTTCCTGTGTGCAGCGACGGTCGCCCCGTCGGAGACTAGCACAATTCTTTTGAAGAAAGGGCCTTTGCTGATGCTGCTTTTTTACGACTTCGATGCACTGTTCTGGCTGGTGATCTACTTCGTCATCGCACTTGTTCTGGCGTATACGGTGTTCTTTGGACTGTTTCGTGTGGTTTGTGGCCTTGACCCCTCTCGGGCAATTCGGATGGCGCTAACTGTCAGTTTGGTAGACCTGGCTGTGATACTTTGTATTGTATCGGAGCAACATGCATACTACCTGGCTTTCTGGAACGATTTTAGCGTACTACCGAGCTTTCTGTTGATAACGGTTCCTCTCGCGCTGCTGATAACGGCGGCCTGGGCTTCTCTACCGAAGGAGGAGGCAAAGTGAAGAAGTCTATTGTTATTGGCCTGGGTGGCACGGGCACGGAGGTTGTGGAACTCCTGCGTAAGCGCCTGAATATCTACGGGGGCACGGATTCACCGTCGGAATGCCGCTTTATCTATGTCGATACGGACGTGCAGAATAATCCGGTTGTCCGAACTAGGCCCGCTGAGTTTTGCAAAATGACGGTCGACCAAGAAACCGTAAACACGCTACGAAAACCCGAATCCCAACTGGCCCAACGCATCAATATAGCCACCTGGATGGACCCGGACAGGCTCCGACACCTGTCACCCCTGAGTAAGGGCGCGGACGGAGTACGGGCTTATGGCCGGCTGGCTCTACTGGCGGGCGCAGAATTGGCAACGTTTATCGGGCTAATGCGAACCTCCGTGGCGCAACTCCTGGCAGACAGCGAAGGAAACGATCCAGAGGTCGGCACATCAGCAGCATTGCGCGTGTTCGTCATTGCATCAGCAGGCGGCGGGTCTGGAAGTGGTTTTTTTATTGATATCGGCTATCTTACCCGCATGCTGCTCCCCAAATCCGGCCAGTGGGAACAAGTCGGTATCGTCGCTGTTGCTCCTACGGGCTTAAAACTTGAACAGGGAGACACGTCCGGCAAACAACAGAATAGCGCCGCCCTGCTGGACGAGATAGACCACTTTTCACGTCGTAATGACGTTTTCACAGCAAATTACAACAACATGGACCTGCCTGACGTTATCGGGTGCGACCCTCCGTACCAGTATTGCTACGTCGTATCCCCAATGGCAGGCGCAGGCGCACTGGCACAGACCACCAAGGGCTCCGTGGATATCATGAAGCAGCGGATCGCCGACATGGTTTTCATGCGCCTGACAGGTCCGGGTGAGATTGCCTCGCGCCAGAGTGACTTCCTCACGAACTTCTACGATCACCCTCAGGACCAAATGGGTTACCCGAATGTATACTGTACGTTCGGCGTAAGCCTACGCCAGTTCCCGGCAAAAAAGTATCTCGAGGAATCAATCGGCTTGGCTATTACAGGCGTAGCCAATAAGTGGCTCAAAACATCAATGAGCGACATAGAGCGGCTGCGTCTGTGCAAGCCAGCTTATGAGGAGCTTCAGTCCGAGCTCGGCCTCCCGCCCGGTCATGTTCAGAACGCCGGAAGCAAGCGTGACGTTGCCTGCGACCGCCTCTACCTGAAATTGGTTTCTAGCGACCAAACATCACCGCTTGAGGTAATGAAGGGAGCGCGAACAGCCGCGGACATTAAGAATCTATGCGCGTATCAGGAGGGCGCCCCGGTCGACGTGTCACGTGATGGGTACTTCACGGGAACGGTCTTCCACAACCGTGACGAAAGCGTGAAGGCGCTGGTAACTCGGATACAGAAAGAAAGTGAAAAATTTGCTTTCGACGTGGTCACAGGGCCGAATGTGGCGCTCGCCTTTCTTAGTTACTTGCAAGAGACCATCCTCAAAGAGAAGCAGTTTATCGAAGCTTGCATAGACAAAATGAAAGGCAGCCAGCCTGGGCCTGCTGCCGCCGCCGTTCGTCGTGTGCGCGATCCGTGGCTTGGACCGTGGCAGGGAACTGCTCGCTCGACTGCACCCACCGCCGAACCGCGGCTTGCCGAGGAGAAAAATCGCCAGATAGAGATGGCAGTCTTGAACGCCAAACTCCAGATATACACCCAGGTGCTTGCGAAGATAGAAGCGCTAAGACCGGGACTTGCGCAATTAGCATCGTACATCACCAAGTGGCGTGACGTATGGGGCGGTGCCGCCGATCAGTCCTGGCGCGTTGGATGCCCGCCAGGCGTAGTTCTTGCGGATGACATCGTCCAGGCTAAAATAGCGCGCTTCGCGATCAAGCCTGATCCGAAAGTGCTGAGCCAGGTGGAAAAAGCGTACCGAGTTGAGGCTTTCGCTTCATCGCTGCCGAAAACACCGGAAGGAAAGCTGGACTTGAGACCGTTTCTCCAGATTGAAGAGGCAATCAAGAAGGCGCTCTCTTCGGCGTATGATAACGATGGATTGCCTATTCCCGCAACAGAGACCATATTCGGCGAGTCCGTTGTGCGCCTCATGGGTGAGAAGAACCAGGGTAATTGGCAAATCGACGGGAAAAGCCTGGTCAAGGAGGCTTGGCCGCCGCTCATGCTAAACATCACCGACACCGATTACGCGTACCTGCTTCCGGGCAACCCGGCCGGATTTAAGAACAAAGTGGAATTCTACTCGCTTATCAACAATGCTGCGGCACACCTAGAGTCGCATGCGGCACTTCGCGACGTCATTCAGAAGGAACACACGAATGTGAATAATGAGGGTGGTGTACCGGTCGTCGCCCCCATTCAAGAATGGACCACGGATATCGAGCCAGCCTTGGCAGGCATTGTCTATTTGCGAGCCTCCTTCCCATCTCGTATCATTGCAGGTCTTGGCCCGGATGATCGACGGCAATTGCTTGGCGATTCCGCCTCTCTGCACTACGCCCGCGCAGACGTGTTGCCGCCAGCCCTACCCAAGGAAATAGATGCTGCGTCCGCACGTCTATTGCTGCTGGAAACCCTTCGCATCGGAAACTGCATGCCCCCCGGGCTTACTATCGAGAGGACCAGATATTCTATCGTTTATCGGGATGATGCCGTGTCGCTTAGCGGCATAATAAACCCGGCACGTTGGACGATGGCCGTGCATGAACTTGCCGTTAAGACCCAACTCTCATCAAAGGTGGACGAACTCTTGACAAAGCACCTGAGAGATCCGGCCAATCGAGGAGAAACGGCGGCAGCTATCGCCGAACTGCGGGCACTTATGCACGACGCCAAAACAGGTAATAATTCGGTGTCTGCTTCCGGCCTCACCTGGACTTTGGAACCGACGGACGTGCTGGATTTACTTACATCCGTCGAGGAGCAGTACCGAATCGCCCTTTCCGACTCGGATGTGAAGAGCGCACGCAAGCTGATGCTTACGCTTCTGACTCTAGTGAACAATGAACAACTGCGAGCGGACCTGTCGACACCGGCTGCTTCTAACGGGGCAAGCGTCTTTGGCAGCGCATCTCAAGTCGCTCTGCCTCCGTTCTCAACAACGGCGAAGTCACATGTCTTTACATACATAGACGCTTTAACTGGCATACAACACCAGCGCAAGATTACGCTGAGCAAGCTGAACCCCAATATCGCAGCCCGAACTCTTGCCGCTAACACTACCGCAAAGGGCGCGCTGGAAAAAGTCTGGATCGATTTGCAGCACGTGCCCGGCGGCACCGGCGACATCGCGAGCGCGTTAGTGGGGATGATTGCGGTCGTTCGACGACTGCCTGTCAACGCATATTGCCCCCAGATGGACATGTTTGGGCTTGACGCCGACGGCGATGTTGACCTCCTCTGCGAGGTGGCACAGCCGATTGTGCCGGACAACGTCCATCCATGGGCTACAAAAAACGAGCAGACGAATGAATGGTCTTGCGGCGCGTGCGGCTTCAGAATGGGTGCTGTGAAGCCCGGTCTGCAAGCTAAATGCTCAAACCCTGCCTGTCCGGGGCGCGGTTAATTCCACAATGAGGTTGGCGGGAGGAAGAACATTGGCAACATACTATAGCACCGATTGGGAAACGGTAACGACAACCGATATTACCCGTACTCACGTTCGCTGGGGGCCTGCCATCGGCGCTACGGCACTCAATGCCGTCCTTTTGGTCCTCATCGTCCTTCTGTTTCCTTACTCAGGATTGGGAGTCGTCAAAGACGCAGTTGTTTATGTCGATAATGGTCGCGGATATGGCTCCGGGATGGTTATTGATGCCAAACGGGGGTACGTCTTGACTAACCGTCATGTCGTGATGGACGAACATACGCACCAGGCCTACGCCGGAACCTACCGTTTGACACTGTACCGAGGTACCGATCACGAAACGCAAGTGGAAGCTACTCTTAAGGATTCAGATCAGGAATGGTCCTCTGACGATCCACTCGCTCATGATTGGGCCGTCCTGGAAATCGTGGGCGAGCAGCCTCATTCCGACGTGCATTTTGGCGACTCGTTGACTCTTCACACGGGAATAAAGGTTGTGGCCTATGGCTTTCCTCACTCCGGCCTCGATACGAGGGGGTGTACGCAGCAGCCCGGAGCTATTACCGGCACCGACCAGATCAAGGAGGGCGCTCCCTATAAGTGGATCAAACACAACGCTTCCCTGGCTGGTGGCGATAGTGGCGGCCCGTTGACGTTGGAAGATGGAACTGTGATCGGCATGAATACAGCAGCAGATATCGTGAAGAACGGGCAGGCATCCGGTAACGCCAACTACGCTATTCCGAGCGACGTCCTGAAGCCCGTGCTAGACAAATACGCCCGTGTCACATTTCATTAAGGGATGTTACACAAAGGCGGTGGCCCTGAGTCAGTCAATAAAGCCGGTGCGGCGCGATCGGGAGATCACAGGATAAAACTCATGCTGTCTCTAAACTTGTCACAATCTTTCGAGGTGAAGGATGCCTGATTGTAATCACGACGCCAGTGTCAGCGCCGCGCACTCCTGGTGCATGCAGTGCGGCGTCCCCCTGGGCAAGCTGGAGGCCACTTGCGTTTCCGGCAGCGTGAACCTGGACGGAGCCGCGTTCGCGACCGCCCGGCTCTTGTTGCGAAATTCGGGCCTCGGGAGGCTCTACGCGGGACTGAAATCGGAACAGCCGACCGGCGTCGAAATTCCTGCCGGGCTGCCGCGCTACTTTGCCCTCGAACCAAGTAGCGAGCGCGAAATAGCCATCAGGTTGCGTCGCTCTCAAATCGAGGCCGGGACGGCAAGCGTGGATGTTTTTCTGTGGGCACTAGACGGCGTACGGCGCGAGGATGGGCCTCCTCTGGAGGCGAAGCGGGAGCGCTCGATTCCCCTGGCGCTGCATTGGGTGGATAGGCGCGCCTTGCTGATCCCCGAGCGGTTGCTTGTCCGCCCACGCCGGGCCAAGCCGGTGTTGATAATTCATAACCCCGGCAACATAGAGGAAGACTTGCATGTCAGAGCGGTCGACTGCGAGTTCTCGGTGGAGGCAGGCACCCCGACGGTGTCCGCTTCGTTGAAGGTTCAAGGCGGAGGCCTTGCGAAAATCTTTGTTACCGCGATGCCTGGTTTTGGAAAGGCCGCAATATCTATAGAAGGGGAAGCCGGGACGCGGACAGTGGAGATCGTCGAGATCCGCCCGAAAATTCCTGAAGCGCCGGAGCATCCCTACACGGCGGGCATTGATTTCGGCACGTCAAAGTCCGCTGTCTTCTTTACACGCCACTGGGCGGAGGAGTTGACGCAGCCTGTGCTGTGGCCGAACACGACCTATGACCCGCCCAAACTGACCTGGTGGGTGCCGTCCGCCATTCACTATTATGCGGCACCGGCAACAGGAAGCCAATTTGGCTGGTCCACTCCCGCCATGACTGAAGTCGTGCGCGACATGAAGACGCGGCTACGGACTGGGAACCTTTCAGGCCGCGGCCTGCCCGGCAGCAGAAACGTATCGCAAATCGTCACGGACTTTCTCAAGCACATGTGGAACAGAACCGTCGATGCGATCGGCGCCGATGCTGTGAGGACCCCCTTCGGAGCCATCTCCCCCGACGACATATTGGCGGTATTGGCGATGCCCATCGGGGAAACTCCGGCGGCTCATCAGGAGCAACTCGAGCGTACCGAGTCTGCTGCTCGCGCCGCATTCGGACCTCGTCTGGCGATCCGCATGGTGCGCGAACCGGAGTGCGCTGCAGCCGATTTCCTAATGCGTGGCAGCCAGTGGGGTTTCGTTCCTTCAAACAATCACGTAGTCTGCGTGTTCGATTGCGGCGCTGGAACGACGGATATCTCATTTGTGCGTGTTTCTTACGCCGGAACAATACCTGCATTTCATGTACTTTGTCAGTGTGGATATGAATTTGGCGGAAACACCATTGACCGTCTGTTGGCGCGTTCACTACTAGCTAAAGCGAAGCAGGAGGGTAAGATTAAGGATGGTTCACGTAAAGATAGCTTCATTCTGGAGGTAAGCGGCATTGAGCGCGAGTTTGAAATGGACATACTACTTCAGGAAGTTCGCGCTGCCAAAGAGGAACTCGCATTTCCAAGAGATGCCAACGCGGCCACTACAACCGTTCGATTAAATCCGCCTTTCGATTGGGAACTAACTTGGGACCTCGTAAATGCCGTAGTTAAACCAGAAATGGACAAGATGCTGACTGCGCCACTCAACCCTGGCGACGCCCTTGGTGCTGGTTCCGTTGTTAACGTTCTTGATCAGCACAACCTGGCACCGCACGAGATTCGCTGGCTCTGTCTTACCGGCGGTAGTGTCTTGATTCCGATCATTGTTGATCGCTTGGAGCACTTTTTTGTTCAGGCGACATTGGTTCCCCGACGGCACCAACTGGCTGGCATATCCACAGACCCGGAACGCCCGTTGACCCAGAACGTGGCCAGAGGAGCTGCGGCGATATTGCAGGTCAAGACGCCGGACATACTCGGTTTCGGCGTCGGCTTGAAGCTCGAAACCGGTGGCACTTCCGTAGAGCGCGCGGATGTACTACAGCCTGGTTCAACACCCGGATCGAGCGCCATGGCGCGGCCACTGACGCTCCAGCCATATGAGGACGGTACGCTATACGTCATGACAAAACTTCCGGAAGATTCGGTCCCCCGGATTAGTTATGTCATTCCGCTGCCGGCCGCTCCGGAATCGGGCTGTCAGCTCCGTCCGTTGTTGACATTTCGGAATACAGGGGAAGCCACAATAAAGCTAGATTCCAATGCGGAGGACATAACAGTTGCCTGAATCGACCGAATATTTAGGCTTGAGTTCGTTGGCAGAATCGAAGGTTTGGCAACGGATGCTCACAGCGAGAAAAACGGTTGTCATGCGACTATGCGCTCTGGACGCGGGCAATGTCCAGGCGTTCTCCACTCGCCGGATAACAGTGGGACTGATGTTATGTCTTTTGTTGATCCCGCTGCCGACAATGGCACAATTCACGCCCACGAACCGATGGACTGTACACCGTCTTGACAGCAACGCGGTCTCTTTATACGTATTGCCATCTGCGCCCACGGGTGAGGGCGTGCCCGTTCTGTCAATCAAAAGTAATGAAGACAAGAAACAGGCGTTGTTTATTCTCAACCGTACAATCGACGCATGGGAATACGCGCAGGGCGGAACGAAAAAGGTTCCGGGGCTAAAGCAGGTTACAGTAGAAACGAAAGGCGACATCACCACTCTTGTGTTTATGGGTGACGGAGCTCAAGTCCAATCTAATGGAATACCTGGCGCAACATGGGTGAGATACGACCCGCATGTATTCGGGACGACGAGCGTCGATATATTAAGTAATCGCTCAAGCACTCGGAAGACAGCAACCACAATAACTCCGTCCAGCGTGAGCGCGAATCGGACAGAAGACAAAAAACGAAAAGGGACCGCAATCGCAGTTTTGATTGTAGCCGTAATTATATTTTCCGGCACCAGAATCGTATTTACGTTATTTAAGAATCAGAATAATAAGGAAAGTGCATCCGACTCCAAACACGAGCCTAACTCCTCGACCAACTCGTCTCCATCATTGGAGGCCAAACCTGCCACGTCTGCATCAAACACGGGTTTCTGGCCCTTCAGGCTGGGCGGCCTCTTCAGGGGCAGGTACAACGAGAGCGTCGCCCAGCGCTGTCACGATATCGACCGCCAACAATCTGATGTTAAGGAGACACTTGCAAAGCCCTCAGAGGTGATAGCTCGGGGACAAACGAGATCGACGAGACTTAACGACGCTGAGGACATGAATATCTTCGCTGCTACCTTGGAGGTTGAGCCGGACGCCACAATGCCGGACAGCGCGCCACATCTCGTGCGGATTCTTTCGCAACACGATGAACAAATCAAATCTATCGAGACGGAGATTCAAACCTTACGGGAACATGATCGAAGCGACGCGAACACGCCTGACCTCATTCTCCTCATTGACCGTGTCGATAAATTGGAGAAGCGACATTCCGCAGTCATTGGGCTCGATGAAGGAGCGGCCGCACAATCTCTAATAACTGAAGCGAAAGCAAAGGCCATTGGGGAGTTGGAAAGCAAGGTCACACAGGAAACGCTGACCGCATTGACGATTTTGGAAGCAAAAGAGAACGAGATTTCATCTTTGATGGAAGAATACATGAAAAATGTCACAGATGACGCCTATGCGGCAACGGCGAAGATGCACATGGAGAAGTTTATCGAGTCCATTACGGCGCATATTGAAGCAACAAATATAGAAGCCCAGAAGGCCATTGACGCAAAGGCGGAGAATCTTAAGAGACAGATCGAGGCCAGCCAGATGGCTTTCGGAGATACCACAGCAAACACGTTGAGCATTGCGAAAGACGATGCCGTCGCGTCCGCGATTGAGGAAATGAAAAAGGCATTCACCCCTATTGTCGAGCAGATAAGTACCTTCAAACGCGAAATCGCGGAGATGTTCACTGAGCGGCAAGGCGAATTACTTGGTATGCTAGAGGGCAAAGAGGCACTCGCCGCCGAAATCCTGCAGGAGTTAAAAGGTGCCGTTCAAAAACTTGATGTTGCGAAGGATGGCGCTGTTGCGTTCGCGAAAGAGGAAATAAGAAAGGCGCATGAGCCTGTCCTCCAGCACGCCCGAGAGCTAAAACGCGAAATTGGCGGGTTGCTCAACGAGCGCCAGGACGAATTGCTGAGAGCGCTTGAGGTAAAGGAGAGACAGACTGACGACACGCTGCAAGCGCTAGTAACGGCTGCTCAAAACGCTTGTGACACCGCAGAAACTACGTCGGGCGCTATCATAGAGATGCTGACCAAGGCTCAAGGCGTTCAAAATGACGCAAATGCTGCTCTTAGGCGCCAGCAAGAGGCCATCGGACAGGCGCGGGAGGCCGCCGAGAAGGCAACTTTAGCGAGCGAGCAGATATCGCGTCAGATGGCAGACATGCAGGATCAACTTGATCGCATAGACCGCGTCGATATGATCATGACGGCGCTTCAGGGAGCTATCCGCCAGATCCAGTCGGCAAATTCCGCGCCTCCATCTCCAGACTCGCAGCCCCAACTCGCCGGTAGGCGAGCGTCCGGAACGTTGGCCAGTTTTCCGGCACTGCCAAGAAGCGGTGCAGCAACCGACGCCCAGATGGCACCTGTTGTAACGAAAGGTACACCTGAGTTCGACTATCTCACTCTCTTTGTACTCATCGTGAATGCGCAATGGAAGGAAATTCTCAATGCCGCGCGCAGCAACGACGAACGATACTTCACTGCTCATCGGCTAACGGATCTGGACAAGGCGCTCTATGGCGACGCCACAGAACTGCTCGGGACACGGCCTGAGTACAGGGATTGGGTTACGGCACTGGCAGCGGAGTTGCGTCAGGCCCAAAGCCAACGAATCAGAGAATTGGCTGAGGCAGGAATGACCCGTATCGAAGGCCGACCCGGGGAAGGTGAGCGTGCCCGTTGGCTCGAGCCGGATCATGAGAATAGCATTCCAACCTCTAACAGCGCCCTCGCAGGAACGTTTGCGGAAATCGAACCGGGCAAGGGAGGATATAAGCTGAATACTAAGGCTCTGCGTCCATCCATGGCACGTTTCTATCGACTGACATAACTAAGGTTTTGCGTCGAAGTTAACCGTCGGGTAAACGCCGAGAAAGGGTGAATGCCCCGTTTAGGTCGCGTACTGCGTATACAGGACGCCGATTGAGAAGTATCTGTGTTGAGGCCGCCTAGTAGTTCCACGTTGGGCTGCCGGCGAAGGGTCGTTGAAGTATGGTGAATTGTCATTGCCGGGGATGTACGGACTTAACGCTTGACCGTAAAGTACTGATCGGGAGGCCAGAAACGGACAATGGAAGCAAATTTGGTTCAGTTCGCGGATCGGATTACGGAGTGCATATCACCCGACCTGCCACATCTTATGCAGAATCCTGGAGACCCGAAAGTCGACCACATTGCGTCAGCGGTTTGGAACGAGCTGTTCCCTAAGGTTCAAGCTGACCCTCTGGCGCAGGGCGCCGCGCAGCGTATGGCAGCGAATCCGGGTAGTCTGAGCGCGGTCGACGATCTAACCAATAGTATTTGTGCTTTATTGGAGAACGACCCGGACCTCAGAAGGAGCCTTGAGGACGTCTTATCCAGTTCCAATATAAACACGAAAGCGAACACGAACCAGTTTTCGCAGCTTCCGCTTTCAGAGGTGATCGGGGATCAGCAACTCCGGGTTGCTCGACAGGCGATCCCGGCGGCAAGCAACAGAGTGCGATCGTCCCCGAGGCTTGATCCGAAAGCCCGGAAGCTACGCGCCGATCAGGCCAAGTGGGTCCTGCTCATATGCCTCGTGTTATTGGCCACGTGGGTCCCATCGGCTATTCCAAGTCACCATGGCAACCACAACGTGAGAGATATTGTCACCGTGGCGATCAGCGTATTGTTGGCAACGGTAATCGCAACAGCCCTTCCGAGAATCGCGCTACCGCGGCTCTTCGGCCGCTGGCGCGAAGCTGTCGAGGCATTTCGAGATTGGCTCGTTGTCAGCGTGATAACAGGCTCACTTTATGCGGTTGTCATCGCAACATTAAAACGGCTTACCCCAGAGACTAGCAAATGGCACGACCCGTTGCCAGTCGGTAATCCGGCGCTTTTCGACCAGAGTTGGGTTACGTACCGCTTGGGCATAATGGTGTCCTGCTCAGTGGCCGGGATACTAATTGCCAGAGCGTGGACGAAGAAACACCCGGCTTGGGCGGTAGTACAAGTCCTAGCTCAGGCTTGCATTGTGGGTGTCATGAGCCGTCTGTTCGAGTTCGCACTGAACACATTCCAACAGCAACCGATACTTCAGCACGTTCTTCTTGTCGTCTCGATATGTGGGCTTCTATTCTCGTGTTATGTCGTAATTTGGGCGTTCAACGCCGACAGACGTCTTGTCTTACTCCACCAGCGGAGGAACGCCGACACGGGGATCGTTACAGATAGTCGACCCGTCCCCCTCACGCTCACCGTTGTTGGCGGCCCAGCGTCTGGTAAGACAGCCTTCTTGGCTGCAGCCTATTACGAATGGACAATGAAGAATCCAGGGCAGCTCACCATTAAACCAGCATCAAGCATGCGTTATACGCATAGTGAATCATCTGGGGCGGGGACAAACTTGGAAACCATTGCGACACGTTTATATGCACACAATCTATTTCCAGGTGGGAACGTCGATTCTTCGAACCTTGACTTTGAATTGCTACTTCGGCAACAGGAGATTGCACAGTTTAGCATTCTCGACTATCCAGGCGGAGCGTTCGCTGGAACATTCACTGACAGGGTGCTATTAGACGAGTTTTGGCAGCGTGTCGAAAACACGGACGGCATCATCTTGATTGCGGATATGTCTTGGGCCAGGCGCGGCTCGCGAGACAAAGACTTCCTGGCGCTACATCGGACGTATAAGGAACTCATGAACCGTGTCATTAAGAGCAATGGTTCAGGTCGGGTCGTGCCGATTGCCTTGGTTTTGACGAAATGCGACGAATGGATGAACACGGACACGAACTCGTTCGATCTCGACGGCCTTGACGCGGCATTGACAACCTTCCACTATAGAGACCTAGAGGCCCATTGGCGAGAGATAAGCCGCCCACCTGATGGGCCAGGTGTTGTTGAATTTACGAAATGGATTTCGACGGCAATAACCTCCTCACGCCCCCACGTAAATCCGGAAACCCAGGAATCCGACCTCAATTGGCCCTTCGATCCAGTTCCACCTATCACCCCTACCGGATGCGCATCACCCCTGCTCTGGACGACGGCGAAAGTGATCCGATGGAATGGGACGATGTTCTACGACATTAAGAGCTTCTTTCTTGGGGCTTCCATAGGACAGCGAAAGAGAGCGGAAGCGCTAGATGAGTTAGAGTTGATTGCTGACCGAGACGGACTGACTGGCTGGGGAGCAGAAGAATGACGACCGACTCAGGGCTTTGCAATGTGCAACTGGAGCTTCGTTGGGCGGCTTTCACGACCGCATTTAAACTTATGGTCAGAGGAGACTATGATCTACATGTATGTGAACTTGATATAAATGGACTCACAGGAGACATTGGCGAGGACGTGCGGACAATCTGCAAGCAGTTTCATCCGATTAATGAGATATCGCAGTTCCCACCGATGGGATCGGTTTTTCTGTTCTGGCGATTCCAACCGTCAGGCGACTATGCCTTTATGCGGATACGCAGGGACGCCCGCGCTCTCGCAGCAAACAGCCTACGAATTGCCCTGGAATACTGTTGTGTTTTGCTAAGCGAGAATGAGCTAGCGACATTTGGCAACGATCCATTCTATCTCGACGAAGCCGGAGCGTTCGATGCCATCGCCACGCAACTAGACAACGGAAGTCGTGCTTTGATTCCGGTCCCGGTCGCTCAATCCATCGTAGTGCCGCGTCTCACAAGTATAGTCGAGCCGTGGAATGGGCCGTACGACGCCACCGAAGCGAATAGGGTCAGTTTTCGGAGCTGGATATCGAAGATTGCTAATTCAGGAAACATTCCGGAATCGTTTGCGACTTGGTGGGTGCGCGATAAGGAAGCTCCTGGATTTGTTAACGTATTGCGCGCGGAGGTAGCAAATATGCTAACCAGAAGTGAAGCCGAAGGAAGAATCAAGAAGCTGGCCGATGACCTGCAGTCGGAATTGGTCAGCGTGAACGATACTGCGGATCGTAAGGCGCGGAAACTTACAAATTCTATAACCACTAAGATTGAGAGGCTGGAAGACAAAGTATCCTCCGACCTCAGAGATGCCGGCCGTCTGGAGAAGGCTGATTTCCAACGGAACATGGAGAAATCCGCCCTCAGCCTCACGCAAACAGCCCGTACTATTAGAAATCTCACTTATCGTCTTGGTCCTGTATTACAACATAGTCAATCGTCAGCGCTGAGTAAACTTGCGACCGAGTGTGAGACACTGGCGAGCGACTTCAAGTTAATGCCCCATCCTGACCCTAGACAAAACACGAAAAAGCCACAGCCAGACCGGCAGATCGCATCGGAATCGCTTGCCCAGCATATCAGGTTGGGTGCCGTTGCGGTTACCGTTGCGATTGTTGCAGGGGCGATCCTGATCCACCCGACTGGTCCTAAGCCTGGGCCAAGATTAAAGCCAAGTCCTCCTGGGGGACACCTTACGTTGACCGACCGACTGCTAGCCTCGGCTCAAGCGATTAAACGGAAAGCCTGCGAGGCCGGGTACCAGTTGGCCTATCACAAAACGACGACGGACCAACTTCCAAAGACTCATAGAACCGACCGCACGGTCGATGCCTGGATTAGTTCGGTCCTCAACACAGCCTATAAATCCGCCGGAGTGATCCGTAGCGATCTTACTTATAGTAACTATAGTGAATACCTGGCGAACGATCACACGGGCTTGCTTCAATCCGTTCGCGCGTCAATAGAGAAGGGCCGCGACAAGAGAATTAGGCTGCGCATCGTGGCCGAGGGACCGGTTACTTCCCCCATCGATACTGTGCCGAAACCTCAGGTCGCCGTACAGCACAAGAAGAAGAGGCACCATCCAGCAGGTCCGCGCCGCCAACGAGAGCCTGAGAACGGGCCGCTAATAGTCCCGAATCCGCGGTCGTAATAATGTTAACGCTGAACATTCTTAAGAGCTAACCGATCGAGGTCTAAAGATGCATCGATATTACTCCCACATCGTAACACTTGCGCTGGTAGTCGGGGTGTTGCTTGCGGTATCCGGAACATCGTTCGCAGCCCCTGATGCGAAGTCAACCGCAACGCTTGTACTGGACGAACATGAATCCGCCCAGCCAT